>NZ_BAAASR010000030.1:102036-156573 GCF_039532985.1 Streptomyces gobitricini | reverse complement strand
CGGCCCGCCGGCCCCGGGGCGGCGGTCCCGCCCGTCCCGCAGGCCCCGCCGGTCCCGTACGCCCCGCCCGGCCCGTGTGCCACGTACGCCCGGTACGCCCGGTACGCCCGGGCAGGAGGGCGTACCCCGCATGAGCGGGCGCCTGCGACTGCCTCCCGACGACCGGGAGCCGAGCCCGTACACCGGATTCACCCGCGTCCACTGGGAGGCGGCGGCCGACGGGCTGGTCCGGGCCGCCTGGCGCTGGGCGACGCCCCGCGGGGCGCTGCTGGACCTGCCGGGACGGCCGTCCGTCTCGGGGGTCCGCTCCGACGGGCTGGAGGGGTACGCGCGCACGTTCCTGGCGGCCGCGTTCCGGGTCGCGGGCGCCGGTGGCGAGGACCCGTACGGGCTGCTCGGCCGGTACGGGGACGGGCTGGCCGCCGGGACGCGCACGCCCGGCCGCGAGGACGCCGAGTCGTGGCCGCTGATCCTCGGCCACCGCGTCCAGGGCCAGCCGATGGTCGAGTCCGCGTCCGTGGCTCTCGGGCTGCGGCTGACCCGGCCGTGGCTGTGGGACCGCCTCGACGGCGACGTACAGGACCGTGCCGAACAGTGGCTGCGCGGTGCGCTGCGGCACACCCCCGCCCCGAACAACTGGTACCTCTTCCCGCTCACCGTCGCCGGGTTCCTCCAGTCCGTGGGGCGCGGGGACGCGGAGACGGACCGGGCGGTCGAGCGGGCCCTGGAACTGCTGGAGGGCTGGTACCGGGGCGACGGCTGGTACGCGGACGGCGACGGCCGGGCGTTCGACCACTACAACGGCTGGGCCCTGCACCTGTACCCGGTGCTGCACGCCCACTTGGCGGGCGACCAGGCGCTGCCGGCCGTGTACGGGCCGCGGCTGCGCGAGCACCTGGAGGGCTTCTCGCTGCTGTTCGGCGGCGACGGGGCGCCGGTGTACTTCGGGCGGTCGCTGACGTACCGGTTCGCCGCGGCGGCCGCGGTCGGGCTGGGCGCGCTGACCGGGCACACCCCGCTGGCACCCGGGGTCTCCCGGCGGCTGCTGAGCGGCTGCCTGCGGTACTTCCTGGACCGGGGCGCGGTCGACACCCGCGACGGGCTGCTGACGTCCGGCTGGCACGGTCCGCACGGGCCGACACTCCAGTCGTACTCCGGCCCCGCCTCGCCGTACTGGGCCTCCAAGGCCTTCGTGGCGCTGCTCGTCCCGGCGGACGATCCTCTGTGGACGGTACGGGAGGAGGCGGCGCCCGCCGAGCGCGGCGACCGCGTGCTGGCGCTGCCCGCGCCGGGGCTGCTGGTCCAGACGACCGGCGCGGACGGCGTCGCCCGGCTGCACAACCACGGCAGTGACGCCCTGCCGCCGTTCGCGGGAGACACCGCCGAGGGGCACGACGTGCTGTACGGGCGGCTCGCCTACTCCACCCGTACGGGGCCGTCCTCGGCCGCCAACGCGCCCGACAACCACCTGGCCGTCGAGGTCGGCGGGGTGGCGTCGGCGCGCTGCCGGATCCGGCCGCTGGGCGCGGGACACGGGGACGGCTGGGGCTGGGCCGCCTCGTGGCACCGGCCGGTGTTCCCGGCCGGGCCGCCGATGGTGCCGGGGCTGCGGGTGGAGAGCGTGACGGTGGCCCGCGGCCGGTACGAGCTGCGGGTGCACCGTTTGGTGGGTCTGCAACGCGGGGCCCGGGTGCGCCTGTCGGGCTGGGCGACCGGCCCGGACGAGCCGCTCACCTCGCAGTTGCTCGGCCTGCACGGGTGGGAGGAGGCGGACGCCGAGCGGCTGCGCGCCCCCGCGGGCACGGCGTTCACCCGCTGGGCGGTGCTCCCCCGGCTGACCGCCGCGCCGTCCGAGGTGGGCGGCACGGTCGTGCTGGTGGCGCTGGCGTCCCTGACGGCGGCCCCGGGCGCGGTACCGCTCGAGGGCACGGCGTCCGTGGAGCGGGCGGACGGCGAACTGGTCGAGGTGCGGTGGGCGGACGACGGGGCGCTCACCCGGATCGCGTTCACCCCGGCGCTGACGGTCACGCGCGTGCCCGGGTGAGGGCGCGGCCGGGGGACCTCGGCGAACGCCGGGCCCGGGTCACGCGCTGCTGGACCGGAGGGCGGAACGACCACGGTGCCGGCGGTGGGCCGCGGCTCGCGGCCGTGCACGGCGGTGACCGGGAGGTCGGGTCCGGTGCGCCCCGGCCGGCCGTCGGCAAGCGGGCGAGCGCCTCGTGGCGGGTCGCCGGCCGACCGGTGTCCCGCCCCGCCCCGGCAACCGGCGGTGGGGCGGGGCGGGTTCAGCGCGGGATCCTGTCGCCGATCAGTGCCAGGTTCTGGATGGCCGCCAGGCCGAACAGGGCCGTGGTGTTGGTACTGATCCACAGGTGTTCGTAGCCGGGTTCGAGGGCGGCGGGCCCTTCGACGGGTGTCTTGTCCCACTTCATGGCGGTGGTGTACCCGTCGCTGTTCAGGAACTTCTGCCAGGCGCGCGCCGCCAGTCGGTCGTCCCGCAGCTGAGCCGCCGCGTAGGCGTCCTGGCGCGAATGGCCCTGGAAGAGCAGCAGATTGCCGAAGTGCGAGCCGTACCGTGCCGTCTGTTCCGCCTTGGTGGCGTTGAAGTAGCGGCAGTAGTCCAGCCAGGCGTCCTTGAACGCGGGCAGGTCGATCAGGTCGATGAGCTCGGCGCACATCTCGACGAGCCCGAACATGGCCGACAGGTGGGAGACGCCGACGACCGGCTTGTCCGCGACCGCGAAGCGTCCGGTGTCGAGGTCGTACAGGCCGGTGCCCTGGACGAAGCCGTTGGGCTGGGCGGCGATGGTCTCCATGGTGGAACGCAGCCGTGCCTCCGCCTTGGCGGCCTTGGGCCCCCGGCGTTCCCACTCGGTGAGCCAGGCCGCCGCCAGGCCGCTCCAGTCGGTGCCGAAGCCGATGGACAGGGCGTTGCGGTCCGGGGTGTAGGGCTCGGTGCGGATCTTGCGGATCGGGTCGAGGACGAGGAACGTCTCGTCGGAGTCGACCAGGTCGCGCATGAGGTCGCCGACCCGCTCGTCGGCGGTGAGGAAGTAGTACGGGCGGCGGTAGACGGCGGTCGAGATCCGCTGCTGCTTCGCGCTGCACGCGAAGTGCTGTACGCCGTGCCGGGTGCCGAGCCCGGCCCACTTCCCCAGGTGGTACACGTCGACCTCGCCGGTGTGGCGGGTCATGGCTTCGGCGAACCGGAAGACGTCGGCGCGGCCGGAGCGGAGATAGGCGTACCAGAGCCACAGGTCGGGCGAGAGTTCGGAGTTGTCCCAGGCGTAGCCGCCGACGTCGTACCGCCACTGGTGGCGGTCCTCGTCGTAGGTGTGCATGATGTCGCCGTAGTCCCAGAAGCCGTACCAGCGGCGTTGCTCGACCTGGTCCTTGTAGTAGGTGAAGAGGAAGTCGAGCTGGTCCTCGATCCTCGCCTTCGCGGGTACCGAGCGGTCGACGGGTGAGAACAGGCCGCCGAAGACACCCGCGCGGGCGAGGTCGGCGGGGCTCGCGGCGAGCTGGGGAGGGGTGCGGACGGCGGCGGCCTGGGCGACGAGGGCGTCGGCGGACGGGGTGGCGGCGTTGGCCCAGAACATCAGCTCGCTGGTGCGGGCGATGCCGTAGGGGGTGCCGAACCCGGGCTCGTAGTCCTCGTAGGTGATGTTGAGGCCTTCGAGCTGCTCGGGGTGGGTGTCCTGGCCCATGCCGTCGTGGTAGAAGCGCAGGTCCATGGGCTGCGCCTCGGGCGACCAGAGCCACAGCGTCACCTCCGCCTCGTCTCCGGCCGCGCCCCGGATGTCGAGTTGGGCGGGGTGTTTCTCCCAGAAGTCCCGCAGTCCGAACGAGAGTCCGCCGCCGGCCCCTCCGACGTACCCGAAGCCGCTCGCCCGCCCGCCGCCCCCCGCCGTGATCCAGCCGTGGCCGGGGCCGGTGCGCTTGCGGAGGGTGAAGCCGTCGGCGGACAGCTGGGCGAGGGTGTAGTCACCCCACCGCGGAACGTATGCCAGGCGGCTGGTGACGCGCTGGTCCCAGGTCGCCGGGTCGGGCAGCTTCTCGCCTCTGACCTGTGCGGCGCGGACGGCGGCACCGGGGTCGCGGCGCAGCCCGGTGATCCCCTGGACGGCCTCGGTGAGGAAGCCCTCGCCCTCGCCCGCGATGCGGATGTGGCGGTCGTACGCGGCGTCGCGCATGGGCACGGTGAAGCGGACGCCGAGGCCGCGGATGAAGTCCTTGTCCTGGTCGCCGTCGTAGGTGATGGTGTGGACCATGCGGAACGACTCGGCGCCCGCGTAGAAGTACAGCCGTACGCTGAACGGCAGCCAGCGGCGGCGGCCCTTGCGGTGCTTGCCGTCGACACGGACGACCGCCCGTACGGGGCCGCGCTGTTCGACGGTCGCGCCGCTGATCTCGCCGTCGAACCGCTCCCACTTGGCGTTGCCCTGGTCGCCGTCGTCGAGGTCGCCCTGGCGCAGCAGGACGAGCCGCCCGTCGGTGGCGATCCTGGTCCCGTCCCGGGTGACGGACTCGACGAGCTTCTGGCCGTCCTTGGAGACGACGGCCCTGACCGTGCCGGTGTCGACGGTGATCCGGCGGTCGGTCTCGGTGACGGTGACCTGTCGGGCGGTGGCGGCCGGGGCCCCGGCGGTGAGGGTGAACTTCCCGGTCCCGGCCGCCTCGGGGCCGACCGCGTGGGCGGTCCACTTGAGGGAGCCGTCGGGCCAGTAGGCGGTGGCCCAGGTCTGTACGGGGACGCTCCGCCCGCCGTCGGCCGTGGTCAGGGTGAACGTCTGCGCGGCCGGGTGGGCGCCCTTGGGCCACGGGACGCCGAAGGTGGAGCCGGGCGCGGCTCCGAGCCCGCCGGGTTCCAGCCAGCCGACGCTCACCGGCGCGTCCCCCGCGGGGGCGGCGGCCGGGGCGGCCGCCCGGGCGGTGTCCTGGCCGAGCGTCCAGCTGAACTGTGCGGCGGCACCGGCGGCCGCAGCGGCCTTGAGGAGGCCTCTGCGCGCGATGGGAGTCATGGGTGTCCTTTCCGTGTACGTGCTGCTCCGGGCGTACGGGGGTGCCACGGAACCGTGGCGTGGGGGTGCCGTGGGGCGGGTCCGGCCGGCGGGGGCGGCCTGTACGGCCCGGTCGCCCCCTTCCGCTGCCGCTGCTCAGACGGGTGCTCGCCGCTCCAGCGCGAGAGCCGCCGCCGTGACGATGCCGAGCGCGGGTGCCGCGAGCGGCAGGGCGAACCACGCCGACGCCGCGACGACGGCGAACCCGCACACGAGCAGGAAGGAGCCCGCCGGGTCCCGTACCGTCCGCCGGACGGCGACGGCGGTCAGCGCCCGCCAGGAGGCGTCCGGCCGCCACGCCACGGCCGCCCGCAGCCCGGCGACGGCGAGGGCGAGCAGCGCCAGCACCCCGACGGCGCCGGCGAAGGTGCCGCCCGGCAACCCTCCCGCCCGTACGACCGCCAGGTCCGCCGCCACCAGGGCGAGCGCCGCCCATCCGGCCAGCCCGGCGAGCCAGCCGCGCCGGGCCGCGGCCCGCACGTCGGCCGCGTACTCGCGGAGCCCGCCGCGCTCGTGGGCGAGGTGGCGGCGCAGGTGGGCGGCGCCTGCGGCGACGGCCGCGGGCAGGGTGACCAGCGGCAGCGACGCGAGGGCGATCCACACGCCGGTGAGCAGGCACTCGGCGAAGACCCCGAAGCGCACCAGGCGCAGCGTCCGCATCGGCTCAGCCCTTCAGACCCGAGGTCGCCATGCCGTCGATCAGGTAGCGCTGGAAGGCCAGGAAGAACAGCAGCACGGGCAGCAGGGCGACCAGCGACATGGCGATCATGCTGCCGTAGTTGGCGATGCCGTCCTGGTCCACGAACATCTTCAGACCGAGCGAGACGGTGTACTTATCGGGTTCGTTGAGGTAGATCAGCGGGCCCATGAAGTCGTTCCACGCGTTGATGAAGGTGAAGATCGCGCTGGTGATGAGCGCGGGCCGGCACAGCGGCAGCACGATCGACCAGTAGATGCGCAGGTGTCCGCAGCCGTCCAGCCGGGCCGCCTCGTCCAGCTCCTTCGGCAGACCCCGCATGAACTGCATCATCAGGAAGACGAAGAAGGCGTCCGTGGCGAGGTACTTGCCGAGCAGCAGCGTGGTGTAGGTGTTGATCAGCTCCAGTTTCTGGAACAGCACGTACTGCGGGATGAGCAGTACGTGGTACGGCAGCAGCAGCGTGCCGATCATCAGCGCGAAGAGCAGGCTCCGCCCGGCGAACCCGATCCGGGCGAAGGCGTAGGCGGCGAGCGAGCAGGAGACCAGCACGCCGACGACCGAACCGAGGGCCAGGAAGAGGGAGTTGCCGAAGAAGGTGGAGACGGGGATGTCGGCGATGCCGTCGGCGAGGCGCCGGTAGTTGTCGGTGAGGGGGTTCGCCGGGAACAGCTCCAGGCTGCCGACGATCTCGTCGTTGGGTTTGAACGAGCCGCCGATCACCCACACCACGGGGTAGAGCACCACCGCCAGGACGGCGAGCGACCCGAGGTGCCAGGCGAGCGATCCGGCATGCCGGCGCGGGGACGTCACGGCGCTCATCGGGCGGCCTCCTCGTAGTGCACCCAGCGGCGCTGGGACCAGAACAGCACCGCCGTCACCAGGCCGACCGCGAGGAGCAGCATCCAGGCCATGGCGGAGGCGAAGCCCATGCGGCTGTTCTCGAAGCCCTGGACGTACAGGTAGCAGGTGTAGACGAGTGTCGCGTCGGCGGGGCCGCAGGTGCCGCCCTGGCCTCCGAGGATGTACGCCGAGCCGAAGATCTGGAACGAGTGGATGGTCTCCAGCAGGACGTTGAAGAAGAGCACCGGCGAGATCATCGGCAGGGTGATGTTCCAGAACCGGCGCCAGGGCCCCGCCCCGTCGACCTCGGCCGCCTCGTACAGCTCGCGCGGCACCTGCTTCAGGCCGGCCAGGAAGATCACCATGGGGGCGCCGAACTGCCAGACGGTCAGCGCCACCAGGCTGTAGAGGATCCAGTCCGGGTCGCCCGTCCAGCCGCCGACGTCCACGCCGAACAGGGCGCGCTGGGCGCGGTCGACGATGGCGTCGTCCGAGAAGATCGCCTTCCAGACGATGGCGACGGAGACGCTGGCCCCGATGAGGGAGGGCGCGTAGAACGCGGCCCGGTAGAAGGCCTGTCCGCGGCGCTTCTGGTTGAGCAGCAGCGCCACGCCGAGCGCGGCGGCGAGCTTGAGCGGGGTGCCGATGACCACGTACCAGAGCGTGACCTCGACCGACGTCCGCCAGCGGGGGTCGGCGAACATGTCGGTGAAGTTCTTCAGGCCGATCCAGCGGGGGGCGTCGAAGAGGTTGTAGTCGGTGAAGGCGAAGTAGAGCGAGGCGACCATCGGGCCTGCCGTCAGGAGCAGGAACCCGGCGATCCAGGGCGACATGAAGAGGTAGCCGGCGAGGTTGTCGCGCCGGCTCCGTCGGGTGCGGGGCCCGGTGGTGGCGACGGGGGGCGCCGGGGGTTCGGCCGTGGCCTTCGCGGGGGGTCCCGGTGAGGCCGTGCGGTGCTGTGTCACGGTGCTTCCCATCAGGACCCCAGGGCCGTCTTCGCCTCGGTGAAGAACTGCTCGACCGCTTCGGCGACGGACCGCTTGCCCATGGCCATGTCCTCGGCGACGCGCAGGAAGGCCGCTTCGGCCACGTCGGCACCGGCCGGGTGCGGGGTGATGGGCTCCAGTACGCCGGTGTCGACGAGCTGCTGCTCGTAGGCCGCGATCTGCTTGTTGACCTCGTCGGTCGGGGTGAACGCCTCGTACTGCGCCGTGGTGGCCGGTACGCCGCGGTCGTAGCCCATGATCTTCGCGACCTCGGGGTCGTGGACCATGAAGTCGATGAACCGGGCGACCTCCTCGGGGTGCCTGGTGCGCCGGGAGGCGCTCAGCATCAGCGACCCGAGGTACTGGCCGGTCCTCTTGCCGTCGGTGGTGGGGATCGGCGCGAGGCCGTACTGGCTCTTGCCCTCGGAGGTGTAGCGGATGGTGAAGTTGTCCCAGGTGAACTCGGCCGCGGCGAGTTCACCGGCGACGGCAGACTTGGGCTTGATCTGGGCGACCTTCTTGGGGTCCGCGTGGATGCCGGACCGCACGCCCGCCCGGGCCGTGGTCCACCAGTCGGTGAGATCGGCCTCGGTGAAGCCGAGTCCGTCCTTGGTGAAGAAGGCCTTGCCGTGCTGGCGCAGATGGAGGTCGTACAGGTACATGACGCCGTACAGGCCGCTGTCTCCGGCGCGTCCCTGGGTGTCGCGGATCTTCGTCATGGCCGCGTTGAACTCGCCCCAGGTCCAGCCGGGTCGCGGTGTGATGCCGGCCTTCGCGAACACGGCCCGGTCGATGACGAGCGCCATGGAGTTGGAGCCGACCGGGACGCCCAGCAGCTTGCCGTCGACCTCGCCGAACTTCTCCAGGCCGGCGCGGAAGCCGCGCATGCGCAGGTTGCCGGCGTCGGCCTGCTGCCGGAGGTCGAGGAGCACGTTCTTCTCGTCGTACTTGCGCAGGAAGCCGATCGCGTTCTGGAACACGTCCGGCGGGTTGCCGCCGGAGGCCTGCGTGTTGAACTTCTTCCAGAAGTCGAGGTAGGGCTGGAAGTCGGTCTTGACCTTGATTTTCGGGTGCTTCTTCTCGAAGAGCCGGATCGTCTCGTTGATGCGCTTGGCACGGTCGTCCGACCCCCACCACGCGTACCTGATCGTGACGGTGCCGTCGCCGCCGCCCGAGCCGCTTCCGGAGCCGCAGCCCGCCGCCGTCAGGCCGAGAGCGGCCATGGAGCCGCCCGCCACCTTCAGCAGGCCGCGCCGGTCAACAGTCCCATTGGTACGCACAGTTCGTCCTCCAGCGCGCTTTGAATCGTTTTAGGAAAGCGCTTGCCGAGACAACGTAAGGACCACCGCCGGGTACGTCAACGGTTCGGACGAGATCCGTCGCCCCGGGGGAAGCGCCGGGCGCGGCGAGCGCGGGCGGCACCGGGCCGGAGCAACGGCGGGCAGGTGCGGGTGGCCCCCCGGGGGGCCGGGCGGTGTTCGCGGGTGGCGCGGTACGCCACCACGGGGGGCGGCGGGGCGCGTCAGGGGTGGCGCGGCGGCATGCTGGAGGCACGGACGACCAGTTCGGGCCGGAGCACCACGCGCCGGTGCTCGTGCCGGCCGGCATCCTCGCCGGTCTCCTCGATGAGCAGTTCGGCGGCCATCCGGCCCATCCGGTGCGCGGGCTGGCGCACCGAGGTCAGCGGCACGGCCGCGGCGGCGGCGAACTCGATGTCGTCGTACCCGACCAGCGCGATGTCCCCGGGCACCGACACCCCCGCGGCGAACAGCGTCTGCAACACGCCCAGCGCCAGCAGGTCGTTGGCGCAGAACACCGCCGTAGGGCGGGGCGACATGCCCAGCAGCCGGGCACCCGCGTCGCGCCCGGACGCCACGTCGAGGCGCTCGGTGTCGACGCGCACCAGGGCGCCGGCCGGCAGCCCCGCCTCGGCGAGCGCGCCCAGCGCCCCCTCCCGGCGGTCCTGGACCTGCGGCAGGTGCGGCGGTCCGCCGACGTACACCAGGCCGCGGTGCCCGCCCTCCAGCAGGTGCCGGACCGCGAGCGCCCCGCCCTCGACGTCGTCCACCGAGACGGAGCACGACTCCTCCCCGGCGGCGGTGCGGTCGACCAACACGTACGGGATGCCGTGCCGGCCGAACGCCCTGAGGGTGTGCCCCTCCGGGTCCGCGGGCGTCACGAGCACCCCGCGGACCCGCTGCTCGGCGAAGAGGCCCAGGTACTCGGCCTCCTCGGCCGGGTCCTGGGCGCTGTTGCAGAGCATCACCCCGAGTCCGGCCTCCCGGGCGGCACGCTCGGCGCCGGTGGCGAGGTCCACGAAGAAGGGGTTGGCCATGTCCAGGACGAGCAGCGCGATGATCCGGCTGCGGCCGGCGCGCAGCTGGCGCGCCGACTCGCTGCGGACGTAGCCGAGCAGCTCGATCGCCGCCTGGACGCGCTCGCGCGTGGCCCGGGCGACCGTCTCGGGACGGTTGATGACGTTGGACACGGTGCCCACCGAAACGCCCGCCCGCTGCGCCACGTCCTTGATGCCCACCATGCGCCCCACGCCGCGCACCCCTCTCGGTCCTCTGCCACCCGTTCCGCCGCCGGACCGGAGGCTTCATCGTAGGAGGTCGCCGCCACCCTGTCATGAATCGATTCACACCACTCGTGGTGGCGGCCCTGCGTGACATCCGTCCCGCCGGGGCGTTGTGCGGGTCATGGATCGGACGAACGACGAAGAGGAACGGATGCCGGCACCCGGGTCGCCGGCCGTGGGCCGGGCGGCCGCGGGCGGGGCCGCCGTGGCGGTGCCGACGGTGGGCGTGGTCGTCGCGCGCACGGGCCGGCTGGCGCGGCTGGGGGATCCGCTGGCGTACGTGATGGACCTGCTGGCGCCGAAGCTGCGCGGGCGGCTGCGCCTGGTGGGCCGCGACAGCCGGTCCACCGCCGAGGGCGCGCGGCGGGCCGTACGGGAGCTGGTGGAGGTGGAGCGCGCGGGGATCGTGCTGACGCTGGCCGGCACGGAGGTGCTGCCCGCGGTCGCCGACGCCTGCGAAGAGGCGGCCGTCCCGTGCCTGTCGAGCACCTTCCCCTGGCAGGTGTACTACCACGGCGGCGCGCGGCGGCGCTGGACGTACCACTTCTGCTGGGGGCTCGACGACATCGCGGAGACCTTCGCCGACCTGTGGGAGGCCGCCGGCGGTACGGAGCGGACGGTCGGGTGCCTGTGGAACGACGGTCCGCAGGGCAACTGGTCGCGCCACCGGACGCATGGCTTCCTGCCCGCGGCACGCGCGCGTGGCCACCGCCTGGTGGACCCGCCCGGGTACCGGGAGCCGGCCGAGGCCCTGGGCGCTCATGTGGCGGCGTTCCGGCAGGAGGGCGTGGACATCGTCACGAGCGCGGCGACCGGCGCGGACCTGGGCGTGTTCCGCCGGGAGGCCGCCGCACGGGGGCTGCGGCTCCGGCTGATCACCTGCTCGCGGTGGCTGGCCTATCCCCCTGCCGCCACCGGTCCGGCCGCCGAGGCGCCGCAGACGAACGTGGCGACGCTGGTGTACTGGACCCCGGCCCACCCGTACCGCTCGTCCATCGACGGCACGACCGCCGCCGAGCTGGCCGAGGGGTACGAGCGGAGCACCGGCAACCAGTGGCTCCAGCCGCTGGGGCTCGCGTACGCCCTCGTCGAGGTGGCCGCGCACGCCCTGGCCACGGCCGGCGACCCGGCGGCCCCCTCCTCGGTCGCGGCCGCGCTCGGGGCCACGCGGCTGGAGACCGTCGCGGGCCCGCTGGACTGGACGTCCGGCCCCGTGCCGCACATCGCCACGGTGCGGCTGGCCGGCGGGCAGTGGCAGCGGGGCCGCCGGCATCCGTACGAGCTGGTGGTCGTCGACGACCGGGGGGTGGAGGGCCTCCCGGTCGGCGGCGAGCTGGTGCCGCTGGACGCCGGTCAGTAGGCGACGGGCCACCCGCTGCTCCAGTCGAGGAGGTTGACACCGAGCTTGGGCGTGCCGTTGTCCTGGCCGTCGTAGTAGTGGTAGACGAGCAGGTCCCCGTCGCCGTCCGCCATGACCGACTGGCCGCCGGGGCCGATGTAGCGGCCGTGGCTCTCCAGGACGGGCGTACCGCCGTTGTTCAGCAGGCTGACGCCGTTCCTGTCGTGGTACGGCCCGGTGACGCGGGTGGCGCGGCCGACCTTGATCTTGTATGTGGAGCTGGTGCCCGCGCAGCAGGTGTCGTACGACGCGAAGAGGTAGTAGTACCCGCCCCGCTTGACGATGTACGGCGCCTCGACGGCCTTGGTTCCGGTGGGCCGGGAGGCCAGGGAGTGGCGGGTGGTGTCGCCCGTGTGCCGCTTCCCGGTCGCCGGGTCCAGCCGGATCATTTTGATGCCGGTCCACCAGGAACCGAAGGACAGCCACCATTTCCCGTCGCCGTCGACGAAGAGGTTGGGGTCGATGGCGTTGTGGTCGCTGGAGGAGGTGGAGGTGTACACGGGCCCGCGGTCGGTCCAGCTGCCCGGCAGCCCGGTGGTGGAGGTCGCCAGGCCGATGGCGGAGGTGTTGGAGCCGAACGACGAGACGGAGTAGTACATCAGGTACCGGCCGCCGTGGTACGAGATGTCCGGCGCCCACACGTCCGAGGTGCTGTTGTAGTTCCGCCACCAGGTGGGGCGGGTGGGGAACGCGGAGCTGTTGCGGCTGAAGTGGACGCGGTCGGTGGACGTGCGCAGTTGGAGGCCGTCGCCGGTGGAGTACAGCAGGTACTGGCCGGACGAGGTGCGCAGCATGGCCGGGTCGTGGACGACGATGTCGCCGGTGACGCGGCCGGGGCCCGGGTAGGCGTGGGCGGCGGACGGGGTGAGGGCGAGGAGGACGGCGGCGGGGAGGGCGAACAGCCGGGCCGTACGGGCGCGTGTGCGGCTCACAGCTCCCCCGTTCCGGCGCCGGCGGTCGCCGGGGCGGCGACGGAGCCGATGGGCGCGGTCTCGGCGGCGCCCGCGGGGCGCGGGAGGGCCGGGGCAAGGGCGGTGGTGGCGGCGGTGAGGTGGGACCGGTTGGTACGCATGGGGATGCGTCCCTTCGTGTCAGGGTGAATGGGGATTGTTCAACCATCTGACCGTTGTTCGGAGTTTCGACCAGGAGTGGGGGCTCTCAGGTCGTGCGCACGAGTTGACGGACCTCGGTCACAACTCTGAACGGAACGTAGAATCGAAGTGGTGTACGCGTCAACGTGTCGCGTCGGCTACTTCCGGCCATCCGATGGCCGGGGCCCCTCCCCCGCCGCTCCGAGCCGGATGACGTTCCACGACATCGGCTCCAGTACGGCGCGCAGGACGCCGTCCGTCAGGGTGGTCGTCGGCACGGCGTGCGGGGTGACGCGCTCCGGGTCGTCGAGGGTGTTGCGGGCGTCGGGGTCGGCGTCGGCGAGCGCGGAGTGCTCCACGACGCGGGTCAGGTCCAGCCCGCGCAGGGACACTTCGAGCGGGAGGGGCGCGTGGCGGTCCCGGTTGACGGCGAACACGGTGACGGCGCCGTCGTCGCCGCGTACCGCCGTGGCGTGCAGCAGCGGCACCTCGCCGTACGCGGCCGTCGTGTACGTGGGTGAGTCGACCCGTACGTCCAGGACGCGGCCCCGCCCGTGGCGGGAGGCCTGGGCGAACGGGAAGAAGGTGGTCTGCCGCCAGGCGGGCCCGCCCGGCTCGGTCATGATCGGGGCGATGACGTTGACGAGCTGGGCGAGACAGGCGACGGTGACCCGGTCGGCGTGCCGCAGCAGGGCGATGAGCAGGGAGCCGAAGACGACGGCGTCGGTGACCGAGTAGCTGTCCTCCAGCAGGCGCGGGGCCTCCGGCCAGTCGAGGGGCTGGGTGGCGGCCTGGTGCTGGTAGCGGCTGAGGTACCAGACGTTCCACTCGTCGAACGAGAGGTTGATCCGCTTCGAGGACTTCAGCCGCGCGCCGACGTGGTCGCAGGTGGCGACGACCTCCTCGATGAAGGCCTCCATGTCGACGGCGGAGGCGAGGAAGGAGTCCCGGTCGCCGTCCCGTTCCTCGTAGTAGGCGTGGAGCGAGATGTAGTCGACGTCGTCGTACGCCTCGGCGAGTACGGTCGCCTCCCATTCGGCGAAGGTCTCCATGGAGCGTCCCGAGCTGCCGCACGCCACCAGTTCGACGTCCCGGTCCATCTGGCGCATGGCGCGCGCCGTCTCGGCGGCGAGCCGCCCGTACTCCCGGGCCGTCTTGTGGCCCAGCTGCCAGGGGCCGTCCATCTCGTTCCCGAGGCACCACAGCCGGATGCCGTACGGCTCCTTGTCGCCGTGGGCGACGCGCCGCTCGGACAGCTCGGTGCCACCGGGGTGGTTGGCGTACTCCTGGAGGTCGAGCGCCTCGGCGACACCGCGCGTGCCGAGATTGACTGCCATCATGGGCTCGGCGTGCGGCCCGATCTTCTTGAGGAAGGCCATGTACTCGGCGAGCCCGAAGCGGTTGGTCTCGGTGGAGCGCCAGGCGAGGTCCAGTCGCCGGGGCCGCTGCTCCACCGGGCCGACACCGTCCTCCCACCGGTAACCGGAGACGAAGTTGCCGCCGGGGTAGCGGATGGTGGTGACGCCGAGTTCGCGGATGAGGGCGAGTACGTCGGTACGCAGCCCGGCCTCGTCGGCGGTGGGATGGCCCGGCTCGTGGATGCCGGTGTAGACACAGCGGCCGAGGTGTTCGACGAACGAGCCGAAGAGGCGGGGGTCGACCTCGCCGACGGCGAAGGCGGGGTCGAGGGCGAAGCGGGCGGCGGGGCCCGTGGGGGCGGTCATGGGGTTCCTTTCCGGGGTCGGTGCGTGGAGGCGCCGGCGCAGGGGCGGCGGCGGGATTGTCGGGGCGTGTGCGGCGGTCCGCCGCCATGGGCGGCGCCCGCTACTGGCCGGCCAGGCCGGTGTGGGCGACGCCTCGGACGATCTGGCGCTGGAAGAGCGCGAAGACGATCAGGAGCGGAAGTCCCGCGATGACCACGGAGGCCATCATCTGGGCGTACCGCAGGCCGTAGGACGACTGGACGCTGACGAGCCCGACGGGGAGGGTCATGCCGTTGGGGTCGGTGGTGACCAGGAACGGCCAGAGGAAGTTGTTCCAGGTGGAGATGAAGGTGAAGATCGCGACCGCGGCGAGGACCGGCCGCGACAGCGGCATCACGATCGTCCAGAAGACCCGCCAGCGCCCGGCGCCGTCCACGAAGGCGGCCTCCTCCAGTTCGCGCGGCACGCCGTCGAAGAACTTGACCAGGATGAACACCATCGCGGGTACGGCGACCTGCGGCAGGATGACGCCCCAGTAGGTGTCGACGAGCCCGAGCTGGACCATCTCCGCGAACAGGGGGGCGATCAGCACCTGCGGCGGCACCATGATGCCGGCGAGGACGATCCCGTACAGGGTCCGACGGCCGCGGAAGGCGGTGCGGGAGAAGCCGTAGGCGGCCATCGCGCACAGGACGACGGTGAGCAGGGTCGTCATGACGGAGATGTAGGCGGAGTTGACCATCCACTGGGGGAGGTCGCCGGACGCCCACACCTGCCGGTAGGCGTCGAGGGTGAGCGTCGAGCCGAACCACTCCAGGGGCGTCTTCGTCGTCTCGCTCTCCGGCTTCAGGGAGGTGGCCACGGCCCAGGCGAGCGGCAGCACCCAGACCACCACCAGGGCGAGCGCGGCGAGCAGCATCGCCGCCCGGCCGGGCGTCCAGCGGGGTCTCATCGGGCGTTCTCCTCACGCGTACGGCGGGACAGGCGCAGCTGCACCAGGGAGACGAGCAGGATCAGGGCGAAGAAGACGTAGGAGACGGCCGACGCGTATCCGATCCGGTAGCCGGTGAAGCCGGCCTGGAAGACGTACTGGAGGATCGGCCGCGTCGCGTCGTCGGGGCCGCCGCCGGTCATGATGTAGACCTGGTCGAAGATCTTCAGCGAGGCCAGGACCTGGAGGACGACGACGACGCCCGTGGTGGTGCGCAGCATGGGCAGGGTGATGTGGCGCAGCCGGCGCCAGGGGCCCGCGCCGTCGAGTGCGGCGGCTTCGTACAGGTGCTGCGGGATGGCCTGGAGCGCGGCCAGGTAGAGCAGGAAGTTGAAGCCGACGGTCCACCACACGGTGGTGAGGACGATGGAGAGCATCGCGTACCGCTCGTCGGTGAGCCAGCCGATGCCGGGGTGCAGGCCGACGGCGGCGAGCGCCTGGTCGGCGAAGCCGAAGTCGGCCGGGTAGATCACCCACAGGAACAGCAGGCCCACCACGCCGGAGGGCAGCAGGAACGGCGCGAACCAGGAGAGGCGCCAGAGCCACTGCGCGAAGCGCAGGTGGTGGGCGAGCAGGGCGAGGCCCAGGCCGGTGAGGACCAGGGGGACGGTCGACAGGACCGTGAACCAGACGGTGTTCCACAGGGAGGACCAGACGTTCGGGTCCTGGAGTGCCTCGGCGTAGTTGTCGAGGCCGATGAAGTCGCCGCCGATGCCGGCGATGTTGTCGCTGCTCATGCTCATGCCGATGCCGGAGAGCAGCGGCCAGAGGAGGAAGAGTCCGTAGACGAGGAGGAAGGGGGCGATGAAGACGAGCCCGTGTTCGCTCCAGTGGCGCCGTACTGGCGGAGGTACGTGGCTCACGCGGCTCCTCCGAAGGGGTTGGGCGTTTCGAGCAGGGTGCGCAGCCGGGCCTTGGCCTCGGCGAGGGCGTTCCGGGGGGTGCGGGAGCCGGTGAGGACGCCGGAGAAGACGGCGCCCAGTTCGATCCACATGACGGAGGCGGAGCCGGCGAACCAGGCGGGCTCGTCGAGCGCCACGTCGTCGACGACCGAACGGTAGGCGGACTGCGGGGTGAGCTTCAGGTACTCGGGCTTCGCCAGGGTGGGGAGATAGGCGGGTACGTGGCCGCCCTTCGCCCACTCGACGGTGTTCTTGAGCATCCAGGCGACGAAGGCGTGCGCGGCCTCGTTGGTGGCTCCCCCTCTGCCGTTCTGGTGCGGCAGGACGAAGGCGTGGCAGTCGGCCTGGGCGGTGGGGCGGCCGAAGAGGTTCGGCACCCGGGTCACGGAGAACGGCAGTCCGGTGGTGAGGAAGGAGCTGATCTCCCATTCGCCGTTGAGGTAGAAGCCGGTCCTCCCGTTGTTGAAGACGCCGATGGCTCCGACGTAGTCGACGCGCCGGACGGCGAGGCCCTCCGCGACGAGCATGCGCATGTACTCGAGCGCGGTGAGCGCCTTGGTGTCGTCGATGGCGAGGCTCGTGCCGTCGGGTGACAGGACGGCGCCGCCGAGTTGGGAGTAGAGGGTGGAGAACAGCCGCCAGGGGCCGATGCAGTCGGCGCCGAGGGTCTCGGTGACGAGGGCGGGCCGGCCGGTGACCTCGGTGACGGCGCGGAGGGCCGCGGTGAACCGGTCGGCCCCCTTGATGGGGCGGAGCTTCCCGTCGGCGTCGAGCAGTCCGGCCCGCCGACAGATCTCGGTGTTGTGGAACAGCACCATGGGGTGGGTGTCGAGCGGGATGGCGTACTGCGTTCCGTCCACGGCGCCGCGCCGCCAGATGCCGTCGGGGAAGTCGTCGGCGTGGACGCCGTGCTGGGCGAGCAGGTCGAGGTCGAAGGGGTCGAGCAGCCGGCCGGGGGCGAATCCGGCGAGCCGGGCGAGGTGGAGTACGGCCACCTCGGGTGCCCGGCCGCCGGCTCCGGCCATGCCGAGCTTGGTGTAGTACGGGGCTCCCCACTGGAAGGTGGCGGCCTCGACGGCGATGTGCGGGTGCCGGGCCCGGAAGGCGTCCAGCATCGTCTGCATGTTGATGCCGTCGCCGCCTCCGAAGAGGTGCCAGTAGCGGAGCCTGGTACGCCCCTCTCCGACGGTCTGTGGCGCGGCGCAGCCGGCCGCCAGCACGCCGCCCGTCGCGGCGAGCACCTGTCTGCGGCTCAGGGAAGGAAGTCCCATCCCCACCCCCTGTATCACTCTCGTTCGGGATTTCGAATGACGCTCGTAACTTCGAACGGGACCGTAGATTCGAACGCCGTTGGCGTCAATGACTTGCGCAGACAATCTCCAACGAGCCGATCAATGTTCGGAGTTACGAACACGAGAGGGGCCGGTGATATGTCAACTTCGGGTTGACGCCACTCGGATGTCAACTTACGGTTGACGCATGACGAAACCAGTCGGAATGACGCCCCCCGTCCGCCTCGACGACCTGATCGAGGCCATCAAGCAAGTCCACACCGACGCGCTCGACCAGCTCTCCGACGCGGTGCTCGCCGCGGACCACCTCGGCGAGGTGGCCGACCACCTGATCGGCCACTTCGTCGACCAGGCCAGGCGCTCGGGCGCTTCCTGGACGGACATCGGCAGGAGCATGGGCGTGACCAGGCAGGCCGCCCAGAAGCGCTTCGTACCGAAGGCCGGCGAGTCCTCGGACCTCGACCCCTCCCAGGGGTTCGGCCGCTTCACCCCGCGTGCCCGCAACGTCGTGATGGCCGCGCAGAACGAGGCACGCGCGGCGGGCAACGACGAGATCCACCCCGAGCACCTGGTGCTGGGGCTGCTGCACGAGCCGGAGGGGATGGCGGCCAAGGCGGTCGTCGCGCAGGGAGCCCTCCTGGACACGGTCCGGCAGGAAGCCGCCGCCGCCCTGCCGCCGAAGGCGGACGCCGCCCCCGACCTGGTCCCCTTCGACGCCCGGTCGAAGAAGGTCCTGGAGCTGACCTTCCGCGAGGCCCTGCGCCTGGGCCACCGCCACGTCGGGACGGAGCACCTCCTGCTCGCCCTGCTGGAGTTCGAGGACGGCCAGGGGCTCCTCACCGGCCTCGGCATCACCAAGGCGGCCACCGAGACCCAGGTGGCCAAGGCGCTGGCCGCCGCCGGGACGGCACCCGGCGACGACTAGGACGCGACGCGCAGGCGGCTCGCGGCCCGGTGCGTGGACCCCGGGCGCGGGCGACCGGCCCGCGGTGGCGCGGCCGGCCGGGGACTCCGGACCGTCCGGTCGCGGCCCCGTCCGCCGGGCCCCGTTCCGCCAGGACCCGCCGGGCCCCGGGACGCCTCGGCGCACGAGGGGCGGGGGTCGGGAGCGGGACGGCGCTGATCGCGTCACGGGCGGGACCCGCGGCGGTGGCCGCCGCCAAGTCCGGTCACGCCGCGCCGAAGTGCTCGCGGAGTGCGGCCAGGACGGCGGCGGGCTGTTCCGCGGGGGCCAGGTGCGAGGCGTCCGGGAGCTCGGTGAGGACCGCGCCCGGGATCGCGTCGGCGAGCTCTCGGGCGTGGGCGGGCGGCGTCGCCGGGTCCTGGAGGCCGGCCACCACCAGGGTGGGAACCGTGACCGCCGGCAGGTCGGGGCGCAGGTCGTACGCGGCGAGGGCGTCGCAGCACGCGGCGTACGCCGCCGGGTCGGCCCGGCGCAGGTCCTCGACCAGGCGGGGGGCGGTGAACCCGGGGGTGAACCAGCGCGCGGGTGCCGTCGCGGCGAGGGGCGCGGTGCCCTCGCGGCGTACCAGGGCGGCCCGTTCGCGCCAGGGGCCGGGGGCGCCGAAGTGGGCGGAGGAGCAGACGACGGCCAGCCGGTGCAGCCGCTCGGGGTGGTGGACGGCGAGCCACAGCCCCACGGCGCCCCCCAGCGACACGCCCGCGTAGTGGAACCGCTCCAGATCCAGCGCGTCGGCGAGACGCAGGACATGGGCGGCGAGGTCCGCGACGGTGGCCCCGGGGGCGACCAGGCCGGCCGGGGCGGATCCGTGGCCGGGCAGGTCCCATCGGACGCACCGGTACGGCAGGCCGGGGGCGACGTCGTCCCACAGCGCGGTGGAGGTGCCGAGGGAGGGCCCGAGGAGGACGGGGGGCGCGGTGGCAGGGCCCTCGGCGACATGGTGGAGCAGGTTCATCGGCGTTCCAGTGCACGGTCGGTGAGCCGCGCCGCCGCGCCGGTGTAGTGGGTGGGATCGGTCAGTCCGGGCGCGATGCCGAGGACCTCGGCGAGGGGTCTGCCCGTCGTACGGACCTCCTGGGCCGCCTGCGTCAGGCGGTCCTTCGGGACGTGGGCCCGGAGCCGTTCGGAGACGATCAGTCCGTCGGTGAGGTCCAGGTCGGCGCGCATCCGCGCGGGGTGCACGCGCAGTCCCTCGGCGAGGCGCGCGGTGTCGTGGGCGGCGCCGCCGACGAGCCGCAGCAGGTCCCGCAGCGGCTCCCATTCGGCGTGCCAGGCCCCGGCGGGCCGCTCGTCCTCGGCGACGAGCGAGCCGTACAGCACGGCCGCGTGGGCGGGCGCGCGGCGGGCGGCGGCCGCGACGAGGGTGGCGCGCACGGGGTTGGCCTTGTGCGGCATGGCGGACGACCCGCCGCCGTCGCCCTCGCTCACCTCGCCGATCTCGGTACGGGACAGGACCAGCACGTCGGCCGCCGTCTTGCCCAGCGCCCCGGCGGTGAGGGCGAGGGCGCCCGCCAGGTCGGCCACCGGGGTACGGAGCGTGTGCCAGGGCAGCAGGGGCTCGGCGAGGCCGACCTCGCGCGCGTAGGCGGCGACGAGCGCGGGCGCGTCGTCGCAGCCGTGTGCCGTGAAGGCCGCCAGCGTGCCGGCCGCGCCGCCGAGTTGGGCGGGCAGCCGGCCGCGGACGGCCGCGACGCGGTCGCGGGCGTCCAGCAGCATGCTCCGCCAGCCGGCCGCCTTGAGGCCGAAGGTGGTGGGCACGGCGTGCTGGGTGAGGGTGCGTCCGGGCATCACGGTGTCGCGGTGCTCGGCGGCGAGCGCCCGCAGGGCCCCGGCGGCGCGTTCCAGGTCCGCCAGGACCGGGGCGAGGGTGCGGGCGGCGACGAGCATGGCGGCCGTGTCGAGGATGTCCTGGCTGGTGGCGCCGCGGTGCACGTACGGCCGGGCGTGCTCCGGTACGGCGGCGGTCAGGTCCGCGACCAGCGGGATCACCGGGTTCCCCCCGGAGCGGGCCCGCAGTGCCAGGTCCCGGGCGTCGAAGTGGCCCGCGCAGGCGTCCGTGATCGCCCGGGCGGCCTCCGGCGGCGCCTGGACGCGGGCGAGGGCGGCCTCGGCGTCGAGCATCGCCCGCAGGAAGGCCCTGTCGGAGGTGGTCTCCTCGGCCGGTGTCCCCGCCCGTCCGGGGGCCAGGAGCCCGTCGTCGTACGTCATGTGAACTCCAGGAAGACGGTCTCCCCCTCGCCCTGCAACCGGATGTCGAACCGGTACGTGCCGCGTGGTCCGGCCTGGGCGACGAGCGTCGCGCGGCGCGCGGGGTCGAGGGAGGCGAGGAGCGGGTCGGCGGCCAGGGCGTCCGTGTTCTCCGGCAGGTGGACACGCGTGAACAGGTGGTGGGTCAGGCCCCGGGCGAAGAGGCAGACGCTCAGGTACGGCGCGTTGTCGCCGCGCGCGCCGGGGCGGAGGGTGCGTACCGCCCAGTGCCCGTCGGCGTCGGTCGGTACGCGGCCGAAGCCGGTGAAGTCGGTCCCGTTGCGGCCGAGGTGCCCGCCGGTCACCGGGTCGCGGCGCATCGAGCCGCCGGTGCGCGGCAGTTCACCGTCCGGGCCGGGGCCCCAGACCTCGACCAGTGCGTCGGGCACGGGGGCGCCCTCGCCGTCGAGGACCCGGCCGTGGACCGTGATCGTGTCCGGGTGGCCGGCCGGCGCGACGTCGCCCCCGCCGGGGAAGGGGAGGGCGTACCCGTAGAAGGGGCCGACGGTGTGCGAGGGGGTGGGCCTCAGGGTGTTCAACGGCCTTCCTCCGTCCAGGTGGCGGCGGGGCCGTCGAGGACGATGTCCCAGCGGTAGCCGAGGGCCCATTCGGGCTGCGACAGGCTGTGGTCGTACGTCGCGACGAGCCGCTGCCGCGCGGCGGCGTCGGTGACGGACTGGAGGATCGGGTCGTGGGGGAAGAGCGGGTCGCCGGGGAAGTACATCTGCGTGACGAGGCGCTGGGTGAACGCGGAGCCGAAGAGCGAGAAGTGGATGTGGGCGGGGCGCCAGGCGTTGGTGTGGTTGCGCCAGGGGTAGGCGCCGGGCTTGACGGTCGTGAAGGTGTAGCCGCCGTCGTCGTCGGTGAGGGTGCGGCCGACGCCGGTGAAGTGGGGGTCGAGCGGTGCGGGGTGCTGGTCGCGCTGGTGGGCGTACCGTCCGGAGGCGTTGGCCTGCCACAGTTCGACGAGCTGGCCGCGTACGGGACGGCCGTCGCGGTCGAGGACGCGCCCGGTGACGGTGATGCGCTCACCGAGCGGCTCACCCGCGTGCTGCCGGGTGAGGTCGTTGTCGAGCTCGGTGACGTCGGTGCCGCCGAAGACGGGCGAGGCCAGTTCGACCGCCTCCGGGTCGCGGGCGGTGGCGATGGTGGCGAGCGGCTGGTGCGGGTGGCGCAGCAGGCTGGAGCGGTACGGCGGGTAGTCGCGGGCCGGGTGGTCGGAGCGCGGGGCGCCGTCGGCGACGGCCTTTTCGTACGCGTCGCGCTGCCGGACGATCCGGCGGTCCATCTCGGCCTGGGTGAGTGCCATGGTGGTGGGCTCCTTCCGGCCTAGCGGGCCGTGCGGACGGGGGCGGCGGTCGCCCGCCGGATCTCGTCGGGGGTGACGCCGGGGGCGGTCTCGGCCAGGACCAGGCCGTCACCGGTGACGTCCAGGACCCCCAGGTCCGTGATGATCCGGTGGACGCAGGCGCGGCCGGTGAGGGGCAGGGTGCACTCCTCGACGATCTTGGGGCTGCCGTCCTTCGCGGTGTGGGTCATGGTGACGATGACGCGGCGGGCGCCGTGCACGAGGTCCATGGCGCCCCCGATGCCGGTGACGAGCTTGCCGGGGACGGCCCAGTTGGCGAGGTCGCCGGTGGTCGAGACCTGCATGGCGCCCAGGACGGCGACGTCGATGTGACCGCCGCGGATCATCCCGAAGGAGAGTGCCGAGTCGAAGTAGGAGGCGCCGGGCAGGACGGTGACGGTCTCCTTGCCCGCGTTGACGAGGTCGGGGTCGACCTCGTCCTCGTACGGGTAGGGGCCGGTGCCGAGGATGCCGTTCTCGGATTCGAGGACGACGTGGACCCCGTCGGGGAGGTGTCCGGGGATGAGGGTGGGCAGGCCGATGCCGAGGTTGACGTACTCGCCGTCGCGCAGTTCGGCGGCGGCGCGGGCGGCCATCTCGTCGCGTGTCCAGGCCATCAGGCGCCCGCCTTCCGGGTCGTACGGCTCCGGGTCGTACGGTTCTCGATCTTCTTGTCGGCGGCCTGCTCGGGGGTGAGGGCCACGACGCGCTGGACGAAGACGCCGGGCAGGTGGACGTGGTCCGGGTCGATCCCGCCGGGTTCGACCAGCTCCTCGACCTCGGCGACGGTGATCCGGCCGGCCATGGCCGCGAGGGGGTTGAAGTTGCGGGCGGACTTGGCGAAGACCAGGTTGCCGTGGCGGTCGCCCCTGGCCGCGCGGACCAGTGCGAAGTCGGTGCGGATGCCGCGTTCGAGGACGTACGGCACACCGTCGAACTCCCGGACCTCCTTGGGCGGGGAGGCGAGCGCCACGCCGCCGTTCCCGTCGTACCGCCAGGGCAGGCCGCCGTCGGCGACCTGGGTGCCGACGCCGGCGGGGGTGTAGAAGGCGGGGATGCCCGCGCCGCCGGCCCGCAGCCGTTCGGCGAGGGTGCCCTGCGGGATGAGCTCGACCTCCAGTTCGCCGGCGAGGTACTGGCGGGCGAACTCCTTGTTGGCGCCGATGTACGAGCCGGTGACGCGGGCGATGCGCCCGGCGGCGAGCAGGACCGCGAGGCCGGAGTCCATGGCGCCGCAGTTGTTGGACACCACGCCGATGCCGGTGATCCCGGTCGCGTGCACGGCCTGGACGAGCACGTTCGGTACGCCGCTGAGGCCGAAGCCGCCGACGGCGAACGACGCCCCGTCGTACACATCGGCCACGGCCTGCGCGGCTGTGGCCACCACCTTGTCCATCCGCCGCTTCCTCCCGGTCGGCAATTACTCAGTACACTGAGCATCTGTCGTCGGTCAGCAGCCTGACAGCGGGACCAGCGCCGGTCAAGACCCTCAGTGCGGCTACATTCCCGTGAGACACTGACCCGGCTCACGACCCCTGGGGAGAGAGGAGTGCCCCGTGCCCGCACTCGACCTCGGCAGCCACCCGGGCCACCTGGCCAGGCGTCTGCAACAGGCGCACACACTGCTGTGGACCACGATGGTCTCGGAGGAGGTCACCTCCCCCCAGTTCGCCGTGCTCAACACCCTGGTCGGGGAGGACGCCCTGGACCAGCGCACGGTCGGCGAGCGCGTCGGGCTCGACCGCTCCACCATCGCCGAGGTGGCCCGTCGGCTGGCAGACCGCGAACTCGTCGACAAGGTGCGCGACCCGCACGACGGGCGCCGCTCCGTGCTGCGCGTCACCGCCGAGGGCCTGCGCGTGCACAAGCGGCTGGCCGTCCGCACCGCCCGGATGAACCAGGTGTTCCTCGCCCCCCTGGCCCCGGACGAGCAGACGGTCCTCCTCGACCTGCTGCGCCGTGTGTCGGACGCGGCGGAGAGCCTCCGCAACCCGCCACCGCCGGACACCCCCGCACCCCGCGCCCCGCACCCCGCCCCGGCCGGCGCGTCACGGCCTCGGGAGACATGACCCGGCGACGGTTCCGCGTGCGCCCGAGCCGCTCGCCGTACGCCTGCGCTCCCCCGTCTGGACGACCGCCCACAGGCACCGCACACCGACTCCGTGGCCCGGCATGCCGGCCCTCGCCGCCTCCGCCCTCCGTGGGGAGTAGCCCGGCAGCACGGCTACCACCGGCCGCGCGTTCCCGCTCGCCGCCTCAGGCGCCGCGGAAGGCACGGCCCACCACCATGCGGCCGTAGAAGTCGAACCAGACCCCGGCCTGCGGATCGTCTGCGAAGGGGTAGTCGGCGCCGAGCTGACGGGCCACGCTCAGCCCCGAGATCAGGGCATGCTCCTGGCTGTTGATGCAGGTGTGGGCCCCGCAGTACCAGGTGTGGTCACGGCCCTGGAGCCGGGGCAGCAGCGGCTGGAGGACCAGCACGTGCCGCAGGTCGTGAACGACGTGCTGGAACCACTCCCGGGCGACGACGGCGTCCGCACGCACCGGCCTTTCCGGGTTGTACGTCACCAGCAGGGGGCGGTCGGAGTCCCGGGCCCACGGTTGCTGATTGTGCATCAGGTAGGTGATCTCGTAGTTGTCCGGCCGACTTCCGTACTGCCGGACGAAGGTGCTGCGGGTGCGCAGGACGTCGGTGTCGTCCTCGGGCAGCACGGAGGGGTCGTAGTGCACGACGGCGTGATGGTGCAGCTCGCTGTTGTAGCGAACGGCACCCAGCAGGCGGCGTTCCAGGGCGGAGGGACGGTCCAGCAGGGGCAGCGCCTGATTGGCGTTGCAGGCCATGATCACGGCGTCGAACCGTTCCTCGCGGCCGGTGGCGTCCCGTACGGTCGCCCCCCGCGCGTCGCGACGGACCTCGGCCACCGGGCGGCCGGTATGGATGCGGTCGGCGAAATCCGCCGTCATCCGCCGGTAGATCTCCCGGGTGCCGCCCGGCCAGGTCGTCATGGGGGTGGACCTCTCCACGTCGAAGAAGTCCAGGTAGCGGGCGAACATGGCGGCCGGCATGGAGAAGATGTCGGTGGCAAGGACGAAGTTGATGAACATCGGCTTGAGGATCGCGTACCGGAACCCGGTGGAGATGCCCCACCAGTCCAGCGCCTGCCGCATGCTGACGAAGTTGAAGGGGTTGGCGGTGACGGCCGGCCGGGACGGACGGTTGCCGAAGACGCCGAACGTCCTGAGCGTCCGCAGCATGCGCCGGAATTTCCTCAGATCCTCGCGGTACCGCCGCTTCAGCGAACCGTCGAAATCATGGGCGTGGACACCGTCCCGGTAATGCACGGCGTAGGAGAAGCGGGTCTCGACGGGTGTGATGTCGCAGTGCCGCAGCAGGGCGACGAAATTCTGATATACGGAAGGGATGAAAGCCGTCACCGAGATGTCGACGGGGACAGTCCCCCCGGACGCCTGGGGCATGTCCACGGTGGCGGCATTCCCGCCGATCCGCTGCTTCTCCTCGAACACCTGGACATCGAAGCGGTCGGCATTCCTGCTCAGGGCCCACGCCGCGCCGAGACCGGCCATTCCGGCACCCACCACGGCCACACGTACGGGTCTGTGCACCATTACGCCTTCCTCGTCCGGTACTGAACATGAGCGGCGCCGGAATGGACCCGCGTGCCACGGGAAAGGCTAGTCACGGGCTGCTCTAGATTCCATTCATGGTCAATGACGAAGTGCGGCTGGACCGGCATGGAGTAACACCGGACCTGCCGAAATCCCGTTCACGTGTCCGTGGTTCCACGGTTTTCCTGCGGTGTTTTCTCTTCCCGCTGGTGCTGATCGCCGTCACACCGTCCGTCGTGTTGCTGCTGTGGGGATGCGGGGTGTGGCTGGACGGTTCACTGGCGGCCCTCGTGACCCCGGCCGGATTCGCCCGGGTACTGCGCCACCTGCCGGCGCCCAGCCTGTCCGCCGCCTTGATGATCTGCGGTTTCGTGCTCTTCCAGGCGGTACTGCTGAAGCTTTTGCCGGGGCGCGTCCACCGCGGGCCGGTCACCCCGGCCGGTGTGCGCCCGGTATACCGGGCCAATGGAATCGGTGCGCTCCTCGTCACCCATGCCGTCTTCCTCGGCGCGTCCGCCGGTCTCCGGCTGTTCCCCGCCGGAATCCTCTACGACCGGTTCGGCTCCCTGCTGATCACCGCGTGTCTGCTCTGTTTCGGGCTGTGCCTGGTCCTGTACTACAGAGGGTTGCGCCGGCCGTCCGGACCCGACGCGGGTTCCACCGGACATCCGGTCCTCGACTACTTCTGGGGTACGGAACTCCACCCGTCGGTCCGGGGACTGGACCTGAAGCAGCTCTTCAACTGCCGGGTCGGCATGATGTCGTGGAGCCTGCTCACGGTCTCGTT
The DNA here is from genome assembly GCF_039532985.1 of Streptomyces gobitricini. NCBI lineage: Bacteria > Bacillati > Actinomycetota > Actinomycetes > Kitasatosporales > Streptomycetaceae > Streptomyces > Streptomyces gobitricini. The sequence continues at coordinate 130,058 of NZ_BAAASR010000030.1, read as the reverse complement.
CGGCGCCGCCCAGTACGAGCGGACAGGATCCGTCTCCTCCGCCATGGCGGTCTCGGCCTTCCTGCAACTCGCCTACATCCTCAAGTTCTTCTACTGGGAGGACGGGTACTGCGCGACCCTCGACATCATGCACGACCGGTTCGGGTACTACCTGTGCTGGGGCGTGACCGTCTGGTTGCCGGGTGTCTACACGCTCGCCGGCCACTACCTCGTCACGCATCCCCGCCAGTTGTCCTGGACGGCCTCAGCCGCCCTGCTGCTGCTCGGGCTCACGGCTCTGGCCCTCAACTACTCGGCCGACGAACAGAAACAGCGCGTCCGCCGCACGCACGGCGAGACCCGCGTGTGGGGCAGCCCGCCGAAGCTGATCCACGCCCGCTTCACCACGGGCGACGGCGAGACCCACCGGTCCCTTCTGCTGTATTCCGGCTGGTGGGGCCTGGCGCGCCATTTCCACTACCTGCCGGAGTTCCTGGTCGCCCTCGCCTGGACGCTCCCCGTCGGGCACGGACACGCCCTCCCGTACTTCTACCTCGTCTACCTCGCGGTGCTTCTCCTCGACCGCTGCGGACGCGACGAACGCCGCTGCCGGGAGAAGTACGGGGCCGCCTACGAGGAGTACTGCCAGAAGGTGCGCTGGCGGATCATCCCCCGCGTCTACTGAGACCCCGGCCCACCCGAACCCGCGTCCGCCGCCCGGAGCCACCGGCCCAGCGCCCAGGCCGGGAAGTACGAGACGTACAGGCGGTAGTCGAGCATCGCGGTGCCGAAGAACACCCCGTTGACCGACGAGGAGACCCACGTGCCGTCGGGCTCCTGCCGCGCGCACAGCCACCGGACGCCCGCCTCGACCGCCGGGTCGTCCTGCCGCGCGACCTCCATGAGTGCGAGCAGCGCCCATGCCGTGGACACCGGCTGGCTGACCCGGTGCTCCACGTACCGGTTCTCGGTGCAGCCGCGGTGGTGCTCCCCCCAGCCGCCGTCCGCACGCTGCACCGCCCGCAGCCAGTCGGCGGCGCGGCGCAGCGCCGGATGAGCGGCGGGCAGGCCGGCCGCGCGGAGACCGCGCACGGCGAACCATGTGCCGTAGATCCGGTTGACACCCCAGGCGGCGGGCCAGGAACCGTCCCCGTCCTGGCCGCGGAGGAGGAAGGCGACCGCCCGCTTCCGCGCCCGGGCGACAGCGGCAGGGGACAGCCCGGGAACACCGGGCGGCAGCGATGCGAGAGCGACCAGCGCGGAGCCGGTGCACTCCACGTAGGACCCCTCGACGACGCAGTCGCTGAACATCTCCGCCGGATTGAGCGCCTCCAGCCACCGCGGGCCGCGCCGTCTCTCGTACGTGCCGAAGCCCCCGTCCCGGTTCTGCCGGTCCAGGAGGAACAGCGCGGCCTCACCCACCCGGCCAGGGGTGATCCAGGCTTCCCGGGGCAGTCGGCCGCGCACGTGCAGGAGGGCGGCGACGGCCTCCGCCGTACAGTCGCTGACGGGCCAGCGGTGCCCGCCCTCCGAGAAGCACCAGCCGCCCAGGGCGGGAGAGCGGCCGGTCACCGCGGGGTCGGGGACCTCCCGCGAGACCTGCGCGCCGCGCAGGAACGCGGTCGCCCGGTCCAGGGCCCGGCCGGTGGCCCCGGTGGCCGTCCCGTCGGCGAGCAGGGCCTCCACGGCGAAGGCGGTGTCCCAGGTGTGCGAGCGGGCCCCGGCGTACCGGATGCCGTCGTGGTCCTCCCAGCGCCAGTACGCCAGAGCGGCGAGGGCCTCGTCGGCCGCACCGGAGCCCGGCCGGCTGTGGTGCAGCACGAGGACGTTGAGCAGCGCGCTCACCGGGGAGATGCCGAGCCCGGCCGTGACCCGCTGTTCGTGCACGACCCGCAGGCGGCAGCGCTCCAGCGCGCGGTCCCGGACCCGGCGCGCCGGGCGGCGCTCGTACCCGCGGGCCAGCGCGTACACCGCGCGCAGCAGCCGACCGGGCGGGACGTGGACGTCCGGTCCGGACGCGCGCCGCCCGCGCGGCAGCGCACCGTGGCCGGAGGGACCTGAGCCCCCCGCGCGGGGCGGCGCGTCCGGCTCGCCGAACAGTTCGGCGCGCAGCTCCCCGCCGAGTGGTCCCAGGCCGGCCCGGTAGCGGCAGCCGTACAAGTACGCCATGGCCTGGTAGATGGCACGGGTGTGGCAGTAGAGCCGGTCCGGGTGGACCGGGGCCCGGCGCGGCAGGAGGAAGATTTCCGGCGGGGCGGGGGCGACGTCCCGGTAGTCGTACAGCCCCACCAGTGCCAGCCAGAACTTCCCCCAGCCGGGAACCGAGGGGACACCGCCCGGCTGGGCGCGCATCCAGGACACCGCCCGTCGGCACAACTCCCCGTCCGGGTCCTCCCCGAGCAGCCGCAGCGCCACATGGGCGAGCACGGTGCAGTACATGGAGGTTGCCGACTCCGGGTGCAGCCCCCACCCTCCGTCCGCCGTCACGGTCGTGCGGTAGTGCTGGACCATCGCCTCCCGCTCCCGCGGGTCCGTCGGCCTGCCGACGATGTGGGCCACGATGACGTACTGGGACAGGATCATGGTGTTCCACACCATCTCCCCTTCCCAGCAGCCGTCGGGGCGCTGCTGGGCGAGCAGCCGGTCAGTCGCGCGCCGGTGCGCCGTCCGTGGCGTGGGGAGCGGGGGCGCCGGGGCGGCGTGGGGGACGGCGGCGTGCGGTGCGGCGCTCGGCGGCTTCACGTTCTCGGTCAAGGTGGTCCTGCCATTTGCGGACGGTGAGGTCCTGGAAGAGGTGGACGGCCGGGTTCAGTTCGACGACGGGTGAAGTGAAGTTCTCCTCGTAGCCCCGCTGTTCGGCCTCGACGGCGTCTCCGTCCTCGCGCAGCAGCGGTCGGACCGCGAGCGCGCCGGCGGCCTTCATCAGGGGACCCATGAGGGGGCGGGGAACGCGCAGCCGGGTTCCCGGGACGGTGAGGGAGTCGAAGTAGAAGACGAAGAACACACGGGTGGTCGTGCGGTCCATCGGCAGGACGAAGCACCAGTGCTTGATGGACCCGCCGGTGTCGGAACGCTGGTACGGGTAGTCGAAGGCGAGGTCGATGGAGGTGGTGTCGACCCGCTCGCGGTCCACGAACCGCCCCGTCACGCGCCCGCCACCGATCTTGGTGCGGTAGGTGAGCCGGACGCTGTCGCCCACCGCCTCGCAGTGGGTCAGCCGTGCGTCCCAGAACGGGCGGTACTTGCGGTGCAGGTAGGCGTGGGTGAAGTCGCTGACGTTGTCGATGATCATCGAGTGGTGGGCGCGCCAGGTGTAGTCGGCGTCGATCCGCGCCCATGGCTTCGGCCCGTCCAGCTCGGGGATGTCCGGGATGGCGCGGTCCCGCGCGCGCGCCGGGTCACCCGGAAAGATCCAGATCAGGCCGTGGCGGGTGGTGACCGGGTAGCCGGTGATCCGCACCTCCGGCTCCGCCCGGCCGAACAGGTCGTGGGCGTAGTGCACCACCTTCCCGTCGCCGTCGTACGTCCAGCCGTGGTACGTACAGGTGAGGTGGCAGCCGTCGACCTCGCCGCCCGAGAGTTTGAGCTGGCGGTGGGCACAGCGGTTCTCCAAGGCCCGCAGGACGCCGTCGTGCCCCCGGTAGACGGCGATGGACCGGCCCCAGAAGCGGGTCTCCACGACCTGCCCGCGGGCTACCGCCCTGTCGTACTCGACCGGGTACCAGTAGTCGGGGTCCATGCCCGCGGCCCGCGCCCTCTGGCGCTTGTGGCGCGCCGTGGTGAAGTCGGGCGGTCCGGCGGGCGGGCGAGCGGCGGGGGTGTTCACCGGTCGGCCTCCGTGAGTCGTACGGACACGAGCGGCGCGCAGCGCCGGCGGTAGCGGACCCGGCAGGGGGCGCGTGGCGCGGGGACGAGGGTGGAGTAGTCGGGGACGTGCGGGCCGGTGGCGAGTTCGAGGTCGAACCGCCGCAGCAGCACACTCCAGATGATCTTCACTTGCTGGTAGGCGAACGCCATGCCCACGCAGCGGTGCTTGCCGCCGCCGAACCCGATCAGCGCGTACGGGCAGGCGTGTTCCTCGCGTCCCGGTCCGTACCGGGACGGGTCGTAGTGGTCCGGGTCACGGAAGACCTCCGGCTGCCGGTGCGCGACGGCCGGTGACACCATGACGAGGGTGCCCGCCGGGACGAGCCGGCCGCCGTACCGGAAGTCCCGCAGGGCCTTGCGCATCAGCACGACCAGCGGCGGGTGCAGGCGCTCGGCCTCGCGGACGCACCACTCCAGCCGCTCCATGCGGCGCAGCGCCCGGACGTCGAGGGGCGCGTCCCGCTCGATCGCGTCCTCCTGCTCCCGGACGAGGGCCGCCACCCGCACGGGGTCGTCCAGGAGCAGCACGCCGGTCCAGGCGGCGAGGACCGCGCTGGTGTGCTGCCCGGCGAAGATCATGCCGATGAGGAGGCCGGTGACGGTCTCGTCGGGCAGTGGCGCCCCGTCCGGGGTGCGTGCCGCCATCAGGGCGGCGAGCACGTCCTGCGGCTCGTCACCGGCCGGGCCGGCCGCGCGGCGCTCGGCGATGACGCGGACCAGGGTGGCGCTGAGCGCGGCGCGGGCCCGGTCCCTGCGCCGGAAGGACGGCAGTGGCAGCCGGGGGCTGAGCAGCCCCGCCAGCCGGATGCCGGACTCCAGGTCGTGGTAGAGACGCGGCAGCCCGGGACCCATGCGCTCGCGGAACCCGGTACCGAACAGGCAGCGGGTGGCGATGGCGACGGTGAGGTCGTTCATGACCTCGACCAGGTCCGCCTCACCGCGCTCGGCCCAGGCGGCGAAGTGGCTCTCGGCCTCCTCCTCCATGACCCGGGCGTATCCGGCGAGGCTGCGCGAGGTGAGGGCGGGGAGCAGATGGCCGATCTGCCGGCTCATCTCCTCCGGTTCGGCGTCGTAGGCGACGCCCGGTCCGAAGACCGGTGTCATGAAGCGGTACGCCTCCCTGGGGCTGAGCACCGCCTCGTCCGCGCGGAACACCGCCTCGTGCGCGGGGCGGCCGCACAGGAAGACCACCGGCTGTCCCAGGAGGGTGAAGGAGAAGTCGCCGCCCATCCGTTCACGGCCGCGGCGCAGGAAGGCGACCGGGTCGCGGCCGAAGGCGGCGGCGTGACCCAGCCAGGGAACGCGGCCGCCGGGGAGGCGGGGCGCTGTCCGGGACGGCATGCCGCCACCGGCCGTCACGGCACATCCGCCGTCACGGCCGGCGCGGTGCGCACACGGGGAAGCGGCGCCGGACGGGCGTGTCCCGGCCGGTCGATCAGCCGGCGCCGTACGAAACAGGCGTACGCCTCCTCCACGGCCTCGGCGATCCCGGTGGGCCGGTACCCCAGTTCGTCGAAGGCGCGTGAACAGTCCGCGCGCCGCCTCGAGCGCAGGAACCGGATGGCGGCCGGGGTGAAGCGCGCGTGGCGGCCCGGCGCGACCATGGACAGCACCGGCTCCGCCAGTTCCGCGACGCCCGCCATCAGTCCGGCCGGGATGCGCAGCGACGGCTTGGGCACCCCGCAGACGGAGCTGTAGATGTCCATCAGCTCGTCCACGGTCCGGAACTGCGTGGACAGCAGGTACTTGCGCCCCGGGCGGCCATGCCGCATGGCCAGGAGGTGCCCCTGCACCAGGTCGCGTACGGAGACGAACTCGAACCCGCCCGGCAGGTAGGCGCGCAGCCGCCCGTGGGCGAAGTCCAGCAGCAGCCGCCCCATCCGGGAGGGCGCGTAGTCGTGGGGGCCGATGATCGCGGTGGACGCCGCGATCACCACGTCGAGCCCCTCGGCAGCCGCCCGCAGGCATTCGTGCTCCGCCAGGACCTTGCTCATGGTGTACGGAGCGTGCCGGGAGAAGGGGTAGAACGGCTGGTCCTCGGCGCTGGGCCGCCCGGGCGCCTCCCCGGTGGCGCCGAACGAACCCGTGGCGACCACCCGCGTGACGCCGGTACGCCGCGCCGCCACCAGCACGTTGCGCGTGCCCAGCACGTTGGTGCGGTAGATCTCCTGCTTCGCACCGGAGGTCGTGGAGACCTGCGCCGCACAGTGGAAGACGCGGTCACAGCCCTCGACCGCACGGTGGACCGCCTCCGCGTCCCGCAGATCCCCGAAGGCGCGCTCGACGGCGAGACCTTCCAGGGCGGGCGGGCGGACGGCCCGGTCACCGCGGACGAGCACCCGGACCTCTTCGCCTTCGTGCAGCAGCCTGCGGACGAGATTGGCACCGAGGTGCCCACTGGCTCCGGTCACCAGGATCACGAAACACCTCTGGAGAATGTGTGGAGCCGTGGGCCCCAAGCCTCATGCGGCACTTAGAGTAGCCATATGCGGGCCTGTCGTTACTCTTCGTCAACATCCGCGTGTCGTCGCCCCGTCGGGACCCTTTCGTGACGCGCCCGCGGACGGCGGACGCCGCCGAAGTGGTGGTGATCGGGGCGGGACCGGCGGGCTGCGCGTGCGCGTTGGCCTTCGCACGCCGGGGAGCGCGCGTCACCGTGCTGGAAGCCGGCCGCTCCTCCCCGCGCCGTCTGGCCGGGGAGTGGGTCCAGCCCGCCGGTGTGGAGGCACTGCGCCGCATCGGCGTCGACCTCGTGGACCATGCCGGCGGAACACCCAACCGGGGATTCGTGATGCACCCGGGGGACGGCACCGCGCCGATCGCCCTGCCGTACCCGGAAGGCGGCGCGGTCAGCCTGTCCCACGCCCGCCTGACGGAGGTCCTGCGGCACGCCGTCACCGAGCACCCGGGCATCGAACTGACCGCCGGGGTCCGGGCGCTGGAGGCCGATCCGTACGGCACGGTCCGCACATCGCGGGGCACGGTACGGGGCCGCCTGGTCGTCGGCGCGGACGGCCGGTCCTCCGTGGTGCGCGCCTCCCTCGCCCGTACGGAACCCGGGGGCGGCCTGGCCCCGAAGGTGCCGCTCTCCCACATGGCGGGACTGGCCCTGGACGACGTCCCGCTCCCCGCCGAACAGTACGGGCACATCATGCTGGGCGGCCCCGGCCCGGCGCTCGCCTACCGGCTCGACGAGCGCACCGTACGGCTGTGCCTCGACGTTCCCCTGGCCCGTCCCGACCCGCGGGAGCTGCGCTCCTACCTGTGGCACGGCTACGCCGACGCGCTCCCCGCGCCCCTGCGCCCGGCGATGGCGGCCCAGTTGGAGGCGGGACGCGTGCGGTGGGCGGCCAACCACTTCCGGCGCCGCACCTTCTACGGTCGCGGTCGGTGCGCCCTGGTGGGCGACGCCGCCGGACACACCCACCCCCTCGTCGCCTCCGGCCTCAGCGCCGCGTTCCTGGACGCCGAGTGCCTGGCGCGCTCCGCCGGCGTGGCGGCCTACGCTCGCGAGCGCACCCTGCAGTGCTGGACGTCGGACCGCCTCGGCGCGAGCATCCACCGCATCCTCACCGAGCACACCCCCGCGACCCGTGCCCTGCGGCGGGCCATGTTCGCCATGTGGCGTGGCGACACGGGGAAGAGGGACCGCTCACTGCGCCTGCTGGCGATGACCGAGAACCGCAACCGCACCTTCGCGGCGGCGTTCCTCGACGTCCTGACCCGGGCCGTGTCCTCCTCCGCCCACCACGCGGTCACCACGGGCCGGTGGGAGGAACTGGCCCAGGAGATCGCCGGGTACCTCACCTGGCTGGAGTGGCTCGGCGGCCCGCGCGCCGGGATTCCCCCCAAGCAGTACGGCAGGCGCCCCCTGATGACTTTCCTCGGCCCATGACCCACCGGCCCGGTGGCCCGGCGGCCCGGCGGTCGCTACAGGGCGGCGGTCCGGCGGTCGCTACGGTCCGGCGGCTCCCACGGGCCGGGAGGTGACCCGCTCGGCCGGGTCCGCGCCCGAGGCGGGCCCCGTCCCCGGGCCGGTCGTACGGAACCGCCGGAGGACGGCGCGGAAGGCGAACCAGGCCAGCAGGAGGTTCCCGGCGAGCCAGGGAAGGTTGGGGGCGTAGAAGATGAAGTACCCCCACGCGGTCTTCTCCGGCATGTGCGCGTACCCGTCCAGTACGGCCGTCCAGAAGTACAGGACGACCGAGTACGAGACGTAGGACGACACCGCGAGCTGGAGTGGATAGCGGTACGGGCTGCCGCGCAGGACCGCCACGGCGATCAGTGCGTTCAGCAGCTGCGTGACGCACACGTGCAGCGTCTCCAGGGCCAGCGGGAAGTGGATGTCGCCCTGCCCGAAGTATGAGCGGTCCCCCGCCGCGTAGATGGAGAAGAGATCGGCGAAGAGATGGTTCTGCCGGTGGATGTCGTCGAAATGCAGGATGAAATACAACTCCAGGGTGAATGCGAGGAGAAGTGAGAAGGCCAGGAATCCCAGGGTGATCCTGTCCTCGGTCGTCCGGCGCATCAGGGCTCCTGAGGGTTCAATAGAGGAAGGGCACCATGCGGAATCTGGCCTTCTGGCAGTAGCGCTCCCACAGCGCGCCGTACTTGGCGCGGCAGCGCCGGTCGTCGCGGTGGGCCCGGTGCGCGAAGAGGACCAGAAGCCACACCACGACCGTGTAGGGCAGGAACGACTCGGTACCGCACAGCAGCGTCCAGCCGAGATAGACCAGCAGCTCTCCCGTGTAGTTGAGCTTGCGTCCGATCCCCCAGAAACCGGAGATCAGCAGCCGCCCTTCCAGCGCCCGGGCCGGCCTTCCCCAGATCCGGACGCGGCCGTCGCTCCGGAACCTGTGCTTCTGCTCGTTGGCGCCGCGGAACATCCAGAAGCCGAGGCAGAACACCACCCCGGACAGGGCGGCCTCCCAGCCCGTGAGGGGCGCGGTCATGTCGACGAGGGTGAGGCCCGGCAGCCCGTAGAAGAACGGCACCAGGACGAAGTCCCCCCAGACCAGCATCAGTCCGAACCGCTCCGACATGACGTCCCAGGTGTACATCATCCCGTATTCGAACTGGAAGTAGTTGGCGATGTAGAGGAAGAACAGGAACTGGTAGACCGCCATGCGGTCACTGATCGCGCCGTGTTCGACGAGCTGGACCGCCGCCCACGACACATTGACCAGGAAGAGGGCGATGAGGGAGGGCCGATAGGCGAACATCTTCAGATCGACCCCCGCGAGGCGGGGGTTGAGCCGCACACCGTAGAAGAAGTCGGCCAGCGGATGCCTGCCCGACGGCTCGGTGGCGCCCCGCCGGCCCGCCGTGTACAGCCCGGCGGCGATGACGAGACTCACCGCGTTGGCGGCCACGAACAGGGCGGCGGGATGCCGGGCCGGGTAGGCCATCACCTCCGGGGCCAGGAGCAGTCCGGCTCCGGCCGCGGCGGCGCAGAGCGCGAACAGCGCCGCCCCGTTGAGGTGGTACTCCTCACGGTGCCCGCCGGGCAGTACGGGCCCCCGCACACGCCGCCCGGGCAGCCACAGCGAACCGGCGAACAGCACGGTGAGGTACGCCGCCACGACGCCGGTCGCCACGGCGGTCTCCTGCAGGAAATCCATCGTGCGTCCCGGCGCTCAGCCGGCGCTGAGCTTGTCGAACGCGCCGACGAAGACGCCTCCGGCGCCGCGGGTCCGCCGGACCCGGTCGTACAGCGCACGGCCGGACGTCGCGCGGTCGCACATCGCACGGTCGGACATCGCGCGGTGCTCCTCCCGCGTGAGCCGGGACAGCGCGTACGGGGCCTGGTGGCCGCCCTGCCGGCCGACCGGGCAGACCCGCAGCTTGTCCGCCTCACGGTCGCGTACGAGCGCGTCGCGCGGCCGGGCGCCCGGCGATCTGCGGGAAGGAGCGGAGGGCGGCCGGGTGGCGCGGACGGAGGTCTGGGGCACGGGGTGTCACCTCTTACGGGTCGTGCCGCTCACGCGGAGCACCTCGGCCGGTACTCCGGGCGGCTTGCAGGCGGCGCTCAGGAGGGCTTGCGTGCCGTCCAGCAGCAGATGACGAACGCACCGGCGCGGGCTGCTTCGCACAGTGCGGTGCCGGCCCTCTCCATGAAGGCGAGGAGAGGAGTCATGTCCTCGCGGGGCACGGCCGCCATCAGCTCCTCCATCTCCCTCCAGTTGGGCTCCAGGTCCCCGTCCTCACCGAGGTCGTGCAGGTCCTCCACCACGAGGCCGGCCGCGGCCAGGTCCGCCCCGAGCGCGGCCGGGCTGGACAGGACGGGGAGCGCCAAGCCCTGGCACACCGGCTCCACATGACGCTCCTGCTGCTCCGGCGTCAGCCCGTCGGCCTGGAACCAATCGCTGCCGAGGTACACGCCGCCGGGCTTGAGCACCCGTGCCGCCTCGGCGTGGACCCGTGCCTTGTCCGGCGCGTGGCAGATGGCCTGGATGCTGTAGACGGCGTCGAACGACCCGTCCGGGAAGGGCATGTGCGTGGCGTCGCCCGTCCGGAAGTCCGTCAGATGGGACATCCCCTGCGCGGCGGCGTGCTCCCGGGCGTACTCCACCCGGTGCTCCACCAGGTCCAGGCCCGTCACATGGGCGCCGCTGTGGGCGGCGATGGTGACGGCGGGGCCGCCCACTCCACTGCCCACCTCCAGCACCGCCGTCCCGGGGCCGAAGCCGCCGCGGTCGGCGATGCTCCGCTCCGCCGCGGCCATCGCCTCGGCACGGCTCTCCCCGCCCATGAACGGGGGGAAGTGGTGCGACTGGCCCCAGGCGGCGCGGTAGAGCTCCGTGGAGAAGGCGTAGTACTCGCGGACCAGCGTGGTGTAGAGCCGCCTGCGCTCCTTCGGATCGCCGGCGAGCTCCTCGTAGGCGCGGGTGTCCGTGACGGTTTCCATGACTGCTCCCTCGAACGGAAGGGCCGCGCCGGCGTCGCGGGCCTGTCCGCGGATCAGAAGGCGGGAGCGAGCGCAGCGAACGGGCTGATCGGTTGCCGATCCTGGCACAAGCGGACGCTGCGGAGAGTGACCGTCGGCGCGCTGTTCACCCGGATGCCCTCACGCTCCGCGCTCGCGGGGCGGAGTGACCCCGGTGCGCTGATCCGGTGACGCCCCCGGCACCGGCGGGGTTCTCCGAGGCGGCGGCGACTCTACATTGAGGGGGTGACCGCCCCTCCGCAGCTCGAGAGGCTGCCGTCGTTGACGGGATTGCGATGCGCGGCCGCCCTCGCGGTCTTCGTCTGCCACGCCGCGATCCTCGTCGCCCAGGACCGGGGAGGCCCCATCCCGCGTGCGCAGGTGTTCGCCGTCGTCCTCGGGCCGGTCGGCGTCTCGTTCTTCTTCGTCCTGAGCGGGTTCGTCCTGACCCACTCGGCCCGTGCCACGGAGACGGCGGGGCGCTTCTGGTCGCGCCGGGGTTTCCGGATCTACCCGGCCCATCTGGCCGTCTGGGGCCTGTGCATGGTTCTCTTCCACGGCGCGGGTGTGCCGCGGGTGACGGCCGCCGGCCCGGCCGGCGACCTGGCCGGGGCTCTCCTGGTGCACACCCTGATCCCGGTCGGCCGCATCCCCGCGGGCGGCAACAGCGTCACCTGGTCGCTCACCTGTGAGCTGGTCTTCTCCCTCTGCTTCCCCTTCCTGCTCCCCGTGGTCCTGCGTTTGCGGCACCGGCACCTGCGGTACGCGGCCGCCGGCGCCGTGCTCGTCACCTGGGCGGTGCCGCTCGCCGCCATTTCCCTGCCGGGGGCACCCGTCGGACTCCAGTTCCCGGGGCTCGACATGACCGAACCGCAGGTCTACCTGGTGTACCTGTTCCCCCTGAGCCGCCTGGCCGAGTTCGTTCTCGGCATGGTCCTCGCCCGGATGCACGCCCGGAAACCCGCGGCGGGACCGGGCGTCACCCTCAGCGGCACGCTGGTCCTCGCCACCGCGGCGGCTGCCCTGGAGTGGCTGCCCGCGCCCTTCCTCCTGGCCGCCGCCACCACGGTCCCCAACGCCCTCCTCGTCCGCGCCGCTGCGGCGGCCGATGTACGGCGAGAGGGCTACTGCCTCCTGCGCAGCCGAGTCGTGGTGCTGCTCGGGGACTTGTCGTACGCGTTCTACCTCCTGCACTACCCCGCCCTCATGGCGGTGCGCCATGTCGCCGGCCCTTCCTGTCCGGTGTTCGCGCTCGTCGGCGTCGCCCTCGGCGCGAGCCTCATCGGCTCGTGGCTGCTCCACACCCGCGTCGAACGCCCCACCATGCGCTGGTTCGCCCGGCGCACCGCCTCTGCGCGGGGGGACGGCCCTCCCCATCCGCTCACTGGCACACCGTCGAGTCCCTCACCCGGCTGACGGACGGCAACGTCCGCGCTGCCGTCATGTGCGCTGCATCGTCTGACGGGACCCCGACCGGGGGCGGGGGAAGAGGGAACGGACCTGTGCGCCGGTGCCGTTGATCGCGCGGGCGATCCGGTGGGCGTCGACTCCCGCCTGGTAGAGCGCCCCGTAGAGCGGATTGCCGAAACCGGCGAAGAACAGGCCGGGCGCGTCCGGACAGGTGCGAGCGCCCGTGATCAGTGGCCGTCCCCGGGGACCCAGCATGTCGGCGGCGTCGATCAGGTCCTCGAGGCCGGTCCGGTAGCCGGTCGCGGCGATGACGACGTCGGGGGCGAGGACCGAGCCGTCGGACAAGTGGACGAGGGCGCCCTCGAAGCGGGTTGTCTCGGCGACCGGCTGGACACGGCCGTCGAGTACGGCGGCGACGATGCCCCGGTCGTGTACGGGACTCGTTCCGTCCCGTGCCGACCGTGTGTACAGGCCCTCTTCAGGCAACGGCAGGCCGTGCGCGGACAGGTCCGGGAGAAGCAAGCGGCGGATGAGCCCGGTGGCGCTGTCTCCCCAGGCGGGAGGGAGCCGGCGCGCCCAGATCCCCGCGGCCTGCCAGCGGCTGCTGTTCTTCGGGACGATGTTCGGTGCGGCACGCACCGACAGCCAGACGCGGGCTGCCGCGGCCCGGCTGAGGGCGACAGCGATTTCCGTGCCGCTGTTCCCGGCTCCCACGACCAGGACCCGCCGCCCTTCGTAGGACGCGGGGTCACGGTAGTCCTTCGAGTGCAGAAGCCGACCGGTGAAGGAGCCGGCACCGGGCCAGTCCGGTACGTGGGGTGTGTGGTTGCGCCCTGTGGCGAGCACGACCGCGCGGGCGGTCAGGACATCGTGCCGGGTGTGGACGAGCCACTCGACTGGCGTGGAGCCGGCCCCGGGCCGGCGCCGACCGAGGGTCACCCGCTCGACATGCGTGCCGGTGCGCACATCGAGCCGGTGGTGGGCGGCGTACTGCTCCAGGTAGGCGGCCCAGTCGTCGCGCGCGACCCAGGTGCCGGCACTCCGGGGTACCGGCAGGCCGGGAAGGCCGGACAGACGGCGGGGAGTGTGCAGTCGCAGGTGGTCGTAGTGGGCGCGCCACCCGTCGCCGATGCGGTCCGACCGCTCGATGACCACGACGGGCACCTGGGCGCGGCGCAGTATGGCGGCTGTCGCCAGGCCGCTGGGACCGCCGCCGATCACGACCACGGGGCAAGAGGCATGCGTGTTCGCCATAGTTCCGTGGGAACGACCGAGTCGGCCCCCGGGTCACGACGCGGGGGCGGCGGCGCGGCCGCGCCGGGCCGAGGTGGCCGCGTCCTGGCGCGTACGCCGTCAGGCGAGGTGGAAGACCTCGGTCAGCGGCCGCATCTCCTCGTCCGGTCCCCGGCCGTCCAGGTCCTCGAAGAAGTCCGCCATCTCCGCCTGCCAACGGGCGTTGACGTCCGTGGCGGCCATCGCGGCACGGGCGGCGTCGAAGTCCGGGGTCTCCAGGTAGCCGACCAGGAGACCGTCCTCGCGGAGGAAGAGCGAGTAGTTGTGCCAGCCGCTCGCGGTGAGCGCGGCCAGCATCTCCGGCCACACGGCCGTGTGGCGGGCGCGGTACTCGATGAGCCGCTCCGGACGGACCCGAAGCAGAAAACAGACGCGTTGCACGGGTGTGGGACCTCTCCGTCGATGGAGCGTGATGAAAGCATTCAAGGGGAGTCAAGGCCACGTCCATGGGCATGTCAACCCCCTTCCCCGGGAGCCGCGTTGATGCGTTTCAGTACCACTCCGAGCCTTCGCCCCGCCACCCCGCGCGCTGCCGCGGCCGGACCCGTCGCGGCCATCGGCCTGGGTCTGCGGTCCTTTCTGCCACCGGCGACACCGAGCTCGCGGACGCAGTGAACGTTCATCGTGCCGGTGCCGGTGCCGGTGCCGGCGAGAGGGAACCGGGCCGTGGGGACGCCGGACGCGTTGCGCGAGTGGTGCGCTACGGACGGTACGCACACCCATGCGCGTGGCGGGCGGCGTCGTGGCGGTCGGCTTCGTGGGGCTGACGGCCCGGCCTCACTGCGTACGGGTAAGGGGGCTGCCTCCCCTGCCTGCTGATCGCGGCGGGCCCGGGCGCGGGGACGGGGGCGGGCCTCGGGTGCGGGAGCGCGCCGAGGCGTACCGTGGGCTGGTAGGCAGCCTGCCGTCGCGCACCTGGAAGGGACGGTGCCTCCCATGCCCGAGGAATCGCTGTTGCGGGGACGTGTCACCGGTGCCCACGCTCACGGTACCTGCCGGGGGGACATCGGCCGGCGCGTGGCCGCGCGCCGGAAACAGCTCGGCCTGAGCCGCGAGGAAGTGGCCGTCCGGTCGGGCTCCGCGCCCGGGTACATCCAGTACCTGGAGGAACAGCCGGCGACACCCGGGATCGGCTTCCTGCTGCGGTTGGCGGACGCCCTGGAGACCACCATCACGGAGCTCGCCGGCGGTACCGCCGACCTGCCGCCCGGTACCGGCCACGCCCCGCTCCGCCCCCGGCTCGTCGACCTGGACCTCGAGGAGTGCCGCACGCTGCTCGGCACGCACGGCGTGGGGCACGTGGCCGTGACCACCCGCGACGGCCCCGCCATCCTGCCGGTGAACTACCTGGTCGCCGATGGTGAGGTCGCCTTCCGCGTGGCGCCGGACGCGCTGGCGTCGATGGCCGAGGACGGCCGGGTGGCCTTCGAGGTGGACCACATCGACGACGCGCTGTGCCGCGGCTGGAGCGTCCTGGTCGTCGGCGCCCCCCACGCCGTCACCGAGCCCGATGACGTGCGCGGCCTGGACGAGCAGGCGGGCGGCACCCCGTGGACCGGCGGTGAGGAGGCCCGCTGGGTGGCCGTGACGCCGGCCCGGGTCAGCGGCCGGCGGATCGACGTGCCGTTCGCCCACGCGTAGGGCCTCCGGCGCCCTCGTCGGGGAGCGGCAGCTCGCACACCTCCCCCGGCTCGACCGGAACGGGCACGCCGCCGGCCAGTTCGACACCGATCGGTTCGCTGCCGGAGCCGGGCACGGCGATGCGCAGATGGCCGGGTGTCATGTGCAGCCGTACGCCCCAGTGGCCGCGGTAGCGGAGGGTGAAGTCGTACTCCGACAGCTCGGGCAGCGGCACCGGGTCCAGCCGGAGGACCCCGCCCCGGGTCTCCAGACCGGTCAGGCCGCGCTGTACCAGGTCGAGGGTGCCCGCCATGGCACCCAGGTGGATGCCCTCCCCGGTGGTGCCGCCCTGGACGTCGGCGATGTCCCCCTCGAGCGCCTCCTGGCAGAACCGCCACGCCTCGGCGCGCCGTACCCGGGCGAGGACCCAACCGTGCACCAGGCCGCTGAGTGTCGAGCCGTGACTGGTGCGGTGCAGGTAGTAGTCCACGGTCCGGTGCCAGGTCGCGTCGTCCAGGTCGTGGCCCAGGCGCCGCAGCAGCGCCCGGAGCTCGGCGGGTGAGAAGAGGTAGCCGAGCATCAGGACGTCGGCCTGCTTGGACGCCTGGTAGCGGTTGACGGAGTCGCCCTCGGCCTCCAGGATCCGGTCGAGCCTGCGGATGTCGCCGTAGCGGCGGCGCCAGCCCTCCCAGTCGGGCTCGGCCAGGTCGCCGAAGCCCTCGAACTGGCTGATGACGCCCTGGTGGAACGGGACGTGCAGCCGGCGTGAGACGTCCTCCCACAGTTCCAGCTCGGTGTGGTCGAGCTCGGTCCGCTCCACGAGCTCCCGCCGGCGCGGTTCGGGCAGGTCGCGCAGGAGCTCCAGGGTGCGCGCCAGCACCCAGGCGGCCGTGACGTTGGTGTACGCGTTGTCGTCGAGCCCCGGCCGGTCGGCGTCCGGGTAGGCGTCGTGGTACTCGTCGGGGCCGAGAACGCCCCGGATGCGGTAGCGGCCGGGGCCGGGGTCCCAGGTGGCGCGGCAGGCCCAGAAGCGGGCGATCTGGAGCAGCATCTCCGCGCCCTTGGTGTGCAGGAACTCGGTGTCGCCGCTGGCCTCGCAGTACTGCCACACGTTGTAGGCGATGGCCGAGCCGACGTGGTGCTGGAGGTGGGAGTGGTCGGGCAGCCAGCGTCCCGAGCGGGGGTTGAGGTGGAGCCGCTGGGTCTCCTCGCGGCCGTCGCTGCCGCTCTGCCAGGGGTACATCGCGCCGGTGCAGCCCGCGTCGCGGGCGGCGAAGCGGGCGCGTTCGAGCCGCCGGTGCCGGTAGGTGAGCAGGGCCCGGGACACCTCGGGGAAGTGCAGGTTCAGGTAGGGCAGGACGAACAGTTCGTCCCAGAAGATGTGACCGCGGTAGGCCTCGCCGTGCAGGCCCCGGGCCGGGACGCCGACGTCGAGGTCGGCGGTGTGCGGGGAGAGGGTCTGCAGGACGTGGAACAGGTGCAGGCGCAGGATGCGGCCCGCCTGGTTCGGCACCTCCAGTTCCGCCCGGCGCCACAGCTGCCGCCACGCGCCGCGGTGGGACCGCAGCAGCGCGTCGAAGCCGGGGGCGCGGCGCACCCGGTCGACCGCGGCGTGCAGCGGGTCGCTGATCGCCGCGTCCCGCGAGGTGTGCAGGGCGACGGTCTTGTCGACGACGACCGGGCTGCCGGGCCTGAGCGTCAGCCGGAGGCGCTGGGTGGCGCGGCGGCCGGCGTGGTGGACGGTGAGCCGGGAGCCCTCGGCACCGGTGACGGTCGTGCGGGCGGCCATGCCGACGCGGATGTCGGAGGTGCGGGTGCGGCAGCGCAGCCACACCGTGTCGGCGGCGGCGTCGCCGGTGTGGACGTGGGTGAGGTGGCGGGAGGCGAGCTGCCGGTAGCGGGCCACCCCGCCGTTGGTGACGTCACCGTCGAGTTCGGCCTCGACGTCCAGCGTGCCGGCCCAGTTCTCGGCCGTGAACTCGGTGCGCAGTGCCGCGAGGTGCGGCGAGGCCATGTGGACGACCCGGGTCTGGCGCACCGCCAGGCGCCGGCCGTCGTCGTCCTCGTACCGGATGTGGCGTTCCAGGGTGCCCGCCCGCAGGTCGAGCGTCTGGCGGTGGTCGATCAGCTCGTCGCTGTCGGGTCCCAGCCAGGCGCCGGGGGGCTCGGAGTCGTCGATGCGGTAGCGCAGCGGCAGCCAGTTCGGCAGGTTGACCATGTCCTCGTTCTCGACCGTGCGGCCGGCCACGTCGGAGGTGAGGCGGTTGTAGCAGCCCGCCACGTAGGTACCGGGGTAGTGGACGCCGTCGGCGGGGCGTTCGGGGGCCGCGCCACGGGTGGCGAAGTAGCCGTTGCCGAGGGTGCACAGGGATTCGCGGAGGCTCTCCCTGGCGGGCTGGTACCCCTCGTACTCCCAGGTCCAGGCCGTCACGACGGCGTGCCCTCGCCGGCGGCGGTGAGCAGTTCCACCGGGTCTCGTACGACGACGTCGGCGCCCGCGCGGCGCAGCGCGTCCCCCATGCCGCGGCCCGCCGTGCGGTCGACGCCCACGACCAGGCCGAAGCCGCCGCGCCGTCCGGCCTCGACCCCCGCGAGGGCGTCCTCGACGACCGCGCAGTGGGCGGGCCGCGTGGCGAGCCGGCGGGCCGCCTCCAGGAAGAGCGCCGGATCGGGCTTGCCGGGCAGCCGCAGCCGGGCCGCCTCCACGCCGTCGACGCACACGTCGAAGAGGTCCAGCACCTTCGCGGAGGCGAGGACCTCGCGGGCGTGGCGGGAGGCGGAGACGGCGGCCAGCGGGACGCCCGCGCCCCGCAGGGTGTCCAGCAGCCGCACGGTGCCGGGGTAGGCGCGTACGCCCCGCTCCCTGATCAGTTCGGTGAACAGTCGTTCCTTCTCACCGGCCACGGCCTCGATCTCGGCGGGCGCCGGGCGCAGCCCCCGGGCGGCGAGGAAGGCGGCCGCGCCGTCGGGGCGGGACTTGCCGTCGACGTACCGGAGGTAGTCCTCGGTGGCGTCGAAGGGCCGGTGGGCCGCGGGGCCCGGGTCCCCCCGGCCGCGCAGGTGGGCGTCGAAGGCCGCCTTCCAGGCCGTGGCGTGCGCCCCGGCCGTGTCGGTGATCACGCCGTCGGTGTCGCACACCACCGCGCGCATGGCGCTCAGCCGGTGGGCGGGGGCCTGTGCGGTCATGGACGGTCCTCCTGGTCGCGCTCCGGACCTCGGCGGGTTCCCGGCTATGGGCGGCGTACGCGGCGAGCGGTCACGATCCGTCGGCCGGGAGTGGAACCTCTCCGGTCCCTTGATCCTCTTTCCTGCCGAAGCGCGCGCAGTCAGCTGAAGGAAGACGAGAGAGAGGGGGGCCGCGTCGATGGCACACATGCCGTACGGCCCGCGGCCGCCCCTCGCGGAGAGGTACTTATGTTCAGCAAGGCACTCGCGCCGGAGTACCAGGGCGCCCTCAGCGCGCTGTCGGTGAACTCCTCCCTCACGGACGTGCTGGCCGCGGCCACCGAGCAGCTGGCCGGCGCGCGGCGCGCGGGGGACGCGCACGAGACGGCGCGCGCCGCGCTCGCGGTGGCGGAGGCGCACCGGCGGCTCGGCCACGTCGAGGCGGCCGACCGGGCGTGGAAGTCGAGTTACCGCACGGCCCGTTCCGCCGGGGACGTACCGGCCATGGCGTGGGCACTGTGGAGCGGGGGCACGCTGGCCCGGCAGCGAGGCGCGCTCCCGCTCGCCTTCCGTCTGCTGCGGTACGCCGCCGACCTGGGCAAACAGGGCGGTGACATCGTTGCCCACGGTTACTCGCTGGCCGGGCTCGCGGAGACGGGCCGCATACAGGGCGACTACGAGGCGGTCGGCGCGCTGCACGACGAGCTGCTCGCGGAGGCCCGCGCGCGGGGCGAGGCCCGGCACACCGTGTGGGCGCTGGAGGGCATCGCCCAGATGCACCGCAACAGCGGCCGGTACGACACGGCGTACGAGCTGTTCGAGGAGGCCGCCGGGATAGCGGCCGCCGCGGACGACCGGCGCGGTCGTGCGTGGGCGCTGCGCGGCCTGGCCGACATCGTCTCCGTACGCGACGGGGACGCCGCCCGGGCGCTGGAGCTGCTCGGCGAGGCGGAGGCGAGCTGCCGCGAGATGAACCTGTCCAGCGCGCTGGCGTACAACCACAAGATGCGGGCGAACGTGCTGTACCGGGCGGGGCGGTACGCGGAGGCGCTGGCGATGTACGAACAGGCGCTGGGCGAGTTCCGCGCGATGGACGAACCGCGTGGTGAGGCCCTGTCGCGCCTGGGCTCCGTCAAGGCCCGCGCCCGGCTCGGCGCGGACCCGGCCGCCAGGACCGCCGCCGAGCTGGCGGAGCTGGGCGGCATCCTGGACGGCATGGGTCTGCGCCACGCCCGCGCCATGGTCGACAAGGCCCTCGCCGAGCTCTGCCCGTCCTTCGAGGAGACCTGCTGATGACACGCCCGCAGAACGTGCCCTTGACGCCGCCGGTCGCCGGCGAGGCGCAGCGTCCCCCGGCGAGGGCGACCCCGGCCGACCCGGCGACCCCGGCTGCCCCGGCTGCCCCGGCTGCCCCGGTCGCCGTCGGGGGGCCGGGGGCCGGGCGGCCGGGCGCCGTGGAGGGACCGGACGCCCTGGAGGGACCGGCCGCCCTGGAGGGACCGGCCGCCCTGGAGGGGCCCGGCGGTACCGGGCACGCGGCCGTTCCGGAGGGCGTCGGCGACGGCGGCGGGCGGGAACACCCGCCGCCGGCGGACGCCGGCGCCGTGGAGGCGGTGCTGGCGCGGTGCCGGGGCATGGTGGAGCCGGCGCTGCGGGCCAGGGTCGCGGGGATGCACGCCTGGCCGGCCGAGATGGCCGGGTACACCTTCGGGTGGTGGGAACGCGGGGGCGCGCCCCGTGCCGGATCGTCCGGGAAGGGTGTGCGCCAGGCGCTGGCCGTGCTGTGCGCCGAGGCGGCGGGGGCACCGGCGGAGGCAGCCGTCGACGGCGCCGTGGCGGTGGAGCTGGTGCACACGTTCTCCCTCCTCCACGACGACATCATGGACGGCGACGAGACCCGCAGGCAGCGCCCCTCGGCGTGGAAGGCGTACGGGACCGGGCCGGCCGTCCTGGCCGGGGACGCGCTCTTCGCCCTGGCCTTCGAGGTCCTCGCCGGCTCGCCCGGCCCGCACGGAGGGGCGGCGGTGCGGCGCCTGTCCGGGGACATGGCGGACGTGGTGGCCGGGCAGGCCGAGGACCTGCTGTTCGAGGGGCGGCCGTGGACGGGCGCCGGCGCCGTCCCGGTCGACGCGTACCTCCGCATGGCCGAGCAGAAGACGGGCGCCCTGCTGGGCTGCGCGGCGGCGCTGGGCGCCCTGCTGGCGGGTGCGCCGGGGGCGACGGTGGACGCCCTGTCCACGGCGGGGCGGCAGCTCGGCGTGGCCTTCCAGGCGGTCGACGACGTGCTGGGCCTGTGGGGCGATCCGGCGGCGACGGGCAAGCCGGTCCACGGCGACCTGCGGCGCCGCAAGAAGACGCTGCCGGTGCTGACCGCCCTGGCGACGGGTACGCCGGCGTCCCGGCGGCTGGCGGACCTCCTCCGCGCGCCGG
Organism: Streptomyces gobitricini; assembly: GCF_039532985.1. NCBI lineage: Bacteria > Bacillati > Actinomycetota > Actinomycetes > Kitasatosporales > Streptomycetaceae > Streptomyces > Streptomyces gobitricini. Next base: position 109,369 of record NZ_BAAASR010000030.1, on the reverse strand, counting down.
GCCCTCTGGACGGTGCCGCGCTGCGACGGGCGGCCGCGCTCGTCGAGGAGGCGGGCGGGCGGGAGGCCGCGACGGCGGAGGCCCACCTCCGCCTGGACCGGGCGCGGGCCTGCCTGGACGAGGTCCCGTTGGCCCCGGAACCGGCCGGCCGGCTCCTCGCGCTGCTGCCGTACGTGGTCGGCCGTTCTCTGTGACCGCGGAGCGGGACGGACGGCTCCGACATAGGCGGTCAACACCAGGAAATCACCTGATTACCCACCCGGCGGACACATCCGTCATGGGGCAATGCCAGGGAATCTGCACACCGAATGTACAGGCGTCACAGCGCCTCCCACGGCCCGTCATGACATCGGCCCGGCCACCGGGCCGTTGATGCCGGAATGCCCCGTTCCGAAATGCTGGTGACCAAGGCGGCGGAAAGACCGGGGGCCGACCGTGTGAAGAAGCTGCCACCAAGTCGTGGACCCGCCTGCACACAGGCGTAATTCCGCAGCGCGGGAAGGCCGTTGCGGCTACTCGGCGGATTGGCTGAGCAACACGCCTCCGTGCTTTGATCCTTCGCACTGCGGCGGTCGCACAGAGACGCGTTCCGTGGTCATTTCGAGTTATTCACGCGAAGGGAACACCATGAACCCCCAGATCCAGACCCAGGAGATCTCCGACGCCGACCTGGACGCCGTCTCCGGCGGCCTGCACAGCGCCGTTGCCGACGGTGCCGTCGGCAGCGCCACGGCCACGCTCGACTCGGTCGCCCCGGTCTCCGCCGTCGCCACGTCGGCCGTCGGCGCCGTCGAGTCCTTCGCGGGCCTGAACACCTCGGCCCTCACCGGTTTCGCCGCCGGCCTCTGAGACGGTACGGGTGAGCCCCGGGACTTCTCTCGTTCCGGGGCTCACCTCACTTTCCGCTTCCTATACACGGACATGCGCAGTTGAGGGAAGAGTTACGTGCAGTTCCGCCAAAAGGCCCTTTCCAAGCTGCAATCGCCCGAGGAAATAGACCTGCCGGTGCGTCTCGCCCGGCCGCAGGGCCTGCTCGTGCTGGCCGTCACCGTCGTCACCATGACGGCCGCGGCCGTCTGGGCCGTCACCGGCTCGGTGTCGTCCACGCTCACCGCACCCGGGATCCTCACCCACGGCAAGGGCGGTTGCGTCCTCCAGAGCCCGGTCGCCGGCCAGGTCACCGGTGTGCTCGCCGAGGAGGGCGACCACCTCCCCGCCGGCGCGCCGCTGCTGGAGGTCCGTACCGCCCAGGGACCGTCCGTCGTCCGCACCGTCGCCGCGGGCCGGGTGACTGCCCTCGCCGCGACGATCGGCTCCGTGGTCACCACCGGCTCGGACGTGGCGTCCGTCGAGCGGGTCGACACGGAGGACGCCCCCCTGACGGCGACGGTCTACGTCCCCGCAGAGCGCGGCGCGACCGTACCCGTGGGCGCGCCCGTCGACCTCACCGTCCAGTCGGTGCCGACACAGACGTACGGCGTCCTGCGCGGCCGGGTGAAGACCGTCGGGCGGACCGCCCAGACCCGCCGTCACATCACCGCGTTCCTCGGCAACAGCCAGCTCGGCGAGGAGTTCTCGCGCACCGGCCTGCCCGTGGCCGTCCTGGTCGAGCTGGAGCGGTCGCCCTCGACGAGGACCGGGTACGCGTGGTCGGCGTCCGACGGCCCCGCGTACGCGCTCACCTCCATGACCCCGGTGAGCGCCTCCGTGCACCTGGCCTCGCAGCACCCGGTCGATTGGCTGCTCCCGTGAGCGCGCCGGGCGGCCGCCGCCGCGCCCGGCCGGCACCGAGGGGCGGGGCCGGAAGCAGGATCCGGACCAAGCGGCCCAAGCCCGTCCGCACGCCCACCGTGCTCCAGATGGAGGCCGTGGAGTGCGGAGCCGCCTGCCTCGCCATGGTGCTCGCCCACCACGGACGGCACGTGCCCCTGGAGGAGCTGCGCATCGCGTGCGGGGTCTCCCGCGACGGCTCACGCGCCGGCAACGTACTGAAGGCGGCTCGCGGTTACGGGCTGGAGGCCAAGGGCATGCAGATGGAGCCCGAGGCACTCGCCGAGGTGCGGGCCCCGGCCATCCTGTTCTGGGAGTTCAACCACTACGTCGTCTACGACGGGACGGGACGCCACTTCCGCCGCCGGGGCGTGTACGTCAACGACCCGGCCAAGGGACGCCGTTTCGTCCCGGCGGAGGAGTTCGACACCAGCTTCACCGGTGTCGCCCTGGTCTTCGAGCCGGGCCCCGGCTTCCGCAGGGGCGGCCGCAGACCCCGGTTCCTGAGCGGCGTGCCCACCCGGCTGCGCGGCACGACGGGCACCCTGCTCACGGCGCTGCTCGCCAGTCTCCTGCTCGTCGCGGTGGGCGCGGCGGTGCCCGCGCTGAGCCGTACGTACATCGACATGTTCCTGATCGGTGACCAGACCTCGGTGCTGGGGCCGCTGTTCACGGCTATGGCGGCGACGGTCGCCCTGACCGCCGTACTGACCGCACTGCAACAGGCGAACCTGCTGCGTGGGCGCGTCATCGCCTCCACCCTGGGCAGCGCCCGCTTCCTCGGGCATCTGATGCGGCTGCCGGTCACGTTCTTCGCCCAGCGCGGCCCCGCCGACCTGGTGCAGCGGCTCCAGTCCAACGACGCGGTGGCCGAGACCCTGGCGAGGGACCTCGCCGCCGCCGGGGTCGACGGCGTCGTGGTCGTCCTCTACGCACTGCTGCTGTGGACGTACGACCCGCAACTGACCGTGGTGGGCGTGCTGATGGCGCTGCTCAACATCGTCGCCATGCGGATAGTGATCCGCCTGCGGTCGACGCACACGCAGAAGCTGCGGGCCGACAGCGCACGGCTGACGAACACCTCCTACACGGGTCTCCAGCTGATCGAGACCATGAAGGCGACCGGCGGCGAGAACGGCTACTTCCGCCGCTGGGCCGGCCAGCACGCCACCACCCTGGAGGTGCAGCAACGCCTGGGTGTGCCCAGCGCCGCCCTGGCCGTCGTCGCCCCCACCCTGGCCACCCTCAACAGCGCGCTGATCCTGTGGATCGGCGGCCTGCGGGCGGTGGAGGGTCACCTCTCCATCGGCCTGCTCGTCGCCTTCCAGGCCCTGGTGACGCGCTTCACCGCGCCCATCACCCGGCTGAACGGGGTGGCCGGCCGCATCCAGGACTTCGCCGCCGACGTGGCCCGGCTCAAGGACGTCGAGAGCTTCCCCGCCGACGCCCTCTACGCGCGCGTGGAGCCGGACGGCGACACCCGCCGCCTCAAGGGCCACGTCGAGCTGGAGGACATCACCTTCGGTTACAGCCCGCTGGACGCGCCCCTGCTGAGCGGTTTCTCCCTCACCGTGCGCCCCGGCCGCCAGGTCGCGCTGGTCGGCGGCTCCGGCAGCGGGAAATCGACCGTGTCCCGGCTGATCGCGGGCCTCTACGTCCCGTGGGAGGGCACTATCCGCATCGACGGCCGGCGCCTGGAGGACATCCCACGCGGCGCGCTGGCCGCCTCCGTGTCGTTCGTCGACCAGGACGTGTTCCTCTTCGAAGGGACCGTACGGGACAACGTCGCCCTCTGGGACCCCTCCATACCGGACGACGCCGTGGTCGCCGCCCTCAGGGACGCCGCCGTGTACGACGACGTCGTCGCCCGCCGCCCCGGGGGCATCCACAGTCGCGTCGAACAGGACGGCCGCAACTTCTCGGGCGGTCAGCGCCAGCGCCTGGAGATCGCCCGCGCACTGGTGCGGCGGCCCAGCGTCCTCGTACTCGACGAGGTGACGAGCGCCCTGGACGCCCGCACCGAGCAGGTCGTCATGGACAACCTGCGGCGGCGCGGCTGCGCGTGCGTGGTCATCGCCCACCGGCTGTCCACGGTCCGCGACAGCGACGAGATCGTGGTGCTGGACCACGGCACCGTCGTGGAGCGGGGCCGCCACGAGGACCTGCTCGCAGCCTCCGGAGCGTACGCCGAGCTGGTCAAGGAGCGCTGACGCCGACATGTCCGTCCACTCCGAGGTGGCCGCCGACCCGGTGGTCCACGCCCTGGGCGCGCTGGGCCACCCCGTCGCGGGCGCGGGCCTGCGGAACGTACCGCTGGAAGGGCCGCACGTGCTGTGGCTGGTCGTCGGGGGCGGGCTCGACCTGTTCGCGGTCGACGCCGCCCAGCAGGGTCACTGGCACTTCCTGGGCCGCCTGGCGGCGGGGAGCCTGCTCCTCGGCCCCGTCGAGGGACCGCAGCACACGCTGGTGGGCCGCCCCACGCAGGACTGCGCGCTGCGCCGGATCACGCTGCGCGAGCTGTACGCGGGGCACAGCCCATACGCCTCGCAGGGCCCGTACGACCCGCACAGCCCATACGCCTCGCAGGGCCCGTACGCGTCGCAGGGCCCGCACGGCCCGCGGCCTCCCCACGACGCATACGCCCCCGACGACCCGTACGGCGGGGCCACCGCCTTGGAGCACGCCTTCGCCCTGGGCCACGCCCGCAGCCTGGGCGTGCTGTTCGAGGCACCGCTCGGCGACGGGCGTGCTCGGGGCGGCGGGACCGTGACCGGGTCAGGGGCCGGGGCCGGGGCCGGGGCCGGGGCCGACGACATGTTGTGGATGCCCGTTCCGCCCGGCAGCGTCCGGTACGGCGCCACGTACACGGGCGTCCACGCCACCGACGCGGCCGGCGACCTGCTGGTCGACGCCACGCTGTGGCAGCGGATGGTGAACCAGCAGTACCGGCTGCTGTCCGCCGTGGACCGCTGGATCGAGCAGCTGGAGCGTGCTCACGAGGACCGTGCGGCGGCCGGCGTCAAGGCGGGCCGGGCGGTCCGCGCGCGGGCGGACCAGGCGCTCCTGGCGTCGATCGGCCGGCCGGGGCGCGGGGGCCGGAAGAAGACCTCCGCGGCATCCGACGACGCCACGTTCACGGTGTGCCGGCACGTCGCCCGCGCGGCCGGGATCACCTTGGCCGAGCCGTCGGCGAGCGGCGTCGCCGACGAGCGGACCGGCGCCGTGGAGCGCATCGCGGTCGCCTCCCGGACCCGTACCCGCGCGGTGCGGCTGGAGGGCCGCTGGTGGCGTACCGACTCCGGACCCCTGGTGGGGCACTGGGCGAAGTCCGGTGCCCCGGTGGCACTGCTGTGGCGGCGCGGCCGGTACGAGGCGGTGAACCCGGCGTCGGGTCTGCGGCTGCGGATCGACGCGCGGAAGGCCGCCGAGCTGGAGCCCCGGGCGGTGATGTTCTACCGGCCGCTGCCGGAGCGGCCGATGACGCCGGCGCGGCTGCTGCGCTTCGGCCTGCGGGGCGCGGCGGGCGACGCCCGCAACCTGGCCCTCGCCGGGCTGGTGACGGTGGGGCTGGGCGCGCTGGTGCCGGTCGCGACGGGGAAGATCCTCGGCGAGTACGTGCCGGCCGCGCAGACGGGCCTCATCGTGCAGATGGCGTTCGCCGTCATGGTGGCGGGTGTCGTGTCGGCCGCGTACATGCTGATGCAGAACCTGACGGTGCTGAGGATGGAAGGACGCGTCGAGAGCGTCCTCCAGCCGGCCGTGTGGGACCGGCTGCTGCGTCTGCCGACGAAGTTCTTCGCCGGACGCTCCACCGGCGAGCTGGCGAGCGCCGCCATGGGGATCAGCGCGATCCGCCGCGTACTGACCGGCGTCGGTCCGGTGGCCGTGCAGGCGAGCACGGTCGGTGCGGTCAACCTGGTGCTGCTGCTCGTCCACAGCGTCCCGCTGGCACTGGCGGCGATGGCCATGCTGCTGGTCATGGCCGTCGTCTTCCTCGGGCTCGGGCTGTGGCAGGTGCGCTGGCAGCGGCGGCTGGTCGAACTGACCAACAAGCTCAACAACCAGGCGTTCCAGACCCTGCGGGGGCTGCCTAAACTGCGTGTCGCGGCGGCGGAGAGCTTCGCGTACGCCGCTTGGGCACGGCAGTTCGCCCGCTCGCGCGAGCTGCACCGGAAAGCGGGCCAGATCCGCAACGTCACCACCGTTCTGGACGCGGTCTACCTGCCGCTCTGCACGCTCATCATGTTCATGCTGCTGGCGGGCCCCGCGCGCGGCAGCATGACGGCCGGTGAGTTCCTGACGTTCAGTACGTCGGTGACGATGCTGCTGACGTCCGTCACCCAGCTCACCGGCGCCCTGGTGTCGGCGGTCGCGGCGCTGCCCCTGTACGAGCAGATGAGGCCGGTGCTGGAGGAGACACCGGAAGTCCGCGGCTCCGCCACCCGGCCCGGTGTCCTGTCGGGCGCCCTGGAGGCCCGTAACCTCTCCTTCCGCTACTCCGACGACGCGCCCCTGGTCCTCGACGACGTATCGCTCGACATCCGCCCGGGCGAGTTCGTGGCGATCGTCGGCCCGAGCGGCTGCGGCAAGTCGACGCTGCTGCGCCTGCTCATCGGCTTCGACCGGCCGGTCTCGGGCAGCGTCCTGTACGACGGCCAGGACCTGACCGCCCTCGACCAGGCCGCGGTGCGGCGCCAGTGCGGTGTGGTCCTGCAGAACGCCCAGCCCCTGACCGGCTCGATCCTGGACTGCGTCAGCGGAGCCGAGTCATTCCCCCAGGAGGAGGTGTGGGCGGCGGTGGAGATGGCCGGCCTGGCGGAGGACATCAGACGGATGCCGATGGGCCTGCACACGATGATCGCCGGCGGCGGGGCGATCTCCGGCGGGCAGCGCCAGCGACTCATGATCGCCCAGGCCCTGATCCGCCGCCCCCGCTACCTGTTCCTGGACGAGGCGACGAGCGCGCTGGACAACGAGGCGCAGCGCGTCGTCATCGACTCCACGCGCCGGCTCGACGCCACCCGGCTGGTGATCGCCCATCGCCTGTCGACGGTCATGGACGCCGACCGGGTGATCGTCATGTCGGCCGGCCGCGTCGTCGAACAGGGCCCCCCGGCCGCGCTCCTCACCGACCCGAACGGTCACCTGTACGAACTGGTGCGCCGCCAAATGCGCTGACCGGGGGCCCCTCGAAAGGGTGGGATCCCCCCTGAGGGGCGCGCCGGTCCCCGCGGCGGCGGGAACCCCTCCCTACGAACCCCGCCCGGACGGACCGGGCGGCGCGTCCACGGAGGAACAGATGCTCAGGAAGGCTTTCGCCTGCGCGGCCCTCGTCACCGCTGCCATGGCTCTCGGCACCGCCCCCGCCGCCGCCTACGGCGACAAGGACAAGGACGACCACGGCAGCTACCACGCTTTCGAATGGAACAAGGGCAAGTTCGCCGCCCTGGAGTCCGCCGGCGGCTCGAAGATCGCCGTGGGCGGGTTCAACCAGGGCGGGGCCATCGGCGCCCAGTGGTAGCCGATCCACCCGTCGCACGACGGCCGCCGGGACGACAGTGTG
>NZ_BAAASR010000030.1:827-102023 GCF_039532985.1 Streptomyces gobitricini | reverse complement strand
GACCGGCCCTGGAGGACGGCTCGCCGCCGGGGACGGCCCCTGGGGGTGGCTCGTCGTTCGGGCCAGCCCTTGGGAGCGGCTCGTCGCCCGGGTCAGCCCTTGGGGGTGGCGGCCGCGCCCGAGTCGGTGAGGACCCCGGCGCCCGTGGTGGCGGCCAGTTCCGCCGGCAGGTTCCTGGCGGAGGTCTGGAGTCCGGCGGTGAGGACCGGGGTCCAGTTGACCGCCGTGGAGAGCTTCTTCGAGTGCGCGGCGTTGTGGGCGGCCACGAGGTCCGTCACGGCACCGTTGACGGTGTTGCCCCCGCCCGCCACCGCGCCCGTACCGTCACCGCTGAGCAGCTGCGCCGGCCTGCGGTCGGCGGACAGCGTCCAGGCGTTGTGTTCGGCGACGATCTGAGCCTTGGCCCGGGCGTTGACGCTGTACTGGTGCGTGTAGCCGTTGAGCTTCGTGGTGTCGTAGTGGTTGTTGTAGATGTGGATCTGTCCGAGGCGGGCGAGCGGCGCGCGCTGGGCGATGCCTTTCCACACGTTGTGGTGGATGGTCACGCGGAGCTTGCCCTTGCTGTCGGAGTCGCTGCTCCCGATCAGCATCGTCTTGTCGTGGCTGGTGAACAGGTTCCGCTCGACGGTCACCAGGTCCGAGCCGTTCGTGATGTCCAGGGCCCCGTCATGGACCTGGTACTTGCGCCCGAAGTACGTCTTGCTCGCGCTGTCGTACGTCGGGGCGTCGGTGAACGTGTTGTGGTCGGCCCACACGTGCGTGGCGCCGCGCAGGGTGACCGAGTCGTAGGCGGAGTTCCACTCGCCCTTGGACCCGTCGGTCGGGTCCCACTGCGGGAAGCAGTCCTCGGTGGCGCTGAAGGTGAGGTTGCGGATGATGACGTTGTCCGCGCCCTGCACCATCACGCTCCCGCCCTTGATCCCGGCGCCGGTACCGGGCACGCCGACGAGGGTGGTGTTCGACGGGACGCGGAAGACGATGTTCTTCGCCTGCTTCGCCCGGGCGGCCTGCCGGGCGTTCTCCTGCTTGCCCGACGGCGTCTTCGACCGGCCCCATACCGAGGGGTCGTACGCCTTGAGGTAGGCGCTCAGCGAGTAGCCCGTGCCGGCCGCGTAATCGGCGCAACGGCTCCCGCCGTTGGCGTCGATCGTGCCCTTGACCCGGATGATCCGAGGAGTGGTGGAGGGACCGGAGCCGAGCGCCTTGGCCAGTTCGGCACGGTTGGAGACGGTGTACACCTGCGCGTCGGCGGCCTTGGACCCGCCGGCCGTACCCGAGCCCTGGGCCGCCCAGCCGTCGTTGGCGGGCAACGTCTGGCGCGACAGGTTGGGAGCGGCGTTGGCGTTCATGACGAACGGCACCGCGCTGAGCCCGGCGGCCCCCACGGCGGCGGAGCAGATCAGCGCCGTACGGCGGCGGCGGTGTGACCGGCGGTGAGTGGGGGATGCCACAGATGAATCCTTACGAGATCGATCGGGTGACCCCGGTTGTCGGGACCTCCGCCCCTCAGTGGCCGCGGTGATCGGAAAGGTTGCCACGGCGTACCTGTGTCGTGTCCCACAGCACAGGCGGCAGTGAGCGGTGGCGGGCAGGGCACCGTGGGGAAGCCGTGCGGCTCCGAGCCCGGCTCTGATTCCGATCCCGGCTCCGGTTTCGGTTTCGGCTCCGGAAAGCAGAAAAACCCCAGCTGGGCTGGGGTTTCTCCTGGTACTTCTGGTGTCCGAGGGGGGACTTGAACCCCCACGCCCGATAAAGGGCACTAGCACCTCAAGCTAGCGCGTCTGCCATTCCGCCACCCGGACAAGGTGTCTGTCGCTCCGCGAGGCGCTCCCCGCGGCGACATGGACAACTCTACCAGGGGTTCGAGGTGCCCTTCACCCGTATATCCCGTGGTCAGGCGGCCGGGCGGGGTGTCCGCGAGAGGCTCGGCAACTCATACGCAGCGTCTCCGCCGCCGCACTCTGCGTAGAAGGGGTGTGCGAATGTGAGCTCCGTGCCGGAGGCGCGGGCGGCCGCATGCTGTCACCGCTGCTGGAGGCCGCCCCTGGGTGCCTCGGACAGCAGCCCCCGGGGCGGTGGGTGGGGGTCCCTGACAGGCCCCGCCTCAGCAGTCCCTCTCGCGCAGTGAGTGGAGGTGGGCACTCGCCTTGCGCGCGAAGGCGAGGGACTCGACCGGGTTGTCGTGCTCGGCCTGCCAGTGGTGGTCGCGCCGGCCGCCGTGGGTGCGGCTGACCGCCGAGATGAAGCGCCGGTAGTCGATGTCTCCGTCGCCGACGTCCACCATCCGGTAACCGTCGCGGGCGGAGTCGTCACGCTCGCCGTCCTTGACGTGGAAGAGCGGGTAGCGGTCGGGCTGCTTCAGTACGTAGGCGAGGGGGTCGAAGGGCGCTGGCGTGCCGTCGGCGCGCCTGCTGAACCGGAACTGGCCGGCGTACGCCCAGTAGACGTCCATCTCCAGGTAGACGAGGTCGGGGTCGGTTTCGGCGAGGAGGACGTCGTAGAGCCGGACGTCGGGCCGGTCGGTGGCGAAGGAGAACTCCTCGGCGTGGTTGTGCTGGTAGAACTTCATGCCGCGCTTCTTCGCCTCGGCGCCGTAGTAATTGAACTCCTCGGCGCAGCGCTTCCAGCCGTCCACGGTGGCACCGTAGCGCCAGGGACCGGAGGCGGTGCCGATGTGCGCGAGGCCGAGGGCCTGGGCGTCGTCGAGGACCTGGGTGAGGTTCTGGGCGAAGGTGTAGGCCTTGGGGTCGGAGGAGTGGTAGCCGACGTGACTGCCGATGGCGCGCAGGCCGTTGTCGCGGGTGAGGCGCTTGAGCTGGGCAAGGGTGAGGGGGCCGGCGGAGCCCTGGGAGTACCCGGCGTACTCCACCTCGTCGTAGCCGAAGCGGCGCAGTTCCTCGAAGACCTTGGCGAAGCCGAGAGTGGAGACCTTGTCACGCAGGGAGTACAGCTGGATGCCGAGGCGCCCGGGGGGCAGAACGGGTCGTCCCCGGCCGCTGCCCGCCCCGGTTCCGGTGGCCGACGCGGTGGTCGCGCCGCCGAGCAGGGCGGCGGCGGTGGCACCGGCGGCGACGCCGAGCATGTTCCGTCTGCTGAGCTTGTGCGCGAGCTCGGCATCGGTGGTGCTGGTGGTGCGCGGCATGTGGATAACTCCTCGTTGTCGGTGGCGTCTGCTTCACTGAGGTCAGGTCAGTGGAGTCCGGCGAGTTGGAGCAGCAGGGACTTCACGTCGGTGGCCGCGACGCGGCCCGGCAGTGCGTGGGGGGTGGAGCACACGATGAGCGGACCTTCGTCGTCGCTCGCGGGGAGGCGGCCGTGGCTGCCGCGAATAGGTGAGGGGTCGAGGGGCACGACCGCCATGCGGTAGCGCATGCCCAGTTTCTTGCGGGCGAGCGCCGTGGCCGCCTTGACGCGCACATAGGGGTCGAGGGGGTCCATGAACAGCTCGACGGGGTCGTATCCGGGTTTGCGGTGGATCTCGACGAGCTGGGCGAAGTCGGGCGCGCGTGCGTCGTCGAGCCAGTAGTAGTACGTGAACCAGGCGTCCGGTTCGGCGAGGGCGACGAGCTCGCCCGACCGGGGGTGGTCGAGTCCATGGGCCTTCTTGCCCTCGTCGTCGAGGAGCGCCTCGATTCCGGGTACGCCGTCGAGGGCGGCGCGGGCGGCGGCCATGTTCTCGGGAACCTCGGGGTGCCGTACGTAGACGTGGGCGATCTGGTGGTCGGCGACGGCGAAAGCCCGGGAGGCCATGGGGTCCAGGTACTCCATGCCGTCCTGGGTGTGCACCTCGAGGAGTCCGGCGCGGCGCAGGGCGCGGTTGATGTCGACGTGCCGGTTCACGCGGGTGATGCCGTACTCGGAGAGCGCGACGACGGTGCGGCCCTCGGCCTCGGCGTCGTGGAGGAGGGGGGCCATGGCGGTGTCGAGTTCGGTGGCGGCCCGGTGGGAGCGCGGGTCGTCGGGACCGTAGCGCTGGAGGTCGTAGTCGAGGTGCGGGAGGTAGCTCAGGGCGAGGTCGGGAGCGCGGGTGCGGATGATGTGGCGGGTGGCGTCGATGATCCACCGGCTGGAGACGATGTCGGCGCCGGGGCCCCAGAAGTGGAAGAGGGGGAAGGTGCCGAGCCGGTCGGTGAGTTCGTCGTGCAGGGCCGGGGGCCGGGTGTAGCAGTCGGGTTCCTTGCGGCCGTCGGCGTAGTAGACGGGACGGGGGGTGACGGTGATGTCGGTGTCAGCGCCCATGGCGTACCACCAGCAGATGTTGGCGACGGTGTAGCCGGGGTGGGCTCGGCGGGCGGCGTCCCAGAGTTTGTCGCCGGAGACGAGCCCGTTGTGCTGGCGCCACAGCAGGACGTCACCGAGTTCGCGGAAGTACCAGCCGTTGCCGACGATGCCGTGTTCGGCGGGGAGGGTGCCGGTGAGGAAGGTGGACTGGGCGGCGCAGGTGACGGCGGGCAGGACCGTGCCGAGGGGGGCGTGGGAGCCGGACCGGACGAGTCTGTGGAGGTGGGGCATGTGATCGAGGAGCCGGGGGGTGAGACCGACGACGTCCAGGACCAGGAGGGGGGTGGGCCGGTTCATGGGAGTTCCTTGAGGCCGAGGTCGGTCAGGAGGTCGCGGGCGAGGGCGAGTTCGGCGGCGATGCCGTCGGCGAGCCGGCTCCTGGTGCGGGGCCGCAGGCCGGGTGGGAGGGCCTGCCAGGTGTACGTCTCGACTTCGAGGTGGCGGGTGTGCGGGGCCGGGCCGCCGACGAGCCGGTTCAGGGCGTCGCGGAGCACGGGGAGGGTGGAGGTGAGGGGCGCGGCGGGCGGGCTGTGCAGGGGCATGTGGAAATGGGCCCGCCACGGGGTGCCGTCGGGGAGCGTCTCGCCGTCGAGGGCCTCGGTGAGGTCGTCCGTGCCGCGCAGGCCGGCGGCGGTGCTCGTGCGGGTCTGGTGCAGGAAACGCGGTTCGGCGAAGGCGGCGAGGGCCGCGCGGACTTCGGGGAGGTGGGGGTGTTCGGCGTGGAGGGCGGCGGAGAGCTGGGCCTTGGGGATGGGGACGTGGGCGGCCACCAGGGCGTCGACGGCGGTGCGCGGGTCTTCGAAGGAGGTGGCGAGGTGGCAGGTGTCGACGCAGATGCCGATGCGGGGGCTGGAGACGTCGGTGAGCGAGCCGATCGCGTCGGCGGTGGTCTCGATGGTGCAGCCGGGTTCGGGTTCGAGGGCGATGCGGATGGATGTGCCGGTCAGCTCTTCGAGGGCGTCCAGGCGCTCGGCGAGCGTGGTCAGGGCGGCGCGGGACCGAGCGGCGGCGGCGGTGTCGAAGGAGGTGCGCCAGGCGAGCGGGAGGGTGGAGATCGAGCCCTCGGTCACGTCGTCGGGCAGGAGCGCGGCGAGGAGGCGGGCCAGGTCGGTGGTGTGGGCCAGGCGCTCGGGACGGGTCCAGTCCGGCTGGTAGACGCGGTACTTGACCTCGTCGGCACCGAAGCCTTCGTAGGGGAACCCGTTGAGGGTGACGACCTCCAGGCCGCGGCGGTCGAGCTCGGCGCGCAGTCCGCGCAGGGCGGCCGGGTCATTGGTCAGGGCCTGCGCGGCGGCCTTGGCGAGCCAGAGGCCGATGCCGAGGCGGTCGCGGCCGAGGCGCCTGCGGACCGGCTCGCAGTGATCGCGCAGTTGGGCGAGGACTCCGTCGAGAGTCTCGGCGGGATGGACGTTGGTGCAGTAGGCGAGGTGGACGGTGGAGCCGTCCGGATGACGGAAGCGCATCCCCGGCCCCTCTCATTCCCCGCCGCGGAGGATGGAGTTCCCCTCGTGGAGCGCGCCCGGGGAGGGAAGATCGAGGTGGAGCCGCCCGCTGAGGCCGTAGAAGGCGACGGGGTTGCGCCACAGGACCCGGTCGACGTCGTCGTCGGAGAAGCCGGCGGCGAGCATGGCGTCGCCGACCTTGCGGGTCTTGAGCGGGTCGCTCTTTCCCCAGTCGGCGGCCGAGTTCACCAGGACCCGCTCGGTGCCGTGCGACCTGAGAATGGCGACCATGCGGTCCTCGTCCATCTTGGTGTCGGGGTAGATGGAGAAACCGAGCCAGGCGCCGCTGTCGCAGGCCTCCTTCACGGTGGTCTCGTTCAGGTGGTCGAGCAGGACTCGCTCCGGGGGGAGGTGGGACTCGCGGATGACATCGACGGTGCGGCGCAGCCCGGCGAGCTTGTCGCGGTGCGGGGTGTGGACGAGGGCGGGCAGGCCATGGTCGGCGGCGAGCTGGAGCTGGGCGGCCAGGGCGGTGTCCTCGGCGGGGGTCATGGAGTCGTAGCCGATCTCGCCGACGGCGACCACGGAGTCCTTGACGAGATAGCGGGGCAGCGCGTCGAGGACGGGGGTGCAGCGGGGGTCGTTGGCCTCTTTGGGGTTGAGGGCCAGCGTGCAGTGGTGGGCGATGCCGTACTGGGCGGCGCGGAAGGGTTCCCAGCCGAGCAGCGCGTCGAAGTAGTCGAAGAAGCTGGCGGGCGAGGTGCGGGGCTGGCCGAGCCAGAAGGAGGGTTCGACGAGGGCGCGGATCCCGGCGTCGTACATCGCCTCGTAGTCGTCCGTGGTACGGGAGGTCATGTGGATGTGCGGGTCGAAGATGCGCATCAGGACTCCTCCGGGGGGACGGTCAGGGTGAGGACGCGGGGGAGGTCGGCGGGGAGGGGGCGGCCGGCGGCGGAGCGTTCGTCGGCGTAGTCGGCGAGCATCCGTGCCAGCGCGGTGTCACCCCGTGCGCGCCGGGGCAGGTCGGCGACGGCCTCGACGGGGACACCGGTGAACAGGCACTTGAGGACGGCGTGGCGCCAGGAGTGCTGGTCGAGGTGGGTGGCGGCGTAGGGGCCGACGGCGGCGGCGACCAGCCGGGTGTCGTTGGTGCGCAGGGCGTCCGCGACCAGGGGCAGGGCTTCGGGGCCCGGTACGAGGGAGAGGAGGGCGAGCAGGACGGCGCGGCGCTCGGCGGCGGTGCCGTGCTGGTAGAGGCGGGTGAGGGTGTCCGTGCCGGCGCGGGCCTGGTGGAGGAGGAGGATGCGTACGGAGTCGGCGTGCTCCGGGCCGCAGTGGCGGCCGGCGGAGGCGAACCGCAGTTCCCAGGAGGCCGACAGATAGGGGCCCGTCGGGTCGGACGGCGTGTCGGCGGCGTGCGCCGCCTCGGTGAGGGCCTCGTCCAGCCAGGTGCGGGCGGCGGCGCCGAGTCGGCCGGCCAGTTCGTCGCGGGTCGTGGTCACGGTGCCGTTGCTCCCCTCATGCCGGTCCCCTGGCGGAGGAAGTCGATGGACGCGCGGGCGAGCTCGGGGCCCGCGTGGGAGTGGCGGGGCAGTTCGACGACCGTCAGGCCCTGGTAGCCGGCGGCGGCGAGGGCCTCCAGGACGGGCGGGAAGTCGATCTCCCCCTCGCCGAAGGGCAGGTGCTCGTGGACGCCGCGTCGCATGTCCTCGATCTGGACGTGACGGAGCCAGGGAGCGGCGTCGCGGACGCAGTCGGCCGGTGTGGCCGGCTCCAGGCACTGGCAGTGGCCTATGTCGAGGGTGAGGCCGAGGATGTCGGGGCCGGGGTCGCCGAGGAGGCGGCGGAGGTGGTGGAAGTCGGCGAGGGTGGCGAGGAGGTGGCCGGGTTCGGGTTCGACGGCGAGCGGGACGCGGGCGGTGGCCGCCGCGTCCAGGACGGGTGCGAGCGATCCCGCGAGCCGCTCCCAGGCGGTGGCCGTGTCGGTGGACGGGACGTCGTGGGGGGTGATGCCGCTGAAGCAGTGCACGGCGTGCGCGCCGAGGTCCGCGGCGACCTGAACGGCGCGGAGCAGGAGCCGGACACGGGCGGCCCGGCCGTCGGGGTCGGGGTCGAGGAGGGAGGGGCCGTGCTTGCGGCGCGGGTCGAGGACGTAGCGGGCGCCGGTCTCGACGGTCACGCCCAGGCCGAGGTCGCCGAGGCGGCGGGCGACCCGGGAGGTACGGGTGGCCAGGTCCGGGGCCAGGGGGTCGAGGTGCATGTGGTCGAGGGTCAGGCCTACGCCGTCGTACCCGAGGTCGGCAAGGAGGACGAGGGCGTCCTCCAGCCGGAGGTCGGTGAGGCCGTTGGTGCCGTAACCGAAGCGGAGGGCGGTGGTGGGGGGCTCGGTCGTGGGGGGTGCGGTGATGGAGGGCGCGGTGGTGGGGGCGGGGGGCTCGGTGGTGCGGGCGGAGGGCTCGGTGGTGGGGGGCTCGCTCATGTGGGGCTCACCTTCCGGGCGAGGGCCCGGGCGAGGGGGGCGAGGCCCATGAGGGTGAGGCCGGTGCACCTGGCTCCGCCCCGGGCGGCGAGCGCGGCCTGGAGGGGGATCATGGCGCGGATGCCTCCGCCGACGGCGCGTCGGGTGAGGGGTGGTGACGGGTTGAGCGCCGCGTGCAGCAGGGGTACGGCGGCGGTGCGCAGGTAGGCCGCCGCGGTGAGGGTCGCCGTGAGGTTGTGGCCGCCACCGGTTCCGGCCGGGGCGCGGGACGCCACGGCGCCGAGCAGGGCGGTGGCCCCGAGCGCCCCGAGCGGGGCGGCCGTCGAACCGCCATGGACCTCGTGGCGGGAGACGGCGGTGACCGCGTAGGTGTGTGCGCCGAGCAGGGCGGCGGACGGCAGGGCGGCTGCCGCCGGGACACGGCGCCCGGGCTCTCGCCGGCCGGCGGCCGGCCAGCGCCGGTGCGTCCCGTGACGGGCGGCCACGGCGGACGGGCCGGAGGCGGTCGCGGGTCGCGCGGGGGCGCCGGGGGCGGTGGCCGTGGCCGTCGCGCCGAGGAGGAGGTCCAGGGCGCGGGCCGTGGCCATGGCGGCGGGAGCGGCGCGGGTGTGCTTCAGGCGGAGGTCGTAGGCCCATACCGTCGCGGCCAGCGCGGTCGCCACCGTCAGCGGGCCGCGGCCGGCGCGGGCGGCGAGTGCCAGGCCCGTGGCCGTCAGGGCGGCCGACGCGGTCAGGGCGGCGGGCGGTGTGACCCGGCCCGACGGGATGGGGCGCTCGGGGCGGTCGACGGCGTCCTCGTCGCGGTCGGCCCAGTCGTTGAGCGCCATGCCGGCCTCGTACAGGCAGAGGGAGGAGCCGATGGCCAGCGCGGTGCCCCGGTTGGGGCGCATGCCCATGGCCGACGCCCCCGCGAGGGCGTCGCCCGGTACGGAGAACAGGGCGGTGACACGGAGGAGTTCCGCCCAGGCCCGTCGGCGTGCCCGGCGCGGCCGTCCGCCGGGCCGTGTCATCGGGCGTCCCGGAGCCGGGCGGCGAAGGAGAGGAGCGCGGCGTACTGGTCGGAGAGGGCAGCCGGTCCGCCGTCGGGGTCCTTGAAGTAGAAGCCGAGTGCCGGGAGGGGCCCGGAGAGACCGGCCTCGTGGGCCCGGGCGACCAGGCGGGCGAGGTCCAGGACCAGGGGGGCGGCGAGGGCCGAGTCGCAACCCTGCCAGATGGTCTGCAGAACCATCCGCGAGCCGAGGAACCCGTCGAAGGCGATGTGGTCCCAGGCGGTCTTCCAGTCGCCGAGGGCCGGGACGTCGTCGATGTGGACCGCGCCCTGCGGGGCGTGGCCGAGTGTGTCGGTGAGGACCCGCTCCTTGCCGGCGTTCTTCGCGGCCGCCGCTGCCGGGTCGGCCAGTGCCGCCCCGTCCCCGCCGCCCAGCAGATTGGTACCGGACCACGCCCGTACGGACAGGGCGCGCTGCACGAACATCGGGGCGAGCACGGAACGGAGCAGCGTCTGGCCCGTTTTGCCGTCGCGGCCCGCGTGGGGAAGCCCTCGGGCGGCGAAGGCGTCGGTGAGGGCCGCGGTGCGCGACCCGGTGGAGGGAGTGAAGTTGACGTACGGGCAGCCGGCGCGCAGTGCGGCGGCCGCGTAGAGGGAGCTGGCCGCGGGCCGCGGGTCGTCGGGGGCCGGCGCGGGTTCCGTGGAGGCCACATTGATCACGACTGTCCGGGTGAGGTGGTGGCGGCGCGTGAAGTCGGTGATGTCGGAGGTGAAGGACGTGATGAGGTCGTCGTCGGCGCGTGTGTCCCCGGCCGACGGCCCGCCGGGGCGGATCTCGGCGTCCGCGGCGGTGAGTTCACCGCGCACGGCGTCGGCCAGGCCGTGCGGGAGGACTCCCGCCGCCGTGAGTTCCTCCGCCCGCTTGGGCAGCGGACAGGTCGCCGTGTCGTGCCCGCCGAAGACGAGCGACGAGAGGGAGGGGAGGCCGGACGCGACGAACGGCGGGGTCTCGGTGACCATGCCCGTCGGGGGGTGCAGTCCGGCGGCGACGGCCGCGCACCCCGCCACGGCGGTGGTGGCGACGGAGCCGCGCGCTCCGACGAACCAGACACCGACGTCTCCGACACGACGTTCTTCGAGCATGGCCAGCCTCCCTGGGTGTGGTGCGCTGAAGACGGCGGGCGGGGGGTACGGCGCCTCCCCGCCCGCCGCCGGCTTGTCGGGAACGGCCCTACGAGGGCAGTTCCTTGAGCTGGATGTCGCGGAAGGACACCTGGTCGTCGTCGCCGTGGTTCTGGATGCCGATGTGGCCGTCCTTCAGGCTGCGGGCCGGGGCGGTGTTGGTGAAGTCGTTGATCTTCACGCCGTTGAGGAAGACCTGGAGCCGCTCCCCCCTGACCTTGATCTCGTAGCTGTTCCACTGGCCGGGGGGCCGCAGGACCCGGTCGCGGGCCTTGGCGTCCGCCGATGCGAACCCGTAGACGGCCCCGGTCGTGCGATCGGCCGTGTCCGTCGCGTCGATCTGGATCTCGTAGCCGTTGTGCACGGCCGACCAGGGGTCGTCGGACGCCGGGAACCCGACGAAGACACCGGAGTTGTCGTCGCCCGCCATCTTCCAGTCCAGCTTCAGCGAGTACGAGGAGAGTTCCTTCGGCTGGTACCAGAGCATCCCCATGCCGCCCTCGGTGCGCAGCTCGCCGTCCACGACGGTGAACCTCCCCGGTCCGGCCTGCTTCCAGCCCTCCAGGGTGTGGCCGTTGAAGAGGGAGCGGTAGCCGGTCCGCGGTGCGCAGTCCGCCTTCACCTGTCCGGTGGCGTAGCGGAGGCCGCCGAGCAGATGCTGCCGGAAGGCGGGCTCGGCGTAGGACGCGGCCGTGTGGCCGCCTCCGGTGTAGAAGGCGCGCCCGCCCTCGTAGCTCTGGCACCAGGCGATGGGGTGGTCGCCCTTCATGGTGCCGCCCTCGTAGGTGGTCTCGTCGAGGGTGGCGAGGACGCGGGCCTGGCCGCGCGGGTTGGTGCGGAAGTCGTACCACTCGTCGGTGCGTTCCCAGCCGGCGGCGGGGAGGTGCGCGGTGGCGGGGTGCTGGTGGTCCTCGACGCGGACGGTGGCGGACTGGACGTGCGGGTGGGAGGCGAAGCGGGCGCCGACGAGTCCGCCGTAGAACTCCCAGTCGTACTCGGTGTCGGCGGCGGCGTGGACGCCGACGTACCCGCCGCCCGTGCTGACGTAGCTCTCGAACGCCTTCTGCTGTTCGGCGTTGAGGACGTCACCGGTCGTGGAGAGGAAGACCACCGCGTCGTACCGGGCCAGGTTGCTGGTGGTGAACTGCGCCGCGGTCTCCGTCGCGTCGACCGTGATGCCGCTGGAGGCCCCCAGCTCCTTCAGCGCCGCGATTCCGGCCGGGATGGAGTCGTGCCGGTAGCCGGCGGTCCTGGAGAAGACCAGCACCCGCTCGGCGGTCCGGTCCACCGGTGTGTTCGACAGGGTGAAGTCGTCGACGTCGTACAGTGCGCCCGTTCCGCCCTTGAACACCAGGAACAGTTCCGTGGTCCGTTTCGGTACGGCCCTCAGCGGGACGTCGACGTCCTGGAAGGTCTCCCAGCCGCCCGTCACCGGCACCGGGGCCGACCCGAGCAGCCTGCCGGTGGCGGATCCGGCGCGTACCTCCAGGAAGCCGCCCGCGCCGCCCGACGAGATCCGGGCGGTGAGCTTCCTCGACCCGGTGAGGTTGTAGGGCGTGAAGGAGATCCAGTCCCCGTTGTCGATGTCGCCGACGGTCTTGCCGCCGTGCGCGGTGGCCTTGTCGTACGTGCGGATGCCGGACTGCGCCGAGAAGTGTTCGGCCTGGCGGTGCCGGGGCTGGAGCTGTGCCTGGTCGTGGCTGGTCAGCGCCGCCTGGCCGCCGCCACCGCCGTCGGTGTACTCGGCGTCGAGGACTCCGAAGATGTTGGCGTTCGGGTCGTGGCCGCCGTCGGCCGATGTCCTGATGGTGCCGGTGCAGCCGTTGGCGGAGGTCACCGGGTGCCCGTGGCTGTCGTGGCCGAGGATGTACGTGACCTTGACCTTGGAGCAGTCGATGGTGCCGTCCTCGGGATCGGTGACGGTCACCTTGAAGGGGATCTCGTCGCCGAAGGTGAACAGCGCGCCTTCGGCGGGCAGGGCGAGCGTCACCTTGGGGGCGGTGTTGCCGACGACGACGCGCACACTGGCGGATCCGGTGCGGCCCGACGGGTCGCGCGCGGTGACGGTGGCGGTGTAGGTGCCGTTCTTCCGGTACGTGTACGTGGGGTTCGCGGCCGTCGACGTGCCTGTGCCGTCGCCGAAGTCCCAGCTGTGGGTGAGGGCGTCGCCGTCGGCGTCCGTGGTGCCCGCCGAGGAGAAGGCGACCCGCAGCGGCGCCTTGCCGGACGTCTTGTCCGCCGATGCCTCGGCGACCGGCGAGAAGCCTCCGGTGGCGTTCTCGATCCGGTACAGTCCGGCGTTCTCGTCGCCGCCGAACCAGGCGGTCCCGTAGTCGAGGACGTACAGCGCGCCGTCCGGGCCGAACGCCATGTCCATCACCTGTGTGCCGGTCCAGGGCACCGGGTTGATGGACCGCACGGTGCCGTCGGAGTCGTGCTCGATGCGCTTGATCCAGCGCCGGCCGAACTCACCGGCGAAGAAGTCCCCGTCGTACGCCTCCGGGAACTTCACCGGCGACGGGTTGGCGGCGTCGTACCGGTACACCGGCCCGCCCATCGGCGACTCCGACCCGGAGCCGAACTCGGGCAGCGACCCGCCGTCGTAGGGGATCCACGCGGGCTCGGCCGGCGGGAGGTCGACCAGCCCGGTGTTGTGCGGCGAGTCGTTCTTCGGCGCCGCGCAGTCGAAGGGGGCGCCGGACGTCCCGGTGGCGAAGTCGTAGTCGACGTACGGCTCGTTGTCGCCCGTGCAGAAGGGCCAGCCGAAGTTGCCCGGCCGGGCCACGCGGGCGAACTCGACCTGCCCGGCCGGTCCGCGCCCGGGGTCCGCCGCTCCCGCGTCCGGCCCGTAGTCACCGACGTACAGCACGCCCGTCTGCTTGTCGACGCTGAAGCGGAACGGGTTGCGGAAGCCCATCGCGTAGATCTCGGGCCGCGTCTTCGCCGTGCCGGGTGCGAAGAGGTTGCCGTCGGGCACCGTGTACGAGCCGTCGTCGGCGACCTTGATGCGGAGGATCTTGCCACGCAGGTCGTTGGTGTTCCCCGAGGTGCGGCGGGCGTCGTACGCGGGGTTGCGCGTCGGGCGCTCGTCGATCGGGGTGAACCCGTCGGAGGCGAACGGGTTGGAGTCGTCGCCCGTCGACAGGTACAGGTTGCCCTGCGCGTCGAAGTCGATGTCACCGCCGACGTGGCAGCAGATCCCGCGCGTCGCGGGGACGTCGAGGACCTTCTTCTCGCTGGCGTTGTCGAGGGTGCCGTCCGGTTTCAGCGTGAACCGCGAGAGACGGTTGACCCCGTCGAACCTCGCGAAGTCGGCGGCCGTGCCGTCGCCCGGCGCGTCCCCGGCGGGGGTGTCGAGCGGGGGCGCGTAGTACAGGAAGAGGGCACGGTTGTGTGCGAAGCCGGGGTCGAGGGCGATGCCCTGGAGGCCCTCCTCGTCGTGGGAGTACACCGGGACGGTGCCGATGACCTCGGTGTTGCCCGCGGCGTCGGTGCGCCGCACCTCGCCGCCGCGCGAGGTGTGCAGCACGCTGCGGTCGGGCATCACGGCCAGCGACATCGGTTCGCCGACCTCCTCGCCGCCCTTGGCGAGGGTGACCTGCTGGAACTGTTCCGCCGGCGCCGTGGGGGCGGGGGTGTCGGCCGCCACGACCGGCGGCGCTCCGAGGGCGAACGACGTCGCGGCGAGCAGGCCGCCGGTGAGGAGTGCGAGCGCGTTGCGCGCTCCTGGCCGTTGTCTGTGCACGGTGTCCTCCGGAGAAGGCCGGGGTACGGGCTGTTGCCTCGGTCGGGCGGCTCCCGGGTGGTATTTCGGTGGTGCTTCGGTGGTGCACGGGATGGTGCGTCCGGTGGAGGTTCCAGTGGTGCGTCCGGTGGTGCGTCCCGGGTGTCGCGCCGGGATGTCCGGGGACCGGCGTGCGCCGTCACGCTGGTCGTCGGCGGGGATCGGGGCGAGCCCGATGGCGGTGTCCTGTACACCTCAAGGCTGTACGGAAGGGACGTTAGCCGGGTTGCTCCGGCGCCGAAAGCCCTTGTGCG
This sequence comes from Streptomyces gobitricini, assembly GCF_039532985.1. Taxonomy (NCBI): domain Bacteria; kingdom Bacillati; phylum Actinomycetota; class Actinomycetes; order Kitasatosporales; family Streptomycetaceae; genus Streptomyces; species Streptomyces gobitricini. The sequence goes on along the minus strand of NZ_BAAASR010000030.1, from coordinate 87,613 downwards.
CGACGCCCGTCACCCTTCTTCCCTGCGGTGGACGAAGACGTCACCGGGCAGCCCGGGCCGCCCGGTGGCGGTACCCACCACCGGGCTGTCGACCTGGTGTTCTTCCCTAGTCGGCGCCCCCGAACGCGGCGTCGAAGGAGGCCGTGGGCGGGTCGAAGTCGTACCGCTTCAGCGTGGCAAGCGCTTCCGGGGCGCCCGTCAGCCGGTCCATCCCCGCGTCCTCCCACTCCACCGACACCGGCCCGTCGTACCCGATCGAGCGCAGCATCCGGAAGACGTCCTCCCACGGCACGTCCCCGTGCCCGGCCGACACGAAGTCCCAGCCGCGCCGCGGGTCGCCCCACGGCAGGTGGGAGCCGAGCCGGCCGTTTCGGCCGTCGAGCCGCCGCCGCGCCTCCTTGCAGTCCACGTGGTAGATCCGGTCCCGGAAGTCGTACAGGAACCCCACCGGATCGAGGTCCTGCCACACGAAGTGGCTCGGGTCGAAGTTGAGCCCGAAGGCGGGGCGCCGGTCCACCGCCTCCAGGGCCCGCCGCGTGGTCCAGTAGTCGTACGCGATCTCGCCGGGGTGCACCTCGTGGGCGAACCGCACGCCCTCCGCGTCGAACACGTCCAGGATCGGGTTCCACCGCTCGGCGAAGTCCTCGTACCCGCGCTCGATCATCCGCTCCGGCACCGGCGGGAACATCGCCACCAGGTGCCAGATGGACGACCCGGTGAATCCGATCACCGTCGTCACGCCGAAGGCGGCCGCCGCCCGCGCGGTGTCCGCGAGTTCCCGCGCGGCCCGCCGCCGCACGCCCTCGGGGTCGCCGTCGCCCCAGATCCGCCCCGGCACGATCGCCTGGTGACGCTCGTCGATGGGGTGGTCGCAGACGGCCTGGCCGACCAGGTGGTTGGAGATCGCCCAGCACTTCAGGCCGTACGTGTCGAGCAGCGCCCGCCGCCCGTCCAGGTAGGAGGGGTCGCCCAGCGCCTTGTCGACCTCGAAGTGGTCACCCCAGCAGGCGAGTTCGAGGCCGTCGTAACCGAAGTCGCGGGCGAGGCGGCAGACCTCCTCCAGCGGCAGGTCGGCCCACTGGCCGGTGAAGAGGGTGAAGGGACGTGGCACGGCGGACCTCCTACGGCGACACGGGGGTGTAGACGGCGTTCTTCTCGGCGCTCTCCTCCACGGCCGCGAGCACCCGCTGCACACGCAGCCCGTCCGCGAAGGACGGCGCCGGCTCGGTGCCCGAGGCGATGGCGTGGACCAGGTCGCGCGCCTGGTGGACGAAGGTGTGTTCGTACCCCAGGGCGTGTCCGGGCGGCCACCACGCCTCCAGGTAGGGGTGGTCCGGCTCGGTGACCAGGACGCGCCGGAAGCCGGCCGACCGCGCGGGGTCGCCCCCGTCGTAGAACGACAGCTCGTTCAGCCGTTCCAGGTCGAAGGCGAGCGACCCCCGCTCACCGTTGATCTCCAGCCGCAGCGCGTTCTTGCGGCCCGCGGCCATCCGGGACGCCTCGAACGACACGAGCGCTCCCGACGCCAGCCGGCCCGTGAACAGCGCCGCGTCGTCCACCGTCACCGTCCCGCGCTCGGCGCCCCCCGGCGCCGAGAGCCCGGCCGACGCGCCGGCGAGCAGCGGTCGTTCGCGCACGAAGGTCTCGGTGAGCGCCGACACCCCCACGATCGGCTCCCCCGCCAGGTACTGCGCCAGGTCCACGATGTGGGCGCCCAGGTCCCCCAGCGCGCCCGATCCGGCGTGCTTGCGCTCCAGCCGCCAGGTCAGCGGGAACTCCGGGTCCACCAGCCAGTCCTGCAAGTACGTGACCCGGACGTGGCGCAGCCCGCCCAGCCTCCCGTCCGCGACGAGCTCCCGCGCGTACGTCATGGCGGGCACGCGCCGGTAGTTGAAGCCGACCATGGCAGCCTGCCCGCGTGTGCGGGCCCGCCCGGCGGCCGTGACCATCGCCTCCGCCTCGGCGACGGTGTTGGCGAGGGGCTTCTCGCACAGGACGTGTTTGCCCGCCTCCAGAGCGGCGATGGCGATCTCCGCATGGCTGTCGCCCGGGGTGCAGATGTCCACCACGTCGACGTCGTCGCGCGCGACGAGGTCCCGCCAGTCGGTCTCGGCGGCCGCCCAGCCGTGTCTGTCCGCCGCCGCCCGCACGGCGGTGGCGTCGCGTCCGCAGACGGCGGCGAGCACCGGCCGCAGCGGCAGGTCGAAGACACGGCCCACGGTGCGCCAGCCCTGTGAGTGGGCGGCGCCCATGAACGCGTACCCGACCATGCCGATTCCCAGGGTCCGCCCCGGGACCCGGCCGTCGGTCTGTTCCTTCCCGGCCATACGGTTCCTCCTCGTCGATTGCTCGGTGGGGGCGGGCAGAGCCGGATCAGCTGAAGCCCGTCGGCAGGTACTCGTCGACGTTCTCCTTGGTGACGACGGCCGAGTACAGGGTGATCGACGCCGGTATCTCCAGCTCCGCCATGCCGCCGACGCCCTTCTTCTGGCCCAGCGCGCGGGCCAGGTCGATGGCGGAGGCGGCCATGGTCGGCGGATAGAGCACCGTTGCCTTGAGGACGCCGTCGTCCGCCTTGATGGCGTCCATGGCCGCCTTGGCGCCCGCCCCGCCGACCATCAGGAAGTCGTCGCGGCCCGCCTGCTGGATGGCGCGCAGCGCGCCCGCGCCCTGGTCGTCGTCGTGGTTCCAGAGGGCGTCGAACCGCTGCTGCGCCTGCAGCAGTTGGGCCATCTTTGCCTGGCCGGACTCGACGGTGAACTCGGCGGCCTGCCGCGCCACCTTCTTGATGTTGGGGTAGTTCTTCAGGGCGTCGTCGAAGCCCTGGGTGCGCTGCTTGGTCAACTCCAGGTTGTCGAGGCCGGCCAGTTCGACGACCTTGGCGTCCGGCTTGTCCTTGAGCTGTTCGCCGATGTAGCGGCCGGCGTTGAGCCCCATGCCGTAGTTGTCGCCGCCGATCCAGCAGCGGTACGCCTGCGGGGAGGCGAAGACCCGGTCGAGGTTGATCACCGGGATGCCGGCCCTCATGGCCTGGAGGCCCACCTGGGTGAGGGCCTTGCCGTCGGCCGGCAGGATCACCAGGACGTCGACCTTCTTGTTGATCAGGGTCTGGATCTGGCCGATCTGGGCGGCGGTGTCGTTGGAGCCCTCGGTGATCTCCAGGGTCACCTCGGAGTACTTCTCCGCCCGCCGCTTGGCGTTCTCGTTGATGGCGTTGAGCCACCCGTGGTCGGCCTGCGGCCCGGCGAAGCCGATGGTGACGGGCGGGCCGGGCTTGTCGTCGGCGGCGGGAGCGCCGCCGGTGTCGGGGGCGGAGTTCTTGGGTTCGTTGCTGGTGCAGGCGGTCAGCAGCGCGCCGACGGAGACGGCGGCGGTACCGAAGAGCAGTCTTCTGCGGCTGGTGCGTGGCATGGCGGTGGGACCCTTCCGGTAGGGCGGTGTCACAGGGGGGCGGCGGGGTGTCAGGCCTCGCCGGAGCCGCGTGCGGTGCGGCGCTGGACCAGGACGGCGGCGACGATGATCGCGCCCTTGGCGATCTGCTGGACGTCGCTCTGCAGGTTGTTCAGGGCGAAGATGTTGGTGATCGTGGTGAAGACCAGGACGCCGAGTACGGAGCCGACGATGGTGCCGCGTCCCCCGCTGAGGAGAGTGCCGCCGATGATCGCCGCCGCGATCGCGTCGAGTTCGTACAGGTTGCCGTTGGTGTTCTGGCCCGAGCCCGCCAGGACGATCAGCAGGAACGCCGCGATGCCGCAGCACAGACCCGACAACAGGTACAGGTAGAGGCGCTGGCGGCGTACGTCGATCCCGGCGAGCCGCGCCGCCTCCGCGTTGCCGCCGACGGCGACGGTGCGCCGGCCGAAGGTGGTGCGGTTCAGCAGCAGCCAGCCGACGACGGTGACGGCGGCGAAGACGAGGACGAGCGGCGGTACGCCGAGGACGTACGCGTCGGGCACGCCGAGGTCGAGGACGGACTGGACGGTGACGATCTGGGTCCTGCCGTCGGTGATCTGGAGGGCGAGGCCGCGCGCCGAGGCGAGCATGGCCAGCGTCGCGATGAAGGGCACCATGCCCCCGTAGGCGATGAGGACCCCGTTCACCAGGCCGCAGCCGAGCCCCACCACCACGGCGGTGAACAGGATGCCGGCGAAACCGTACTCCTGCGTGGCCACGGTGGTCGCCCACACGGAGGCGAGGGCGACGATCGCGCCGACCGACAGGTCGATGCCGCCGCTGGTGATGACGAACGTCATGCCGACGGTGACGACGCCGATGACGGACGCCTGGGTGAGCACCAGTTGGAGGTTGGAGGTGTCGAGGAACTGGTCGGGCCTGGTGACGCCACCGACCGCGATCAGTACGGCGAGGACGCCGAGGAGGGAGAGGTTACGGACATCGGCCCGCAGCCCCAGGCTCGGCCGCCCACCGGCTTTGCCGACGGGCGGTTCGGCGGTCGTGACCGGAGCGGGCTGCGTCATGACGTCGGGCTCCCTTCCATCACAAGGTCGAGTACGCGGTGTTCGTCGAGCTCCCGGGCCGGCGCCGTGTGCACGACCTCCCCCTCCCGGAGCACCAGCACCCGGTCGGCGAGGCCCAGCACCTCGGGCACCTCGCTGGAGACCAGCAGGACGGCGAGCCCCTCGTCGGCGAGGCGGCGGATCACGGCGTACAGCTCGGCGCGGGCGCCGACGTCCACGCCGCGGGTCGGCTCGTCGAGGAGGAGGACGCGGCAGCCGCGCAGCAGCCAGCGGGCGAGCACCGCCTTCTGCTGGTTGCCGCCGGACAGGGTGCGGACGCGGGCGTCGGGGTCGTCGGGGCGCAGCGACAGTTCACGGGTGGCGGCGCGGGCGGCGTCACGCTCGGCGGTGCGGTCGATCCAGCCGCCGCGCGAGAAGCGGGAGAGGGACGACACGGAGACGTTGCGCGTGACGGATTCGAGCAGCAGCAGGCCCTGCGCCTTGCGTTCCTCGGGGGCGAGCCCGAGTCCGGCGCGGACGGCGGCGCGGACGCTGCCGGGGCGCAGCGGCCGGCCGTCGACGAGGACGCGGCCGGCGCTCGGGCGCCGGGCGCCGTAGACCGTCTCCAGGATCTCGGAGCGTCCGGAGCCGACGAGCCCGGCGAGCCCGACGATCTCCCCCGGCCACAGTTCCAGGTCGACCGGTGCGAACTCCCCGTCCCGGGCCAGGCCCTCGGTCCTCAGGACGGGTGTCCGGGTGCGGGGTGGTGAGGTCGTGGGCCGCTCGGGGAAGACGTACTCGACATTCCGGCCGGTCATCATGGCGACGATGTCGCGTGTCGGTGTGCCGTCGGCGGGCAGTCCCACGGCGACGGCGCGCCCGTCCTTGAGCACGGTGACGCGGTCGCCGATGCGGCGGATCTCCTCCAGGCGGTGGGAGATGTGGACGACCGCGACCCCGCCCGCGGTGAGGTCGCCGACGATCCGGAAGAGGTTGGCGGTCTCATCGGGGTCGAGAGCGGCGGACGGCTCGTCCATGACGATGAGACGTACGTCGTGGGAGAGCGCGCGGGCCATGGAGACGATCTGCCGCTGAGCGGCGGACAGTTCGCCGACCGCTCGCGCCGGGTCGATCTCCGGGTGGCCCAGGCGGCGCAGCAGGACGGTGGTGGCGGCCCGGGCGCTCCGGCCGCGTACGACGAAACCGGCGGTGGTGGGCTCGTGGCCGAGGAAGACGTTCTCGGCCACGGAGAGGCCTTCCACCAGGTCGAGTTCCTGGTAGATGGTCGCGATGCCCAGGCGCATCGCGGCGATGGGCGACTTGAGGGCCACCCGCTCGCCGCGCCAGGTGATCGTTCCGCCGTCGGGCTGGTGGACGCCTGCGAGGACCTTGATGAGGGTGGACTTCCCGGCGCCGTTCTGGCCGAGGAGGCAGTGGACCTCGCCGGGCCGGACCTCCAGGTCGACGCCGTCGAGGGCGCGTACGCCGGGGAACGACTTGGTGATGCCGGACATGGTGAGCAGGGGTGGTTCTGGTGTTGCCATGACGGATCCCCTCGGCGGGCGGGTGCGGTGCCGGTGAGCGGGCAGGGCGAATGACCAGGTGTGCGGGTGAGCGGTGGCGGTGCGTACGTCGGTGCTGCGTACGGGGTGTCGCGTGTGCCCTGCCTGTGGGTCAGGCCGGTGAGAACAGGTGGTCGCTGATGAGCCGGGCGGCACCGGTGACTCCGGCGGCGGCGCCCAGCTCCCCCAGCACGATGGGCAGGTTGCCGGTGGCCAGGGGCAGGGAGGTGCGGTAGACCTGGGTGCGGACGGCGGCGAGCAGGTTGTGGCCGAGGCCGGTCACCCCGCCGCCGATCACCACCAGGCCGGGGTTGAAGAAGCTGACGAGCCCGGCGATGACCCGGCCGACGTGGTCACCGCCCTCGCGGATCAGGGCCAGTGAGGTGGCGTCCCCGGCGGCGGCACCGGCGGCGACGTCCACGGCGGTCAGCCTGCCGGCCGCCTCCAGCCGCCGGGCGAGCTCGTCCGACCGGCCGGCCCGCGCCGCGTCCTCGGCGTCCCGGGCGAGCGCCGCGCCGCTGAAGTGGGCTTCCAGGCAGCCCCGGTTGCCGCAGGCGCACGGGCGGCCGTCCGGGACGACCTGGATGTGCCCGATGTCGCCGGCGCTGCCCGTCGTACCGCGGTAGACCTCGCCCCCGACGACGATGCCGCAGCCGATGCCCGTGCCGATCTTGACGCAGAGGTAGTCGCGTGCGGAGCGGGCCACGCCCGCGTGCTGCTCCCCCATCGCCATCAGGTTCACGTCGTTGTCGACCATGACCGGGCAGCCCAGCTCCTGGCTGAGCGCCTCCCGGACGGGGAACCCGTCCCAGCCGGGCATGATCGGCGGGGCGACCGGTACGCCCTCGGGGAAGCGGACCGGGCCGGGTACGCCTATCCCGGCGCCGTCGAAACCCTCGGCGAGGCCTGACGCCCGGAGCTTGGCCGCCAGGGCGAGCACCTGCTCGAACACGGCGACGGGGCCTTCGCGGACGTCCATGGGGTGGTTGAGGTGGCCCAGTACCTCCAGCTCGGCGTTGGTGACGGCCACGTCGATCGAGGTGGCACCGATGTCCACGCCGAGGAAGCGGAGGCCGGGCGCGAGGCGGATGTTGTGCGACCGTCGTCCGCCGCGCGACGCGGCGAGGCCGTCCGCCACCACGAGTCCGGTCTCCAGGAGCCGGTCCACCTCGACGGCCAGCTTGGAGCGGGACAGGTCGACCTGATCGCCCAGCTGTGCCCGCGAGTTGGGCCCGCCGTCGCGCAACAGCCGCAGCAGGCGGGCCTGGTGCGCGTTGGCGGGTCGGGCCGTCATACGTCTCACGCGTCCCTCCCCACCGTCGGTGTCCGGCTTCTGTGCGCTGCTTTCGAGGGGGAACGTAGCAGCGCTTTGCCGCAGGGGGAAGAAGTTGCGCGTCAATCGGCGCCAACTTTCCCCACCGTCAGGACAAAGCCCTCTGGTGCGCCACGGGTGACCCACGCGTGCCGCCGCAAGCCGGGGCGGGCGCCGGGGGGCGCCGGACCCGCTCGCGACGCGGATCGGCCCGCTCCACGGCGCCGGGCCGTCGGCCGGCTCGGCCCCCTCCGCCGTACCGGCCCGCCTCGGCGCCTCACACGGCGGGCGGCGGGACACCCCGCGACGACCGGCGGGCCCGGTACGGCGCCCTGCGGCGCTCACCGGGCGGGGACGGGGCGCGTGCCGCGTCCCCCGCCTCGGTCAGGGGACGCGCACGACCTGACCGGCGTACGAGAGGTTCCCGCCGAAGCCGAACAGCAGCGCGGGGGCACCCGACGCGACCTCGCCCCGCTCGACCAGCTTGCTGAGCGCCATGGGGATGGAGGCGGCGGACGTGTTGCCGGACTCGGTGACATCGCGGGCGATCACCGCGTTCACGGCGCCGATCCGCCGCGCGACCGGCTCGATGATGCGCAGGTTCGCCTGGTGCAGCACCACGGCCGCCAGGTCCTCGGGCGCGATGCCCGCCCGTTCGCACACCTTGCGGGCGATCGGCGGCAGCTGGGTGGTGGCCCAGCGGTAGACCGCCTGGCCCTCCTGGGCGAACCGTGGCGGGGTGCCCTCGATGCGGACGGCGTGGCCCATCTCCGGGACGGAGCCCCACAGCACCGGGCCGATACCGGAGTCGCCGGGCGCCGCCTCGACGACGGCCGCGCCCGCGCCGTCACCGACCAGGACGCAGGTGGTCCGGTCCGTCCAGTCGGTGACCTCGGTCATCTTGTCGGCACCGATCACCAGGGCACGCGCCGACGAGCCCGCCCGTACGGCATGGTCCGCGGTGGCCAGCGCGTGGGTGAAACCGGCGCACACGACGTTGAGGTCCATGGTGGCGGGCGCCCCCATCCCGAGCCGGGCGGCCACCCGGGCCGCGGTGTTCGGGGAGCGGTCGATCGCCGTGGAGGTGGCGACCAGGACCAGGTCGATGTCGGCCGGTGTGAGCCCGGCGGTGGCCAGCGCCTTGGCGCCCGCGTGGGCGGCCATCTCGTCGACGGGTTCGTCGGGGCCCGCGACGTGGCGGGTCCTGATGCCGACCCGGCTGGTGATCCACTCGTCGCTGGTGTCGACCAGCGCGGCCAGGTCGGCGTTCGTCAGGACCCTGGCGGGCTGGTAGTGCCCGAGCGCGGCGATACGAGTGCCCGTCATGCTCGGGACCCCCTTGGTGTGCGAACGTGGTGTGCGCAGTGTTGCGTGTGCTTCGGCTGCGTACAGGAGCTCCTCAGTCTCGTCAGCGACTGACGAGTAACCGGTGAGGTGAACCAACAGGATTTACGTCCGCCTCTTGGAGACTCCGCAACATCCCGTTTCCCGGCTGCCGCCCGCCGTGAAAAGCCGGGGGTACGGCCGCGGTCCCGGACCCGCCCCGCCGTGACCGGTCAGGACCGCGGCGGCGGCCCGGCGGCGCCGGGCGCGCGGGGGCCGCGGCCGCGGCCGCGGCCCGCGCGTGCGGGACAATGAGACCGCCGTGGTCACCTCGCCGCACGACGAACCGGTGACCCACGGCAACCTCTCCACCGAGGCCCTCGCGGCCACCACCACGTGCAGAACCGGGGCTGATCACCATGGGACGGGTCACCGAGCGCCGCCGCGTCATCCGCATCCGCGACGGCGCGGTCTCGGCCCGCCCGGACACCCTGGTCGCCGAGGAACCGCTGGAGATCCGGCTGGGCGGCAAGCCCCTGGCCGTCACCATGCGTACACCCGGTGACGACTTCGCGCTCGCGGCCGGCTTCCTCGTCAGCGAGGGCGTGCTCGGTTCGGCGCGGGAGGTGCGGAACATCGTGTACTGCGCCGGCGCCAAGGACGACGGGACGAACACCTACAACGTGGTGGACGTACAGCTCGCTCCCGGCGTGACCGTGCCGGACATCACGCTGGAGCGGAACGTCTACACCACCTCGTCGTGCGGCCTGTGCGGCAAGGCCGGCCTGGACGCCGTGCGCACCACCACCCGCTTCCCCATCGCCGACACTCCCCCGCTCCTCGTCGAGCCCGGGCTCCTCGCCGTCCTCCCCGACCGGCTGCGGGCGGCGCAGCGGGTCTTCGACCGGACCGGCGGGCTGCACGCGGCCGCGCTGTTCTCGGAGGACGGCGAGCTGCTGGACGTACGGGAGGACGTCGGCCGGCACAACGCGGTGGACAAACTGGTCGGCCGGGCGCTACGGGAGGACCTGCTGCCGCTGGACCGGGCGATCCTGCTGGTGTCGGGCCGGGCCTCGTTCGAGCTGGCGCAGAAGGCGGTGATGGCGGGCATCCCGCTGCTGGCTTCGGTGTCGGCGCCGTCGTCCCTCGCCGTGGACCTGGCAGCCGAGACGGGCCTGACGCTGGTCGGCTTCCTGCGCGGCCGGAACATGAACGTGTACGCGGGTGAGGACCGTATCGCCCTGAAGGACGCCGCCTCCGGGGACTGACACCGGGTCCCGTCCCGCGTACGTGCCCGTACGGCCGACGGGCCCCAACGGTGACCGGGCCGGTGGCCGACGGGCCCGAACGGCGACCGGGCCCGAACGGCCGCGGAGTGCGCCCTTGCCGGGCCCCGTACCGCACCGGCGTGCCGGCCCGCTACTTCCTCGGCGCGTCGATCATCTGGAGCATCAGCGTGGCCGGGGGGTCGGCGACGCCCGGCCCGCCCGCCTCCACCCACGCCAGAATGTCGTCGAGACAGTCGTCGTCGAGCGCCCAGCCGATCCAGGCGGCACGGGCGCCGCGCCGCCGGGCGTCGGTGGAGGGCTGGACCACCACCACGTTGGCCTGGCCGCAGGGCCCGAGGCAGTCGCTGGTCCGGACGGCGAGCCGGCCGCCGGAGGCCTCGGCGGCCTCCCGCAGCCGGGCCAGCTGACCGGCGTGGTCGGTACCCGGGTGCTTACGGGCGTCACCACAGCAGCAGCCGCGGCAGACCACCAGGGAACAGGGGCGGGCGGCGCCGGGGCGTATCCAGGTGCGGTTCATGCGGTTCACCGGGCGGCGTCCGGCGCGTCGAGTGCGGGCATGCGCTCACGGTAGCGACCCGTGTGATCATCACCGGGCGGTGGGGTGCGCGCTCCGCCGCCGCGGCGGATCGCGACCGGCGACGGCGGACGCCGGGCGGCGGACTCCGGGGGCGGGGGTCACGGCGGGCTGCCGCACGGCGCGCCGCGGAGCTCAGCGGCGGGCGGGTTCCGCCGGGCGGGGGCCGGCCGGGGGCGGTACGGGCACCGGATCGTTCGCGCGGCGTCCGGCGATGACCGCGCAGACCATCAGCTGCATCTGGTGGAAGAGCATCAGCGGCAGCACCGCGAGCGAGGCGTGCGCCCCGAACAGCACGCTCGCCATCGGCAGGCCGGCCGCCAGGCTCTTCTTGGACCCGGCGAACTGGATCGCGATCCGGTCCTCCCGGCCGAAACCGAGCCGCCCCGCCCCGTACCAGGTGAGCGCCAGCATCGCGGCCAGCAGCACGGCCTCGACACCCAGCAGGGCCGCCAGCCGGGCCGGGGTCACCTGGTGCCAGACGCCCTCGGTCATGCCCTCGCTGAACGCCGTGTAGACCACGAGCAGGATCGAGCCCCGGTCGACGTACCCCAGCACCTTCTTGTGCCGGGTGAGGAAGCCGGCCACCCAGCGGCGCAGCAGCTGCCCCGCGAGGAACGGGAGCAGCAGTTGCAGGGCGATGCGCAGCAGCGAGCCGGCCGAGAAGCCGCCCGCCGGGCCGCCCAGCAGCAGGGCGGCCAGCAGCGGCGTCAGGACGATCCCGGCGAGGGACGAGAAGGAGCCGGCGCAGATCGCGGCGGGCACGTTGCCCCGCGCCATCGAGGTGAAGGCGATCGACGACTGGATGGTGGACGGCACCAGGCAGAGAAAGAGCAGTCCGCCGTACAGGGCGGGCGTCAGCACGACCGGGACGAGACCCCTCGCGGCCAGCCCCAGCAGGGGGAAGACCACGAACGTCGCCGCCAGCACGGTCACATGGAGCCGCCAGTGCCTCAGCCCGTCCAGCGCCTCGCCGGTGGACAGCCGCGCCCCGTAGAGGAAGAACAGCAGCGCGATCGCGCCCGTCGAGATCCCGCCGGCCGCGTCGGCGGCGGCGCCGGACGCCGGCAGCAGCGCGGCGAGGGCCACCGTCGCCAGCAGCGCCAGGATGTACGGGTCGATCGGCGGGCGCGGGATCGGGGGTCGGCGGCTCATGTGCTCCACGTGCTCTCGGTGTCGGATCGGGCCCTCTCCATCGTCCCCGGACCCGGGTCGATCGGGAATCCCGTACACCGCTCTGACTGATATCACGCTGCACGATAAGCGGCTAGGGTGGGGCGGGTGTACGAGCCGACCCAGCTGCGCACGTTCCTGGCCGTGGCGCAGACCCTGAGCTTCACCCAGGCCGCCCGGCGTCTCGGGCTGCGCCAGTCCACGGTCAGCCAGCACGTGCGCCGGCTGGAGGAGGCGGTGGGGCGGGCGCTGTTCACCCGGGACACCCACAGTGTGGAGCTCACGGAGGACGGCGAGGCGATGCTCGGCTTCGCCCGGACGATCCTGGCGGCGCACGAGCGGGCGGCGGCGTTCTTCACCGGTACGCGGCTGCGCGGACGGCTGCGCTTCGGGGTGTCGGAGGACTTCGTGCTGACCCGGCTGCCCGAGGTCCTCGAGTCGTTCCGCCGCGAGCACCCGGAGGTGGACCTGGAGCTGACGGTCGGCCTCTCCGGCACGCTGCACGAGAAGCTGGCGGCCGGGCGTCTGGACCTGGTCCTCGCCAAGCGGCGCGGCGGTGACGTCCAGGGCCGGCTGGTCTGGCGCTCCACTCTGACGTGGATCGGCGCGCCCCGGCTGCGGGTGGACCCGGACCGGCCGGTACCGCTGATCGCCTTCCCGCCGCCGGGTATCACGCGGGCCCGTGCCGTGGAGGCGCTGGAGGCGCACGGGCGCCCCTGGCGGATCGTCTGCGCGAGTGCGAGCCTCAGCGGGCTGATCGCCGCCGCCCGCGCGGGCCTGGGCGTGATGGCCCACGCCCGTGGTCTGGTCCCGCCGGGCCTCGTCCCGGTCCCGGCCCGGGCCGGCCTGCCGGAGCTGGGCGATGTGGACTTCGTCCTCCTCCACGGCCGCCCCCGTGGCACCGCCCAGGAGGCGGCGGACGCCCTGGCGGCGGCCATCCTCGCGGGCGGCGACCGGCTGCACGCCGCGGCGGTCGACCGCTGACGGCAGCCGGGCCCTCGCGGGCGGCCGCCGAGGACGGGGGACACTGACCGGCCTGCGTGGCGGTCCGCCGGACGGGAGGCCGGGCGTGCGCGGGGCGTACAGATTCGGTGGAGATTCCGGCACCCGCTACTTACCCGGCGGTCAGTAATCCGCGCGCGCCCACCGCCGTGGCCGGGTACTTAGCTCCTGACCAGTGGCGATACCCGTACGGGCGGGGTCCACGAAGACCCTCCCGCGCCGGGTCCGGTCTGGGGTACCGTCACCCTCCGCCGTGCGGAGCGCCCCCCAAGGAGCAGGCCATTGCGCGAGTTCTCTGTCCCACCCGTGGCGATGGCTCCCCTGGTCGGCGGACTGGCCGATTCCGTATTCGAGCACGCCATGGACGACCCGGACCGCGTCGCGCTCGGCCGCAAGGACGCGGACGGCCGGTGGGCCGACGTGACGGCGGCGGAGTTCCGGGACGAGGTGCTGGCGCTCGCCAAGGGGCTGCTCGCGGACGGTGTGCGGTTCGGGGACCGGGTCGCCATCATGGCGCGCACGCGTTACGAGTGGACGCTGTTCGACTTCGCCCTGTGGACGGTCGGCGCGCAGTCCGTCCCGGTCTACCCCACCTCCTCCGCCGACCAGGTCCACTGGATGCTGCACGACGCCGGGGTGACCGCCTGCGTGGTGGAGCACGAGGACCACGCCATGACCGTCGGCTCGGTGATCGACCGGTTGCCCCGGCTGAAGCGGCTGTGGCAGCTGGACGCCGGGGCGGTCGGCGAGCTGATGGCGGCGGGGGCGCGGATCGACGAGGAGGTGGTGCAGCGGCACCGGCGGGCGGTGACGCCCGAGTCGATCGCCACGGTGATCTACACGTCCGGGACGACGGGCCGCCCCAAGGGGTGCGTGCTGACGCACGCCAACTTCATGTTCGAGGCGGAGACGCTGGTCAGCCGCTGGGAGCCGGTGTTCCACTCCAAGCCCGGCGACGAGGCGTCGACGCTGCTGTTCCTGCCGCTGGCCCACGTCTTCGGGCGGATGGTGGAGGTCGCGGCGGTCCGCAAGCGGGTGAAGTTCGGCCATCAGCCGCAGCTGGCGGCCGGCCCGCTGCTGGCCGACCTGGCGGCGTTCCGGCCGACGTTCGTGCTCGCCGTCCCGTACATCTTCGAGAAGGTCTTCCAGGCGGCGCGGCGCCGGGCGGAGGTGGAGGGGAGGACCGGGCCCTTCGACAAGGCCGTCGAAGTGGCGGTGCGGTATGCGGAGGCGCTGGAGCGGAAGGCCTTCGGGCTGGGCCCGGGCCCGTCGGCCGCCCTGCGGGTGCAGCACCAGTTCTTCGACAAGGTCGTGTACGGGAAGGTGCGCGAGGCTCTGGGCGGGCGGGTGCGGCACGCGATGTCGGGCGGATCGGGGATGGCCCGGCGCCTCGGCCTGTTCTTCGAGGGCGCGGGCGTCACCGTGTACGAGGGGTACGGGCTGACCGAGTCGGCGTCGGCGGCCACCGCGAACCCGCCGGAGCGGACCAGGTACGGCACGGTGGGCCCGCCCATCCCGGGCACGACGGTGCACATCGCGGAGGACGGCGAGGTGTGGCTGCGCGGCCCGCACGTCTTCTCCGGGTACCTGGGCAACCCGGACGCGACCGCCGCCGTGCTCCGCGACGGCTGGCTGGCGACCGGTGACCTGGGGGCGCTCGACGCGGACGGCTATCTGACGATCACGGGGCGGAAGAAGGAGATGCTGGTGACCTCCGGCGGCAAGAGCGTGCCGCCGTCCGGTCTGGAGGAGCGGGTGCGGTCCCACCCCCTGGTGGCGCAGTGCGTCGTGGTCGGCAACGACCGCCCGTACATCGCGGCGCTGGTGACCCTCGACCAGGAGGCGGTCGACCACTGGCTGGCCATGCAGAACCGCCCGCCCCTGCCGCCCGCCGAGCTGGTGCGGGACCCGGCGCTGGAGGCGGAGATACGACGGGCCGTGGTGGCGGCGAACACGCTGGTGTCGCAGGCCGAGTCGATCCGTACGTTCCGGATCCTCGCCCATCCGTTCACCGAGGAGCACGGACTGCTGACGCCGTCGCTGAAGCTGAAGCGCAAGGCGATCGAGACGGTGTACGCGGCGGAGATCGAGGCCCTGTACCGCTGACCGGGATGCGGCGCGCGGTTTCCGGGAACAGGTGACGAAAGGTGATCGTTGCACCTGAACGTAACAACCGACGACGTAAGGATCGACCGCTCGTGAGCAAGGTCCCCTCCATCACCCTCAACAACGGTGTCTCCATGCCGCAGCTCGGCTTCGGTGTCTGGCAGGTGCCCGACGACGAGGCGGCGAAGGCGGTGGGCACGGCCCTCGAGGCCGGATACCGCAGCATCGACACCGCAGCGATCTACGAGAACGAGAAGGGCACCGGCGAGGCCATCGCCGCCTCCGGCATCGCCCGTGACGAGCTCTTCGTCACCACCAAGCTCTGGAACAGCGAGCAGGGCCACGACGCGGCGCTGCGCGCGTTCGACGCGTCGCTGGACCGGCTGGGTCTCGACTACGTGGACCTGTACCTGATCCACTGGCCCGTGCCCTCGAAGGACCTGTACACCGACACCTACAAGGCGTTCGAGAAGATCCACGCGGACGGCCGCGCCAAGGCCATCGGCGTCTCCAACTTCCTGCCCGAGCACCTGGAGCGCCTCCTCGGGGAGACCTCCGTCGTCCCGGTGCTCAACCAGATCGAGCTCCACCCCCAGCTCCAGCAGGCCGAGTCCCGCGCGTTCCACGACAGGCACGGCATCCGGACCGAGGCCTGGTCCCCGCTCGGCCAGGGCAGGGGCCTGCTGGAGGTCCCGACCATCGTCGCGGTCGCCCGGAAGCACGGCCGCACCCCCGCCCAGGTGGTGCTGCGCTGGCACCTCCAGCTCGGCAACATCGTGATCCCGAAGTCCGTGACGCCGTCCCGGATCCAGGAGAACATCGACGTCTTCGACTTCGAGCTGGACGCCGACGACCTCGCGGCCCTCGCCGCCCTCGACGAGGGCAAGCGCCTGGGCCCCGACCCGGCCGTGTTCGGCGCCTGACCGGCACCGGACCGGGCCCGCGCTGCGGACGGGGCCGCGCGGAAGGCGTCCGCGCGGCCCCGCCACCAGCGCGGCCATTCGTTCCCACCGTCGTCCGGACGGACCTGCCGAGCCCAGTACAGGCCAGGCGAGGCGTGGCGAGGTGTGGCCAGGCCAGGCCGAAATGATTATCGTTCGCCGCTGCGGCTAGGGTGTCGCTCCATGAACCGAGCCGCACCGGCGGGAGAGCGTCCACCCGGCGCGATACCGCTGTCCGTCACCGTCACCGGAGCCGTGTCGCTGCTGCTGGTCACCGCGCTCGCGGTGCCCGTGCTGAACCACCCCGGCTTCCGGGCGTGGCAGACCATCTGCGTGGCGCTGACCGTGCAGGCGCTGCCCTTCCTGCTGTTCGGCACCGTGATCTCGGGGGCCGTCAACGCCTTCGTCCCCGCCCGGGTGTTCAGCCGGGCGCTGCCCCGCAACCCCGCCCTGGCCGTGCCCGTCGCCGGCGCGGCGGGCGTGGTGCTGCCCGGCTGCGAGTGCGCCTCCGTACCGGTCGCCGGGAGCCTCATCAGGCGCGGGGTCACCCCGGCCGCGGCGTTCGCGTTCCTGCTCTCCGCGCCCGCGGTCAACCCCGTCGTACTGGTGTCCACCGCCGTCGCCTTCCCCGGCCAGCCGGGCATGGTGGCCGCCCGGCTCGTGGCGTCCCTCGCGACGGCGGCCACCATGGGCTGGCTGTGGCTGAAGTGGGGGCGGGCCGAGTGGCTGAGGATGCCCGCGCGGCACACCGGCCACCGGGCCGGACACAGCCGCTGGGAGGAGTTCCGGATCGGGTTCCAGCACGACTTCCTGCACGCGGGCGGATTCCTCGTCGTCGGCGCCATGGCGGCGGCCTGCTTCAACGTGCTCGTGCCGCGCTCGGTCCTCGACACCTTCGCCGACTCCCCCTGGCTGTCGGTGCTCTTCCTCGCCGCCCTGGCCATCGTGCTCGCCGTCTGCTCGGAGGCCGACGCGTTCGTCGCCGCGTCGCTCACCGGCTTCTCCCCCACCGCGCGGCTGACGTTCATGGTCGTGGGGCCCATGGTCGACGTGAAGCTGATCGCCCTCCAGGCCGGCACCTTCGGAAGGGCCTTCGCGATGCGCTTCTCCTCCGTCACCGCGGTGGTCGCCGTGACCAGCGCCTGCCTGACGGGCTGGTGGCTGCTGTGAGGCGGCACATCCAGGCGGCCCTGCTGCTGCTCACCGGCGCCGCCGTCCTGCACATCTCGGTGCTGAGCCAGGTCTACCTGCGGTACGTGAAGGAGGGCCTGCGGCCTTTCCTCATCGCGTCCGCCGTGCTGCTGCTCGTCCTGGGTGTGGTCGGCGCCGTACGGGACGGCCTGCCGTTCGCGGCCCGCCGCGACTCCGGCGGGGGGATGGACGGCGGGCACGCGGACGGGGACGGGGGCGTGGACGGGGGCTGCCACGGGGACGGTGACGGCCATGGGCACGGGAGCGGGCCGCGCGTCGCCTGGCTCCTCTTCCTGCCCGTCCTCGGCCTGCTGCTGTACGCCCCGCCCGCGCTCGGCTCGTACACGGCGGCGCGCGAGACCGACAACGCGGTGGCCCGGGTGTCGGAGTTCCACCGGTTGCCGGACGCCGACCCGGCCCCGCTCGCGCTGTCGGGGTTCATCGCGCGGGTCCAGCAGGACCGGGACCGCAGCCTCGCCGGCCGTACGGTCCTGATGACCGGGTTCGTCACGCCCGCGAAGGACCGCGCCGGCGGCTGGTACCTCACCCGGCTGGTC
The DNA here is from genome assembly GCF_039532985.1 of Streptomyces gobitricini. Classification (NCBI taxonomy): domain Bacteria; kingdom Bacillati; phylum Actinomycetota; class Actinomycetes; order Kitasatosporales; family Streptomycetaceae; genus Streptomyces; species Streptomyces gobitricini. Next base: position 70,126 of record NZ_BAAASR010000030.1, on the reverse strand, counting down.
GTCAGCTGCTGCGCGGCCGACTCCCGGTCGCTGCGCGTCCGCGTGCACGGCGCCCCCGCGCCCCCCGCCGACACCTGGGTGACCGTGACGGGCACCTGGCACCCCGGGGGCGGCGGAAAGCTGGGGACCGCGACGGCCTCGGTGGCGGTCGACGCCCGGACGGTGGACCGGGTCCCGGAGCCGGTCAACCCGTACCAGGACACCACGCCCCTGTTGCCGTGACGGCCCGGTCGCTCGCGCTCAGCCGCGGCGGGCGGTGTGGACCGTGCGGGCGGTCAGCATGAACAGGTCCGGCCGCTGGTGCAGGCCCCGCGGTTCGGCCGGGTCCAGCAGCCGGTCGAGCGCGGCCCGGTCGTCGGGAGCGAGACGGTCGCCGAGCGCCTCGCGGTGCCGGGCGAACCCGGCCACGATCTGCCCGCGTACGGCGTCCGTGACGGGCGCCGGCACGTCGTGGAGGAACGAGCGGGTGCCGCTCGGCACCAGACCGGCGCCGGACAGCAGCGCCCGCCAGTCGTCGGTGTCCTCCTCGGCTCCGGGCAGCCCGGCCCGCATCTCGGCGAACCACTCGGCGTGCGCGGCGTCCATCCGGGCCTCCAGCCCCGGACGCCCGATGCCGGGGTCCCGTGGCAGCCGCCGTGTCGGCAGCCCGCCCTCCACGACCGCCAGCAGGCCGCCGGGGCGCAGCAGTCCCGCCAGGTCGCCGACGGCGGCACGCTGGTCACCGAGGTGGTGCAGGAAGTCGGCCGCCCAGATGAGGTCGGCGCCCCCCAGTCCGGCGATGCCGTCCGGGAGGTCTGCCCGGCGCGTGGTGATCCGCTCGCCGAGGCCGGCCGCACGGGCGCGCTCGCCGGTGCGCTCCAGGAGCTCGGGCGTGGCGTCGACGGCGACGACCTCGGCGTACGGGAAGGCCTCGGCGAGCAGGCACGACAGCACGCCCGGTCCGCTGCCCACGTCGAGGATCCGGCGCACACCGGCCGCCGGCAGCAGCTCGCCGAGCCAGGCCGCGGCCCGCCGGTACAGCCCGCTCTGGAGCTCGGCGCCGTTCTCCAGCAGCGGCAGCATCTCGGACCAGTCCATGTGGGTGTCGTCATGGGGGTGGTGACCGTGGTGGTGTTGGCTCATGCCGACAGGGTGGCGGCCGGGACGCGATCACGGCGAGCTCTGTTGCCGTTTCCGCAAGGAATCCGTCCCACGAGGGGTCCTTCCGGCAGGGCCGGCCGGGGAAGACGGGCACCTCGGTGCGTGCTTGGACGATCGCCGCTTCCCCGCCCCTGAGGCCCGAGAAGACACGAAGGCAGCAAGGCAGCGGGCTGGAGGCTCAGGCCGGGACCTTCAGGAGTCTTCTCGCGCACCGGAGGCGTGCGCGGCCCGGCCGGTGCCGGCGTACCGGTCCGCGAGCACGCGGGCAGTCCCGGCCAGCCGGGCGCGCAGTTCGGGAGGGCCGAGGACCTCCGCGTCGGAACCGAGGGCCAGGAACTGGTCGTGCGCGCGGTCCGTCGACTCGACCGGCAGCCGGGCGCGCGTCCAGCCGTCCGGTTCACGGGTGCCGGTGGCGGCCGCGGCCCGGGCGGCGGCGCCGGTCAGCCGGGTGAGCCCGCGCGGCGAGAGGCGGACCAGGGCCTCGCCCCGGTACAGGCGGGCGTGGAAGTCCCGCTGGTAGGCCTGCCAGTGGGCGGCCAGGTCGAAATCCTCCGGTACGTCGAACCCGTCGTCCGTGACGGTGAGCCGGAGGATCCGGTCGACCCGGTACGTGCGCGGCCCCGAGCCGCCGGGGCGCGCCGCCACCACGTACCAGCGGCCCGCCTTGAGCACCAGCCCGTACGGCTCCAGGCGGCGGTCGACGTCGGTCGGCTCGGTCCAGCGGCGGTAGCGGACGGCCAGGACCCGGCCGCGCCACACCGCGTCCGCGACGGCGGGCAGGAACGGCACGTCGTCGCCGTCCGCGTACCAGCCGGGCGCGTCCAGGTGGAACCGTCGGCTCATCCGGTCGGCCTGCGCCCGCAGTCCGGGAGGCAGGGCGGCACGCAGCTTGAGCCGGGCGCCGGCGACGGCGGGACCGAGCCCGAGGTCAGCGGCCGGACCGGGCAGCGCCGTCAGGAACAGGGCCTCGGCCTCGTCGGCGGACAGGCCGGTCAGGCGGGTCCGGTAGCCGGCGAGCAGCTCGTAGCCGCCGCGGTGACCGGCGTCCCCGTACAGCGGAACGCCCGCCGCGTGCAGGGCCTCGACGTCCCGGTAGACGGTGCGGACCGAGACCTCCAGCTCGGCGGCGAGCCGGGCGGCGGTCATCCGGCCCCTGGTCTGGAGCAGGAGGAGGATCGACAGGAGCCGGCTGGACTTCACTGACACAGGGTGTCAGTGAACCGCTCGTACGGTCCAGCCATGGCTTTCGCAGAGAAATCGCTCTCCGTCCCACCGCCGGTCGAAGTGGCCGGCCGCCGCGTCAAGCGCTATCACGTCACCGCCGACCCGTCCGGCATCGCCCCGGAGGTGCAGGAGGCGGCCTACGCGCTCCTCCCCAACCTGTTGCCGGAGCTGGACGGGACCACTCCGCCGGCGTCGTTCACCGTCCTGCACCGGGGCGGCGACGACGGCGCGTACCTCAACACGTACAGCTGGGTGTGGGACAACGTCCTGCACTGTTCCATCGCCGTGGCCGGGCAGCCGGCGCTCGGCTGCCCGGACCGGGATCCGACGCGTTTCGTGCCCCTGGACCGGCCCTGGATCGGCTGCGTCTGGGAGCTGCCGCCGCTGGCGCACGAACGGGACGCCTGGGTACGGCACATGCTCGCGCCCGACCGCCCCGACCTCGACGCCTACGTGGCCGACTCGCTGCGGGCGCCGCGGACGGGCGGCACGCGCGCGTAGGCGGTCAGTTCGCGCCGTGGGAGGGGGCGATCCCCTCGACCCGGGAGGCGAGCGTGAAGTCCTTCTCCGTGATCGCGCCACCCGCGTCATGGGTGTTCACGGTGAGGTTGACGGTGTTGTAGCCGAGGGTGAGGTCGGAGTGGTGGTTCAGCTCCTCCTGGATCTGGGCGACGTGGACCACCATGGCCGTCGCGGCGAAGTGCGTGCCGAGGCGGTAGGTGCGGGCGATCCGGTCGCCCTCCTGGGACCAGCCGGGAAGTTCGCGCAGCCGGTCCTCGATCTCCTTCTGCGACAGCGGCTCAGTGGGCATGTCCCGTGCTCCCTCCGGGTCGGTGCGGACGATGACGACGTGACCGTGACGATACGGTCCGGTGGCACGGGCCCGTGGCCGACACGTGGGTTACCGTCTGCGGTATGACAACTGTCGCCACCGGTAAGGGAGTAGGGCCGCTGATGCGCGGCTGGCGTGAGCGGCGGCGGCTGAGCCAACTGGAGCTGGCACTGCGCGCGGACTCGTCCGCCCGGCACATCTCCTTCATCGAGACGGGCCGGTCGCGTCCGAGCGAGGAGATGATCCTGCGCCTGGCCGAGCACCTGGAGGTGCCGGCCCGGGAGCGCAACGCCCTGCTGCTGGCCGCCGGTTACGCCCCCCGGTACGCCGAGACGTCCCTGGACGACCCGTCGCTGGAGACGCTGCGCGCGGGCATCGAGCAGCTGCTGGTGGGGTACGACCCGTATCCGGCGATCGTCGTGGACGGCTCGTACACGGTGGTGGCCGCGAACCGGGGCATCACCATGCTGCTGGACGGGCTGCCCGAGCACCTGCTGACCCCGCCGCTGAACGCCATGCGGGTCACCCTGCACCCGGAGGGCCTGGCGCCGAGGATCCGCAACCTGCGGGAGTGGCGCGGCCATCTGCTGGCCCAGATGGAACGCCAGCTGGCGCTGGTGCGCTCGGAGCCGCTGCGGCGGGTGTACGAGGAGGTCTCGGCCTACCCGGTGCCGCCGGCGGGCGCCGACGCGGAGGACCGTGACGATCCGCCTCCGTACCCGTACTTCGCCCTGCCGCTGCGGATCGAGCACGACGGGCACGTGCTGTCCTTCGTGTCGTCCATCTCGACGTTCAACACGCCGATGGACGTGACGGTCGCCGAGCTGGCCATCGAGACGCTCCTCCCGGCCGACCCGGCGACGGTCAAGTACCTCCGGTCGCTCTAGCGGCCCGCCGCCCGGAGCGCGGCCCACTGGAGGGCGGCGAAGGCGGCCACGGTCGCGGCCTGCACCGGGATCCACACCGTCCCGGCCGTGCTGGGCGACAGCCACGCGACGAGCGCGACGACACTGAGCGCCGCCCAGGCCAGATTGGCGTCGACGACGAGCTTGACGCCCGTCGCGGGCGGTTGTGGCCGGGAGGCGAGGTGGCCGACACCGGCGGCGTACCCGGTGAGGAAGACACCGAGTCCGAGCAGGAGCGTCGCGTCCACCCCGAGCAGCCGCCCGAGGCTCGCGGAGGCGAGGACGTACGCCAGCCCGTTGGCCCCCGTGACGACGGCGTCCAGGGCGAGGAAGCGGCGCAGCATGGTGTGCGGCTCGGTGGTACGGGAGATGCCGGCGAGCAGGGCCTGGGACATGGCGGGTCAGCCTCCATCGCGGGGGGGGTGTCAGGGGCGGGGCCGGGGTCCGGCCGGAGTGCGCCGGCCGGACCCCGTACCGCCACCTTGCCGGTCGGGCCGGGGACGGGTCGATTACCGCGCGGGTAATGAGGCGGGCCCGACCGGGCCGGCGCCCGGATCCGGCGCGCCCGGATCCGGACGAGGACGGGCGAAGGCCGGTGTCGCGGAACGTGGCACACCGCTTCCCCGCGCCGGGCAGGGGCGTCCGGTGCGGCGGGGTCCCCCGCCGCCGTTCCCGTGGCGGGGGTGTCCTACGGGGAGGGTGCGATCAGGTCCCGGATCCGCTGCCGGGTCCAGTGGCCCGCCGCGCCCGGGCAGGAGGCGAGGTACGTGGCGACGCTGTCCGCGTTCCAGGCGCCCGCCGCGAGGAGGCCGGCGGCGAGGTGGCGGAGGTAGTCGGCGGAGGGGCTCGTCCACTCGACGTCGTGCATGCGCCAGGGGGCCGTGAAGGTGAGCAGGGGCAGCCCGTCGAGGGTGCCGGGGCGGACGAGGGTCTCGTAACGCCCGTCGCCCAGCACCACCCTGCTGCCGTCGCGCGGGACCGCGGCCAGGTCGAGATCGGTCTCCGGGCCGGGGACGCGGTACATCTCCTGGGCCGCGATGTCGCAGAACTGCTCGGCGGTGATCCGGTGCGCGCGGGCCAGCACGCGGCCGTCGGCGTCCGGGTCGTAGAACGCGCGGCCGCCCGTCCACACCGGGGATTCGGTGGCGAAGTACAAAGCGCCCCTCAGCTCCACCGGGACGGAGGCGGTCGGCAGGCGGCGGTCGCGGCAGCCGGGGCAGGCGCGGGCACCGCCCGGGGGCGTGCCGCCGACGATGTAGTGGGCCAGGCGGTCGACGTGCGTGTTGGAGCCGTAGGACGTGTACCAGACCTCCGTCGTCATGTGCCGAACGTAACCGGCGTGGCGCGTGAAGCTGCGCTGTTGACCCGCTTAAGAAAACCTCGATGGACGCGGCGGGCGCGGGTGGGCAGATTGGTGCGCGTTCACGATCTCTCCCCTTCCGCATGGAGCCGCACCCATGAAGGCACTCGTCAAGCACAAGGCCGAACCCGGTCTCCGGCTCATGGACGTGCCGGAGCCCCGGACCGGCCCCGGCGACGTGCTGATCCGGGTGTTGCGCACCGGCATCTGCGGTACGGACCTGCACATCCGCGCCTGGGACGGCTGGGCGCGGCAGGCGGTGTCGGCGCCGCTGGTGCTGGGTCACGAGTTCGTCGGCGAGGTGGCGCACGTCGGTTCCGACGTCACGGACATCGCGGTGGGCGACCTGGTCAGCGGTGAGGGCCATCTGGTGTGCGGCAAGTGCCGCAACTGCCTGGCGGGGAGGCGTCACCTGTGCCGGGCCACGGTCGGGCTGGGCGTCGGGCGGGACGGCGCGTTCGCCGAGTACGTCGCGCTGCCCGCGTCCAATGTGTGGGTGCACCGCACGAAGGTCGACCTGGACGTGGCGGCGATCTTCGACCCGTTCGGCAACGCCGTGCACACCGCGCTGTCCTTCCCGCTCGTCGGCGAGGACGTCCTGATCACGGGCGCCGGCCCGATCGGCATCATGGCGGCAGCGGTCGCCCGGCACGCGGGTGCCCGCAACGTGGTGATCACCGATGTGAGCGAGTCGCGGCTGGAGCTGGCCCGCAAGGTGGGCGCGACGCTCGCCGTGAACGTCGCGGAGAGCGGCATCGGTGAGGCGCAGCGGCAGCTCGGGCTGCGCGAGGGGTTCGACATCGGCCTGGAGATGTCCGGCCGGCCGGAGGCCATGCGGGACATGGTCGCCAACATGACGCACGGCGGCCGCATCGCGATGCTGGGCCTGCCCGCCGAGGAGTTCGCCGTCGACTGGTCCAAGATCGTCACCTCCATGATCACGGTCAAGGGCATCTACGGCCGCGAGATGTTCGAGACGTGGTACGCGATGACCGTGCTGCTGGAGGGCGGACTCGACCTCAGCCCGGTGATCACCGGCAGCTACGGCTACCAGGACTTCGACGCCGCCTTCGACGAGGCGGCCACCGCCCGCAGCGGCAAGATCATCCTCGACTGGACCGTCTGACCTTCCCCCGGCCTTTCCCCTAGGAGATCCCTTTCATGTACGCGTCCGTCCGCGACGAGCTGCGCACCACCCTCGACGAGATCCGCGACGCCGGTCTCTACAAGCCGGAGCGGGTCATCGGCACCCCGCAGAGCGCGAAGGTGTCCGTCCCCTCCGGTGACGTGCTGAACTTCTGCGCCAACAACTACCTTGGCCTCGCCGACCACCCCGAGGTCGTCGCCGCCGCGAAGGAGGCGCTGGACCGCTGGGGTTACGGCATGGCGTCCGTGCGGTTCATCTGCGGGACGCAGGACGTGCACAAGGAGCTGGAGCAGCGGCTGTCGGCGTTCCTGGGGCAGGAGGACACGATCCTGTACTCCTCCTGCTTCGACGCGAACGGCGGTGTCTTCGAGACACTGCTCGGCCCCGAGGACGCGGTGATCTCCGACGCCCTCAACCACGCCTCCATCATCGACGGCATCCGGCTGTCCAAGGCGCGCCGCCACCGGTACGCCAACCGGGACATGGCGGACCTGGAGAAGCAGCTCAAGGAGACGCAGGACGCCCGGCGGCGCCTCATCGTCACCGACGGCGTGTTCTCCATGGACGGTTACGTCGCGCCGCTGCGGGAGATCTGCGACCTCGCCGACCGGTACGACGCCATGGTGATGGTCGACGATTCGCACGCGGTCGGCTTCGTCGGCCCGGGTGGCCGGGGGACGCCGGAGCTGCACGGCGTGATGGACCGGGTCGACATCATCACCGGGACGCTCGGCAAGGCGCTCGGCGGCGCGTCCGGCGGCTACGTGGCGGCGCGTGCGGAGATCGTGGAGCTGCTGCGCCAGCGTTCGCGCCCGTACCTCTTCTCGAACTCCCTCGCCCCGGTGATCGCCGCCGCGTCCCTGAAGGTCCTGGACCTGCTGGAGTCGGCCGGTGACCTGCGGGAGAAGCTGGAGGCCAACACCAAGCTGTTCCGTACGAAGATGACGGAGGCGGGCTTCGAGATCCTGCCCGGCGACCACGCGATCGCCCCGGTGATGATCGGTGACGCGGCCGAGGCCGGCCGGATGGCGGAGCTACTGCTGGAGCGGGGGGTGTACGTGATCGGCTTCTCGTACCCGGTGGTGCCCATGGGGCAGGCCCGCATCCGGGTGCAGCTGTCGGCGGCGCACTCGACGCGGGACGTGGAGCGGGCGGTGGCGGCGTTCGTCGACGCCAGGGCCGCGATGGCGGGCTGACGCCCGGGGTCGGGGACCGGCCGGGGGGTCGCGGACCGGCCAGGGGGTCGGGACGGCCGACCGTGGCCGGGGGGTCGGGGACGGCCGGCCGTGGCCCGGGTGAGGGCTGAGTGACAATGGCAGGGTGATCGACCCCCGGCGGCTGCGCATCCTGCGGGCCGCGGCGGACCACCGTACGGTGACCGCCGCGGCCGCGGCGCTGTATCTGACCCCGTCCGCCGTCTCGCAGCAGCTCGCCGCGCTGGAGCAGGAGACGGGCCACGTGCTGCTCACCCGCAGCGGCAAGGGCGTACGGCTCACGGCGGCCGGTGAGATCCTGCTGGAGCACGCCCACGAGGTGCTGGCGCAGCTGGAGCGGGCCGAGGCGGAACTCGCGGCGTACGCGGGCGGCAGCGCGGGCGAGGTGACGGTCGCCGCGTTCGCGACCGGGATCGCCGAGGTGCTCGCACCGGCGATCGGGCGGCTGGCCGGGACGCACCCCGGTATCCGGGTGCGCGTGCGGGACGCGGAGGGCGACGAGTCGCTGCCGCTGGTCCTGGACGGCGAGGCGGACGTGGCGCTGGCGGTGGAGTACCGGGGAGCTCCGCGCGAGGGCGACCGGCGCCTCGCGCGCGTGCCGCTGTACGCCGAGCCGTTCGACGCGGTGCTGCGGGCCGGGCATCCGCTGGGGCTGGAGCCGGAGGTGGCTTTGGCGTCGCTCGCGGACGCCGACTGGATCGCGCCCTACCCCGGCAACCCGTGCCACGACATGGTGCTCCTCGCGTGCGAGCTGGCCGGCTTCGACCCCCGGCTCGTGCACTCCTCGGACGACTTCCGCGCCGTGGTCGCCCTGGCGGGTGCGGGCGCGGGAGTGGCGCTGGTGCCGCGTTCGGCGCTGCGGGGCATCGAACTGAAGGACGTGGTGGTCCGCCCGGTCGCGGGCCCGGCGGCGTTCCGGCGCGTGTTCGCCGCGGTGCGGCGGGGCGCGGAGGAGCACCCGCTGATCCGGCCGGTGCTGGACGCGCTGGCGGGGGCGGCCCGGGGGCTGTCGACGCCGGGAGGGTGACCCGGCAGCCGGGGGCGGATACCGCTCCCCTCTGCCGGGACTCCCCCTCTGCGGGGACTCCTCCAGCGCTGGAGCTCCCCCTCCGCAGGAGTTCCCCCTCCGCCGGGGCCGGGGGTGGCCGGGGTGCCGGACGCTTCCCGTCCGCCGGGTTACGGCGTCCTCCCGCCCGCCCGGTTCCGGTACCTTCCCGTCCCCCGGGCGGTGGTTACTTCTCGTCCTCCTCGGGCGACCGGGGCGCGGGGTCCGGGTCGGCGGCCGGCGAGGGGTCCGGCTCGGCGGCGCGGGTGGCTTCGGCGCGGATCATCGCGGTGAGGGCCGCGAAGGGGTCCATGGGCATGGCTGTGCTCCTCGTCGGTGAAGTGGGGGTCGGTGGCGAGCGGGGCGTACCGCTCAGCAGCGCAGGACCACACACCGGACAGCGCGTAGCGTCGGCCGGTTCGTGAGGAGGGGTGTCGTGGCGGGCGCGGTCGTCGTCGGGGGCCGGTGCGGGCGGCGGGCCGGGGGGCGGACGGCGCGCCGGTGGCGGCGGTCCGCGCGGTGCGGTGCGGCCGCCTCCGCCTCCGTCAGGTCCGGTTCGGGCGCCGCGGAGGCGGCCGGGCGGGGCTCGGCACCGGTGGCCGCCGCTGTCCCGGCGGCGACACCCAGCAGGGCGGCCAGCACCAGCAGGGTGACCAGCGCGGCCCGACGTGCGGCGACGGCGAGCCCGGGCATGCTGGTCATGGGCGTTCCTTTGCCCGTGACGGGACCCGTTGTGCCGCTCCGGCGCGAGAACCGCCCGTTCAGCGGAGCCGGAACACCGGGCCCCGTGCCGTGAACGGCAGCCTCGCGCCGTCCGGGACGAGATAGGCGTGCTCGCGGCGGACGCGGAGCGTGTCGCAGTACCCGTCGGTGATGATCAGCACCGGCGCCCCGGGCGGGAAGTCCTCGGCGCGCTGCAGAAGGTCCACGCCCGGCTGGAGGACCGTCCCCCCGCGGCCCCGGACCCGTACCCGGCCGGCGATCTCCGTCGGCGGCAGGTACCCGGCGTCGTGCGCGGCCGCGTCGCAGAACACCACCCGCGCCGCCGGTACGTCCCTGGCCTCGGCGTACGAGGCGATGGCGCCGAGCGCGCTGCCGAGCAGCCGCCGGTCCATGGAGCCGGACGTGTCGAGGACGACGCCGAAGGTGCAGCGGGCGACCTCCTCGGGCGGGACGTACCGGCCGGCGCGCGGTATGTCGGGCGTGGCCGCCTGGCGGCGGGCCGGCCGCGCGAAACTGCGCACCGGATACGGGCGGGGCACGAACTCGTCGAACCAGCGGGCCAGGCGGACGTCCCATGGCACCGGCGGGTGCGCCAGCGCCCGGATCTCCTCGACGAGCCCGGCCGGCAGCAGGCCACGCTCCCCGCTCGTGTGCAGGTCGAAGCCCTGCACCAGGCCTCGCCGGTAGAACTCGTCCAGGTCGGCGTAGTCGCGGGGGCGCCCTCCCAGGGGTTCACCGAGGATGTCGCCCGCGCCTTTGCCCCGCAGGGTCGCCAGGCGCCGCGTCCGGCGGGCGTCGGTGACGATCCGGTCGTACACCTCCTCGGCCGACAGGCCTTTGAGGCCGGGGTCGTACAGCAGCCCCTCGGGCATGGCGCCGACGCCCATCTCGACGAGCCAGCCGTTGATGACGTAGTCGGCGGCGACGTTGTAGAGGTACGGGTCGCGGGCACCGCACCGGTCGCCGTGGCGGAGCGCGGCGTGGAGCATCTCGTGGGCGAGGACGAACCTCCACTCCTCGTCCTCGTAGCGGCGCAGCGGGTTCAGGTAGATCTCGCCGAGCGTGGCGTCGACGGCGGCGATCGAGACGCCGTGGGCGCGGGCGAGTCCGGCGTCGGCGACCAGGGTCATACCGGACGCGATGCCGCCGAGCAGCGGGTAGGAGGAGATGAACCAGCTCAGCGCCCGGTCCCAGGGCTCTTTCCGCCGGACCTCGCCGGTGAGCGCGTCACGCCGGCCGCCGGCGACGTCCATGGTCTCGGAGACCGTACGGGTCAGGGCGTGCGCGAAGGCGAGCTGCCAGTCGGGTACGGCATGCCACCGCGACCACGGGACCAGGACCTGGTCGGGCACGCCTTCGGCCGCACCGCGGTGCTCGTGGCCCGCGGGGATGCCCGTCTTGCGCCAGCGGGCGGCGAGCTGCTCCTCGTCGCCGTCCGGGAACGTCACCGGGTGGTCCTCGGGGGGCCGGCCGATGTGCAGGGTGAGCATGAAGCGGTTGACGACGGCGCAGCGGGCGGCCAGCTCGAAACGGTCGGGTTGCTCACGGGAGTCCTGGTGGGCGGGGACGTGGCCGAATCCGAGGTGCAGCAGGCAGTGCGCGAGGGCCCAGGCCCAGTCGGCGGGCTCGGCTCGACGGTCGGGGTGGACATGGACACGGCCGTTGGAGTCGACGGTGGCGAGCCCGTGGCGGGGGCTCAGTTCGCAGTCGCGGGAGCGGCAGATCTCGGCGTCCAGCGCGGCGAGGGCCGGGTGGCGCCTGACGAGGGCCAGCCCGGCGAGGAACGCCTCGGCGGCCGGGTCGTCGCGGCGTGCCTTCCCGGCCCGCGCGCCCCGGCTCACCGGCGGGCCCCGGCCGGGGGCGCGAGGCGGCTCACCGGCGGCCCGAGATGGCGCACCCGCTGCACAAGGTGACGCACCGGCGGTGCGAGGCGGCTCACCGGCGGGCCTCGACCAGCCGGGGCATGTCGCGGGCGGCCTCGACGAGGAACCAGGCGGGCAGCACGGGCCGGCCGTCCTCGTCGTCGCGGATGACGGTCTGGGCGACCTCGACGGAGATCTCGGCGAGTTGCACGAGCAGTGACTTGGCGCGGTGCGCGGCCTGCCGGAGCGCGGGCGGGATCTGGTCCTTGGTCGCGGGGAGTTCCCTGATCAGGCGCGCCCGGAACGCCTCGGCCAGGTAGTAGAGCAGGTCGCGGTCCTCGACCCGGTTCGGCCAGTTCGCGTCACCCTTGATGATGGCCTCGATGCCGTAGGTGTGCCGGACGATCTTGGCGTACCCGCAGAAGGAGACGGCGTGCGCGGGGGTGAGGGTGCCGTGCGCGACGATCTTCAGCGTCTCCTCGTCGAGCGTGGGCCCGAAGGAGTGCAGCGCGTCGGAGAGCATGTGCCAGGAGCGGGGCGTGGAGAACGGCTCCTCGGTCTTCGGCGGCTGCGACCAGAGGTGGTCGGGCCGGTCGGTGAGGTAGTCGGTGACCCACGGGTGGATGCCGTTCTCCCCCGCCCACACCAGCCAGTCGGTGACGGAGGCGCGCAGGTGGACGTGCGTGAGCCGGTTGATGAGCGCCGAGGCGATGGGCCGGGCGAGTGCGTTGTCGGTGGCGCGGTTGCCGGCGCCGATGACGATGGACCCGGCGGGCAGTTCGTAGTTCCCGACGCGCCGGTCGAGGATCAGGGAGTAGAACGCCTTCTGCACGTCGGGGGTGGCGGCGTTCAGCTCGTCGAGGAACAGGCAGTACGGCTCGTCGCGGGCGATGGCCTCGGGCGGGCAGAAGACGGAGCGGCCGTCACGGATCTGCGGGACGCCGATGAGGTCCTCGGGGGCGAGCTGGGTGCCCAGCAGGCTGACGCACTCCAGGCCGAGGGACTCCGCGAAGCCCCGTACGAGGGACGACTTGCCGATGCCGGGCGCGCCCCAGAGGAAGACGGGGCGGACGGTGGCGAGGCCGAGCAGCAGCTCGGGGATCCGGGCGGGCGTGACGGTGACGGCGGCCTGCAGCGGGAGCTCCTGGGGTGCGCGGGGTCCGGTGCGTCCGGACCGTTCGACGCCCGGACGGACGTCGGGCTCGCCCAGTGTGGGCGCCCGGCACCCGTCGGCGCAGCCGATTTTCGGGCGGCCGACGGTGGCCGGACCAGGGCCGTTCGGCGGCGGGCCCGTCCGGGGGGCCTCCGTGCCGCAGGACGGCACGGGCGGGTGCGACGGGCCGGGCGGGCGGGAGGCCGGGCCTGGGCCCCGCCCCGTGCCCGTGCCCCGCCCCGTGCCCGGGTCCGGGTCCGCACGGCGGCCCCGCTCGGGGCGGACGCACGGCGGGTGCGGGAGGGCCGCACCGGGGAACGGCGCCGGGCCGGGTCAGGCGCGCTGCTTGCGGGCCGACATCCAGGCGTAGACGAGTACGCCCGCGAAGAGGAACAGCACGCCCTGGTAGACCGCCGCGTAGCCGGAGCCGGCGACCAGCCACATGGAGAACGCGAAGGCGGTGACCGCGAGGACGGCGTCCCGGACGAGGCGCGGGCGGTGGACCCGGTCGGCGCGGCCGGAGGCGAGGAAGTAGATCTGCGCGGCCGTCGACAGCAGGTAGGGCACCGTGGCGGTGAAGGTGGTGACGAGGACCAGCGTCTCGAAGACGCCTTCGGGGCCGGCCGTGTAGTTGTAGACGGTCAGCAGGGAGGCGAGGACGACGGTGACGAGGACGCCGTAGGTGGGGACGCCGCGCCGCTTGTGGGTGAACGCCCGCGGGAACAGGCCGTCCTTGGCCGCCGCGTACGGGGTCTGGGCGCTCAGCAGCGTCCAGCCGTTGAGGGCGCCGACCATGGAGACGAGGGCCATGCAGGCGACGGCGGTGCCGCCCCAGGAGCCGCCGAACATGGCGTTGACGGCGGCGGAGAACGGCGCGCTGGAGTCGACGAGCCGGTCGTGGGCGACGAGGCCGAAGACGGAGAGGGTGCCCAGCAGGTAGATGACGGCGGCGCCGAGCGTGCCGAGGATGGTGGCGCGGCCGACGTTGCGCTTCGGGTCACGGACCTCGCCGGCACTGACCGCCGCCGACTCCACGCCCAGGTAGCTGAAGAGGAGGATGGCGGCGGACGCGGAGACCGCGCCGACGGCGCCGGAGTCGCTCGCCTGGAAGGGGCCGAGGTTGGCGGAGTCGAAGAAGAACAGGCCGCCGACGGCCACCAGCAGGAGCGGGACGAACTTCAGGACGGTGGCCACGAGCTGGACGGCACCGACGTACCGGGTTCCGGCCAGGTTGGCGAGGGCGGGCAGCCACTGGAGGGCCAGCGCGGCGGCGATCGTGGCGGTCCTGGAGTCCTGTACGGGGACGAGGACGTCGAGGTAGCCGACGGCGGCGACGGCGAGAGCCGCGTTGGAGACCCAGGTGGTGATCCAGTACGACCAGGCGGAGAGGAAGCCGGCGAAGTCGCCGAACGCCTCACGCGCGTAGATGTAGGGGCCGCCGGTGAGGGGGTGCCGCTGGGCGAGGCGGCCGAAGACGAGCGCGAGGGCGATGGCGCCGGCGGTGAGGACGGCGAAGGCGACGAGGCTGATGGTGCCGTAGGGGGCGACGGAGGCGGGGAGCAGGAAGATCCCGCCACCGATGATGTTGCCCATGACCAGGGCGGTCGCGATGGGCAGTCCGAAGCTGCGGGCGTGCTTGGACCGCTCGTCGGGGGTGGGGTCGGTGATGAGGGGGGTGCCGGTCATGGGGGGTGGTGCGCCTTTCGCCGTACAAACCTGAACATGGTCAGGTACGGCGGACGCTGCACCAAATCACCCGCGTTTGTCCGGCGCGACGCCGTCGGCAACCGGAAATACTTCTTCCGCTTGCGGTGGCGGCGGGGATTCCTGCACGGGTACCTGCGGGCCCTGGCTCTCCCGCAACCAGCGCCGCAGCACCTGGTGGACCTCCTCGGCGCCCACCAGCGGCGTACCGTCCTCCGTCGGCGGCGAGAGGGTGCGCGGGGACATCAGGAACGCCTCCGACTGCTCGCCGCCCAGCCCGCCGTGCGAGCCGATCTGTTCCTCGAAGGCGTGCACGGTGCCGGTCCGCGGGGCGTACGAGGAGTTGACCATGATGTCGGCGGCGTGCGGGAAGGAGTCGGTGCGCCGGACCGCGTCGGCCGCTCCCGGGCCGAACACCGCGAGCGGGCCGTCGTCGGTGAGGTCGTCGGCCGGGACCTCGGCGCCGGCGGGGCCGAGCACCACCGAGCCGTGCCGCTCGCTGCGTACCAGGAGGAAGCCGATGCCGGGGTGCTCGGCGAGAGTGCGCAGCAGAGCGGGGTGGCGGCGCTCGATCTCCTCACGGGACATGCGGTGGGGCACGTCGGGGAACGAGATCAGGCCCAGGTTCCCGGACGCCAGCACGATCGGGTCGGAGGTACGGGCCGGGCGTTCCTCGCGGCCCTCCTCCACCGGCAGGTGCACCGCGCTGCGCAGGGCACCGCGCGCCTCGGCGCCGCTCGGGGTGTGGTGGGCGCGGCGGGGCACGGGCAGTCCGCAGCCGGCCCGGACCAGGTCCCGCAGCGTCAGACCGTACGCGGACTCGAAGGTCTCGCCGGGGCTCTGACCGTGGTCGGAGAGGAGCACGATGCGGTAGGGGCGCGGGGCGTGGTCGGCCACCTTGGCGATCAGGGCGAGGGAGCGGTCGAGGCGTTCGAGCACCTTCAGGGCGTCGCGGCTGCGCGGCCCCGAGTGGTGGGCGACCTCGTCGTAGGCGACGAGGTCGGCGTACACGGCGGTGCGGCCGGCCAGCATGTCACCCATGACGGCGGCGACGACCACGTCCCGCTCGACGACGGTGGCGAAGGCCCGGATGAAGGGGTACAGCCCGCCGCGGCCGACCCGGGGGGTCTCGCCTCTGATCCGGGACCGGGTGGACTGGCCGATCTCCCGGCACACCTCGGCGACGAACGAGATGGCGGTGCGGACGGCGTTGGCGGGGTCGCGGAAGTACACGACGTACCCGGCCCGGGAGCGGTTGCGGTGCCCCCGGCGGGCCGAGACGGACAGCACCAGGGCGAGCTGGTCGGCTCCGCCGCTGAACAGGTTGCCGCGGCTGGCGCCGTCCAGGGTGAGCAGCCCGCCGTCCCCGGTGCGCTCGATGGCGCGGCGCTGGAGTTCGACGGCGCTGGCGGGCCGGTTGCTGACCATGAGCCGGCCGGTGTCCTTCTCGTACCAGCGGAAGGCGGGCACGTCGTGGTTGGAGCCGTGCAGAATGGCCAGCTGACTGGCGCCGGTCTGGCTGGACCAGTCGGTGCGCCAGGGCGTGAGGCGGTGGGTGGAGCCGAGCCAGGCGGCGACGGTGGGCATGACCCCGTCGGCGACGGCGTCCCGCAGCACCCGGTGCCCGACGCCGTCGAGCTGGAGGAACACCGTGCCGGGCGGGCTGCCGGCTCCGACCGCCGGGGGTCCGGACCGGCTGCGGCCGGCGAGCCGGTACAGGCGGCCGCGGTAGGCGTTGTCGTCGCGTACGGCGAGGGCGGTGGAGGTCGCGGACGCGACGGCCGACATCACGGCGGCCACCACGACGGCGTTCTCCGGCTCGGCCTCCCCGCGCCCGTCGGGGATGAGCCACAGCGCGAGGAGCAGCAGCGAGCCGTTGAGGAAGAAGGCGAGGAGTCCTAGGACCAGCGCGGGTACGAGCAGCAGGGCGCGGACGGCCAGCGGCCACACCAGCGCGCCCAGCAGACCGAACGCCCCGGCGCCCCAGGCGGCGGTGACGGCGGTGCGGGTGACGCTGTCGCCGTCGTCCGACTGGAGCTGGAAGTCGGGAAGGATTCCGGCGAGCGCGAGCAGCGTGAGGGTGGACACCGCCCACACCACGACGACCCGCATCAGGGCACCGCCCGCCGTACGCCACCGTGCCTGGGCCACGCCGTCCGCTCCCGCCCCCGCTAGCAGCCGTCGTAGCCCGCCGTCGGCATGGAGAGCCGGCGGTGCACCCGGGCCTTCATCCCGGCGTCGTACGCCGGCTCGTCCAGGCCCGCCGTCTCCAGCCGTACGCCCCGGCGCGCGCACTCGGCCGTGAAGTCCCGGGCGGACGTCAGCGCCCGGTCCAGGACCCGTTCGTTCGGTACGACGAACAGGTCGACCGCCCCCGCCTCGACGTCGGCCCACAGCATCCGGTGGTCGGGCCGCATCCCGTAGGACAGCAGTTGTCGGCTGACGACGTAGCCCCTGCCGGCCGCCCACCGCTCGCACATGGCGTGCTGGCTGCGGGTGTCGACCAGGAAGGGGTCGCTGTCGAGCTCCTCCAGCGGCGTCAGACTGGCGATCGCCGCGACGCGTACGTCGTCCATGCCGCCGACCCTACTCCGATCACCTCCGGGCGAGGCAGGCGCGCATCTACGCTCGTAGGAGCGCGTACGGGCACCGCGGGAGCGAGGAGGGCGGGTGTGCCGGTGGAGGTCACGTGGTGGGGTCATGCCACTTGTACGGTCCAGGACTCGGGGGTGAGGGTGCTCACCGATCCGCTGTTCGTGCGCCGCCTCGCCCATCTGCGGCGGCGGCGCGGCGCGCTGCCGCCGCAGGCCGCCACGCGGGCGGAGGTGGTGCTGATCTCCCACCTGCACTCCGACCACCTGCACCTGCCGTCGCTGGCCCGGCTGGCTCCGGGCACGCGGCTGGTCGTGCCCCGTGGGGCGAGCCGCGCGGTGCCGGGGTTGCGGAGGCTCGCCGCGGTGGGTGGGTTGGCGATCACCGAGGTGGCCGCCGGGGACGAGGTGAAGGTGGAGGAGGTGGTGGTGCGGGCGGTGCCGGCGCGCCACGACGGGCGGCGCCTGCCGGTGGGGCCGCACCTCTCCCCCGCGCTCGGGTATGTGATCAGTGGTGCGGCGCGTACGTACTTCGCCGGGGACACCGGCCTGTTCGACGGGATGGCGCAGGCCGTGGGCGAGGTGGACGTGGCGCTGTTGCCGGTCGGCGGGTGGGGGCCGTTCCTGGGTCACGGGCATCTGGACGCGGCGCGGGCGGCCCGGGCGCTGGCCGAGCTGGCGCCGCGCGCGGCCGTTCCCGTGCACTACGGCACGTACTGGCCGATCGGGCTGGACGGGGTGCGTCCGCACGAGTTCCACGCGCCGGGCGACGAGTTCGTGCGGCACGCGGCGCGGCTGGCGCCCGGGGTGGCGGTGCACCGGCTGGGGCACGGCGAGAGTGTCCGGCCGGAGGTGTCCGGGTGATCGACGCCCTGGTGGGTCAGCTGCCGTCCGAGTCGACCCAGCAGGCGGTCGGCTATCCGGCGCTGTTCCTGCTGGTGGCGCTGGGGGCGCTGGTGCCGGTGATCCCGACCGGGGCGATCGTCAGTTCCGCGGCGGTGGTGGCGTTCCACCAGACGTCGCCGGTCGCGCTGCTGGTGGTGTTCCTGGTGGCGGCGGGGGCGGCGTTCACGGGGGACGTGACGCTGTACTGGCTGGGGCTGCGCGGGGTGCGGTCGAGGAACGGTTCGCGGTGGCTGGAGGCTCTGCGGGGGCGGGCCGCGCCGGACCGGCTGGAGCACGCGCAGGCCAGGCTGCGGGAGCACCGGGTGTCGGTGCTGGTGCTGTCCCGGCTGGTGCCGGCGGGGCGGATCCCGGCGATGCTGGCGTGCCTGCTGGCGGGGATGCCGCTGCGCCGATTCGTGCGCGGCAACCTCCCGGCGTGCCTGGCGTGGGCGGTGACGTACCAGCTGATCGGTGTCCTGGGCGGCTCCCTGTTCGCCCGCCCGTGGCAGGGCGTCCTGGCGGCGGTCGTGCTGACGGTGCTGGTGGGGGCGGTGCCGTCGGTGTGGCGGCGGCTGCGGCGGGCCTAGAGGACGCGTGAGGCGCCGACCGGGAGGTCCCACAGGCGGTCGCGGGGCAGGCCCGCCTGCTGCCAGGCGGCGCGGACGCGGGTGAGGGGCTCCATCACCGGTTCGGAGGAGAGGACGAACGTGGCCCAGTGCATGGGGGCCATGATCCGGGCGCCGAGGTCCTGGAATGCCTGGACGGCCTCCTCCGGGTCGGTGTGGACGTCGCGCAGCCACCAGCGCGGGTCGTAGGCGCCGATCGGCAGCAGGGCGAGGTCGATGCCGGGATGGCGGCGGCCGATCTCCTCGAACCAGTGTCCGTAGCCGGTGTCGCCCGCGAAGTACACCTGGTGCCCGTCCGGGTCGGCGAGCACCCAGCCTCCCCACAGGGAGCGGCAGGTGTCGGTGAGGGTCCGCTTGGACCAGTGGTGGGACGGTACGAAGTGGAAGCGGACGTCGCGCAGTTCGGCGGTCTCCCACCAGTCCAGTTCGGTGACACGGGTGAAGCGTCGGCGCCGGAACCAGCGGCCGAGCCCGGCGGGGACGAAGACGGGGGTGTCGCGGGGCAGCCTCCTCACGGTGGGGGCGTCGAGGTGGTCGTAGTGGTTGTGGCTGATGACGACGGCGTCGACGGGCGGCAGGTCCTCCCACCGGACGCCGACGGGCGTGATGCGGGCGGGCGTGCCGAGGATGCGGCGGGACCAGACCGGGTCGGTGAGGACGGTGAGCCCGCCGATCCGGACGATCCAGCTGGCGTGACCGGCCCAGGTGACGGCGACGGAGCCGGCGCTCACGGCGGGCATCGGCTGCGGCGCGAACGGCAGGTGCGGGATGTCCCGCAGCCCTTCGGCGCTCGGGCGCACCGCTCCCTCGCGGGCGAGTCTCGCCATGGCCCGTACGCCGGGGAGCGGGGCGGTCAGCCGGTCGGCGAAGGACCTGGGCCAGGTGCGGATCCGGCCGGGGTTGTGAGAGGCCACGCTCGGGGCGCGCCCGGCGGGCGCGTCCTGGGCGCGGCCCGGGGCGGGCTGTTCGGTGGGTGCCGTCCGTTCCGTCATCTGCGAGCTCCGTTCACCGTGGTTGCCGCAGTTCGTGGAACGCGGAACCGAACCTTTCCAACGCTTCCGCCACGGGTGGCGATTCCAGCGGGTCCACCGCCGTGAGGGACTCCGTGCGCTCCCCGGGGGTTGCTCCGAGCAGGGGCCAGGTCGCGAGGCGCACCCGGAGGGCGCCGAGTTCGTCGCCGAACCGGTGGCCGCCGGGGGCGGGCACGCCCAGGCGGTCCGTCAGGTACTCCTCCAGTTCCATGGAGTCGGTCACGCCGCGCTCGGCGAGCCGGCCGCGGAGCGGGCCGAGGTCGGCGTACACGTGCCGTCCCGCGCGGGGAGGGAGGGCGAGCGCCCCGGCGGTCACCGGCGCGTGGTGCGCGGCGGCCGCCACGCGCGCGTGCAGGGCGGTGCCGGCCGCCGCGCGGGCGGCGACCGGAGCCGGTTCGTCCAGCGCGTGGGCGGCCGCGGCGTCGAACGAGGCGGCGACCTCCGCGCCGAGCGCGGTGAGCCGGTCCAGGGTGCGGGCCCGGCGGGCGGGGCGCGGCCCGGCGGGCGGGAAGCGGGCGATCGCGGCGGGCCAGGCGGCGGGGGTGAGGGCGCCGGCCAGGTCGCACAGGACGGTGACGTCGTCGGGGCACATCTCGGCCGGGCTGACGAGGACGGTGTCGTGCGGCTCGTGCACGGTGTCGCGCCAGGTCTCGTCGCTGATGATGTGCAGGCCCTCGGCGACGGCCGCCTCGCACGCCTCGCGCACCACCTCGGGCGGGGCGACGGTGGCGGTGGGGTCGTCGGCCACCGAGAGCAGCAGGACCGCCGGGTGGCCGCCCTCGGCGCGGACGCGCCGTACGGTCTCCAGGAGCGCGAACGGGTCCGGCACGCCCCCGCACTCGGCCGGTGTCGGCACGTGGTAGGCGGGCCTGCCCAGGAGCCTGGCCTGCGGGGTCCACCAGGCGGGGCAGGGCCGGGGCATCAGGACGTCGCCGCCGTGGGCCGCCATGAGGGCGGACAGCAGCGGCTGGGCGCCGGGTGCGACGGCGATGTCGTCGGGGTGGCAGCGCAGGCCGCGCCGCCACCAGTAGCCGCAGGCCGCGTCACGCAGCACGGCGCCGCCACCGGGCGGTTCCGGTTCGGTGCGGTCGGCGGCGGCCGCGAGGACGGCGGCCAGCTCGGGCAGCACGGGCAGGCCGGTCTCGGGAGCGGGCGGCCCGTAGCGGACAGGGCCGCGTCCTTTGGTGTCCGGCTGCCGCATGCCCTCACCTCCGCCGCTGGGGCTCCGCCGCTGGTGGTCCGGGGACATCTGCCCAGCCCCATAGCCCTTTATACGGAGGTTCCTCGCAAAGCGCCGCTCCGGAGTGGGCCGCTCCGTGGTCCGCTCGCCGCCCCGCTCGGCGGTCCGCTCGGCGGTCCGCTCCGTGGTCCGCTCGGCGGTCACCGGTGGCCGGCACCCGGTGCCAGGCGGGCCAGATCGTCCTCAAGGCCCCGTCCCCGGGTGCGGACGACGTGCCCGGCGACGTCCGCGAGCTTGCGGTTGGTGAGCTGCGAGACGTGCCGCAGCACCCCGTACGCCTCGTCGGCGTCACAGCCCAGGACGTGCATGACGATCCCGCCCGCCTGGTCGATCACGGGCCGGGTGCGCAGCGCCGTGGCGAGCTGACCGGCCTCGGCGAGGGCGGCGCGGTACCGCCGGTCGCGGGCGATGCCCGCCGTGATCTCCTCACCGAGGAGGGCGACGCCGCCGTGGGCGGCGAGCTTCAGGGAGCCCGGCCGGAAGCCGTACAGAGTGAGGGTGACGGCCATGCCGGTCCGGTGGAAGGGGAGCGTCATCCCGGCCCGTACGCCGGACCCGAGTGCCGTCGCCCGGTAGTCGGGCCAGCGTTCGTCGGTGAGCAGGTCTTCGGTGCCGACCGGCTCCCCGCTGTCGAGGGCGGTCCGGATCGGGCCCTCGCCGGAGTCGAGCTGCACGGACACGAGGGCGGCGAGGTCGGGGTGGGTCGCGCTGACCCGGCGTTCGCCGTCACCGTCACGGTCTCCGTCGCCTTCGCCGGTGCCGTCCCCGAGCGTCGTGACGGCGCCGCAGCAGGCGGGTATGGAGCGTACGCACTGGTCGGCCAGTTGTTGCAGCTTGCGTACGGTCGATGCCGGCTCCGGGCCCTCGTACTCCTGCTCGGGAAACATGGCGTGCTCTCCTTTCCCGCTGCGGCTGCCCCCTGGCGACGACGGGAAACGGCCGTACCTTCCGGCCGCGCGGTGCGGTTACGGTGCTCGCATGACGCAGACGGACGAGTTCGGCGAGGATCTCGCCGACTTTGTACGACGGGTCGCCGAACTGCGCTCCGCCCGCGCCCTCCCGCCCGGTGAGCAGCGGGGTGTTCTGGACGCGGCGCTCTTCGAGCTCCAGCACGCGGCGGAGTCGCTCTGGCCGCGCTATGAGCGGCTGGCGGCCCGGGCACCGGACGGCACGCCGGCCGACCGGCACGAGCGGCGGCTGCTGCGGACCCTGTTCCAGCGACTGCCGCTGCCGGTCGCGCTGGTCGGCCGCGACACGGTGGTACGCCGGATGAACTCCGCCGCGACGGGCCTGACCGGTGTGCGCGCCGGCTACGCGACGGGCCGCCCCCTGGCCGGGTTGCTGGCGTCGGGTGACCGGGGTCCGTTCCGTACCCACGCGGCGGCCACGGCACGCGGGGAGGGAGCCCGCAGCCTGACCGTACGGCTCCAGCAGCGGCCGGACGAGCCGGTGCGGGCGTCCCTGGTCGCGCTGCCGTTTCCGGGCGAGCCGCAGGCGACCGTGCTCGTGGTGCTCCAGCCGGGCGTGGCGGGCCCGACGGGGCCGGCGGCGTCGACGGTGGCGTCGGCGGGGACGCCGGGGACGGTGGCGTCGGCGGCCGCCGGGGCGGCGGGGTGCCGGCCGGTGCCGCCGGACCTGGCCGAGGCCACACAGCGCGTGGCGGCGATGGACCTGGTGGACGCGATGGCGTGCGCGTTGCTGTCCTGCCCGCCCGGGGACGCGGACGCGGTGCTGCGGGCGGCCGCGCGGGTGCTGCACGGCCGGTTCGCGGACTGGGTGGTGGCCGACACGCTCGGCGCGCGGCCCCCGCGCCGGGCGGTGGTGCTGGGGCCGGCGGGCGAGACGGACGGGCCGCTGTGGAGGGCCGTCGCGGAGCAGGCGCCGGAGGACTGCCCGCTCGTGATGGAGGCGGCCCGGGGCGGGTCGGCGTCCTTGCAGGTGCGGCCCGAGGACATCCTCGCGTTCGGCGAGGACGCCTCGGGCGCCTCCGTCATGGTGCGGGCCGGTGTCAGCTCCGTGCTGTGCCTGCCGCTGGTGCGGGAGGACGGCGGTGTGCCGGGTGTGCTGACGCTGTTCCGCACCGGTGCCCGGCGGGCGTTCTCGATGGCCGAGGGGCAGGCCGCCGACGTGATGTCCCGCCATGTCGCGCTGGCTATGCGGCGGCGTCCCGCATGATGTCCTCCCGCATCTGGCTGCAGCAGCGGCTGATCAGCCGCGACACGTGCATCTGCGAGATGCCGAGGTCCTCGGCGATCCGGCTCTGGGTCATGTCGCGGAAGAACCGCATGTAGAGGATCTTCTGTTCGCGTTCGGGCAGGTTGCGCAGGCGCGGCTTGACCGCTTCGCGGTCGATGACCACGTCGAGGGCCGGGTCGGGACCGCCGAGGGCGTCGACGAGGGTGTACCCGTCCTCGGTGCCCGGCAGCTCCGCGTCGAGGGAGAGGGCGGTGAAGCTGTCCAGGGCCTCGAGCCCGGCCATCGCCTCCTCCTCGGTCATGCCCGCCTTCTTGGCGATCTCGGACACGGTGGGAGCGCGGCCTCCGACCGTGTGCGAGAGCTCCTGGTAGGCGGCGCGTACGCGGCCCCGCAGGTCCTGGACGCGACGCGGGACGTGCAGGGTCCACATGTGGTCGCGGAAGTGGCGCTTGATCTCGCCGGTGATGGTGGGGACGGCGAAGCTCTCGAAGGCCGCGCCGCGTTCGGGGTCGTACCGGTCCACGGCCTTGACCAGGCCGAGGGCGGCGACCTGCTTGAGGTCCTCCAGGGACTCGCCCCGGTTCCGGAACCGGCCCGCGAGCCGGTCCGCCATGGGGAGCCAGGCCCGGACGATGTCCTGCCGGACCGCTTCCCGTTCCTCGCCCTCCGGCAGCGTGGCCAGGCGCTGGAACGCCTCGGCGGTGTCGGGGGCGTCGTCGTGCGGATGCTTCGTGTGAGCGAGGGTACGCATTGCTTTTCAGCTCCCTGAACGGTGCTGACGGTTGGCTGTCACCCCGAGGAGAGCTCCTTTCTCCGGGCAGGGGACACGCCCGGAACGGATCGCCGCTCCTACGGACGTGCCTCCGGTCCGAAGCACGAGATGCGCCTGCCCGGGGCCAACCCCGGCAAACTCCTCATTCCATGCTGGCCGCCTTTCGGCGTTTCCGCTCTTCGAGGGCGCGGTACCCGGGCCTGTGCTGCCGGAACGCAGCATCTCTACCGACGAGTAAGTACCGGTTGCCGAGCCAGGAGGACCGCAGATGAGCATGGATGTCGCCGATCGGATTCTCGCGCGGCTGCGCGACTGGGGCGTCGAGTGCGTGTTCGGCTATCCGGGTGACGGGATCAACGGGCTGATCGCCGCCTGGGGCCGCGCCGAGAACCAGCCACGTTTCATCCAGGCCCGGCACGAGGAGATGGCCGCGTTCCAGGCGGTCGGGTACGCCAAGTTCGGGCACCGGCTCGGCGTGTGCGTGGCGACGTCGGGGCCGGGCGCGATCCACCTGCTGAACGGCCTGTACGACGCGAAGCTCGACCATGTGCCGGTGGTGGCGATCGTCGGCCAGACGCACCGCAGCGCCATGGGCGGCTCGTACCAGCAGGAGGTGGACCTCCACTCGCTGTTCAAGGACGTCGCCTCCGACTTCATCGCCACCGTGAACGTCCCCGAGCAGCTGCCCAACGTGCTGGACCGGGCGATCCGCACGGCGTACGCGCGCCGCTGCCCGACCGTGGTGATCGTGCCGGGCGACGTGCAGGAGCTCGAGTACACGCCGCCCACCCACGAGTTCAAGATGGTGCCCTCCAGCCTGGACCGGAGCGCCTGGACGGCGGTGCCCGCCGACGACGCGCTGGAGCGAGCCGCCGAGGTGCTGAACTCCGGCGAGAAGCCCGCCATCCTGATCGGGCAGGGGGCGTCGGCGGCCCGCGCGGAGGTCGAGGAGGTCGCCGAGCTGCTGGGCGCCGGCGTCGCCAAGGCACTGCTCGGCAAGGACGTCCTGTCCGACGAACTCCCCTACGTCACCGGCTCGATCGGGCTGCTGGGCACCCGGCCGTCCTGGGAGCTGATGCAGGGCTGCGACACGCTGCTGACCATCGGCTCCAGTTTCCCCTACAGCCAGTTCCTGCCGGAGTACGGGCAGGCGCGGGCGGTGCAGATCGACCTCGACCCGCACATGGCCGGGATGCGCTACCCGTACGAGGTGAACCTCATCGGCGACTCCCGCGCCACGCTGCGCCGGCTGATCCCGCTGCTGCGGCGGAACCGGAAGCGCGGCTGGCGGGAGACGATCGAGAAGTCGGTGCACCGCTGGGAGGAGGTCATGGAGCGGCGGGCGAGCGTGTCGGCCGACCCGCTGAACCCCGAGCACGTGGCACGGGCCCTGTCACCGCTGCTGCCCGACCGGACGCTGCTGACGTCCGACTCCGGGTCGGTCGCCAACTGGTACGCCCGGCACATCACGATGCGCGGTGACATGCGCGGCTCGCTGTCCGGGACGCTGGCCTCGATGGGGTGCGCGGTGCCGTACGCCATCGGCGCGAAGTTCGCCCATCCGGACCGGCCGGTGGTGGCACTGGCCGGGGACGGGGCGATGCAGATGAACGGGTTGGCCGAGCTGATCACCGCGGCCAAGTACCGCCACCAGTGGGACGATCCGCGGCTGGTCGTCGGCGTCTGGAACAACCGGGACCTCAACCAGGTCACCTGGGAGCTGCGCGCCATGGGCAACGCCCCGTCGTTCGAGCCGTCCCAGGAGCTGCCGGACGTGCCGTACGCGCTGTTCGCCGAGTCCATCGGGCTGACCGGTCTGCGGGTGGAGAAGCCGGACGAGGTGGAGAGCGCCTGGCGGATGGCGCTGGCGGCGGACGGTCCGGCGGTCGTCGAGTTCGTCACCGACCCGTCCGTACCGCCGATCCCGCCGCATGCGACCTGGCAGCAACTCGAGTCGACCGTCGCGGCCCTCGCCAAGGGCGACGCCGGGCGTGGCGCGGTCGTGAAGCAGGGGCTGAAGGCGAAGATGCAGGAATTTCTGCCGGGCGGGAAGTCGTGACGGCGGCGCCGTCCCCCGCTTCGGCCCTGCCGGCCCTGTCGGCCTCCCGCTCCCGCGCCGGCAGCACGAGCTCCTCGTAACGCCCCATCGCCAGCACGATCCCGAGCATCGCGGGCGGCAGCAGCAGGGGAACCAGTACGGATAGCAGTCCCATTGACCTGGTCCTTCCGTCAGGGGCCGGGTCACCCCCGTGACGGAGGGCAAACCCCCGGCAATGGAGGGTGTTCGGGAGAAGGCTCTCGGCGTGCGGAAAGGCCTGTGGGCGCGGACCGCCGTCCGCGCCCACAGGCCTTCTTCCCCCGCACCCCTTCGGCCGCTCGTGCCCGCACCCGCGAGTCCCCCGCTCCCCCGCCCCCAAACCCGGGTTTGCCCCGGCCCCTCCGGGTACCCGCCCGGCGACCGCACACGCAAGATCGTGGAGGGCGCCATGCAGCGAGGGAGCGACCGGCTCAGCCGCCGCCAGGACGATGAGATGAAGCACCAGCTCAAGGGGCTGCTCAGGTCCGGGCACCCGACGAGGAGCGAGGAGTGGCACGACCCGGAGCCGGTTGCCGAGGACGACCCGGAACTGGCGCCGCCCCGGGTCCACACCGACCCGTTCGAGGCGCTGCGCCTGGAGCTGGGCCGGCATCTGGCCCGTACGCCGTTCCCGGCGCACCGCGGTGACCTGCTGCGGGTCCTGCGGGAGCGGCACGCGCCCGATCCGCTCGTGGAGCGGGTGGCGGCGCTGCCCGGCGACCACACCTACCGCAGCGTCCAGGACGTGGCCGTGGCGCTGGAGCGGCCACCGCACCCCGCCTAGCCCGGCATGAGAGGCCCGGCCCGTACGACGGCCGCACCGGCCCGTACGACGGCCACGGCCACAGCCGTGCGGCCGCCACAGCGGTACGGCCACCACAGCAGTCAGTCATGACAGCCAGAAAGGAACCACTGTGCAGATCGCGTTTCTCGTGGCGCCCGAAGGCGTCGAACAGGTAGAGCTCACCGATCCCTGGCAGGCGGTGAAGGACGCCGGTGACACCCCCGTGCTCGTCTCGACCGAGCCGGGCGAGATCCAGGCGTTCAATCACCTCGACAAGGCGGACACCTTCCCCGTCGACCGGACCGTCGCCGACACCTCGGCCGACGACTACGGCGGCCTGGTGCTCCCCGGTGGCGTCGCCAACCCGGACTTCCTGCGCATGGACGAGAAGGCCGTCGCGTTCGTGCGGGACTTCTTCGAGGCGGGCAAGCCGGTCGCGGCGATCTGTCACGCCCCGTGGACGCTGGTGGAGGCCGATGTGGTGCGCGGCCGTACGCTCACCTCGTGGCCGAGCCTGCGGACCGACATCGGCAACGCGGGCGGCGAGTGGGTGGACGAGCAGGTGAAGGTGTGCGAGGCACGGCCCAGCACCCTGATCACCAGCCGCAAGCCCGACGACCTCAAGGCCTTCTGCGAGGCGTTCACGGCGGAGTTCGCCAAGGCCTCGGGCGGCTGAACCCTCCGGACGCCCGAACCCGGGCCGGCTCCTCGTCCCGCGCGGCGGACGAGGAGCCTCGTCGTGTCGCCCGTGCCGTGCCGGGCGCGGTGGTGCGCGTGCCGTCAGGCCTCGCGGCCGACCATCGCCAGCAACTTCGTCTGCTCGTCGGCGCCCCGCGGGGGCTCGACGCGCGGGGCGAACAGGCCGCTCCCGGCGAGGCTGTCGGCGTACGGGGACACCTCCCGTACGGCGAAGTCGACCAGGTCCCGCGGCAGCCGCTCGTCGGCGCCGATCGCCCGGGACAGGTCCCAGGCGTGGATCACCAGGTCGGAAACCATCTGCGAGCAGTACGCGGTGGCCGGTGCGGGGCCGGACGAGAGGTGCACCGTACGGTCCAGGGCACCCTTCTCCAGGAACGCGTCGCGGGATCGTGCCGAGGCCCGGTCCCACGCTCCGACCGGGTCCTCCCCGAGGACATCGCCCTCGAAGGCGTCACCGATCTGCTCCATGGTCCGCCGCTCCCGGACCAGCGGCGCCACCCAGAGCTGCTCGGCGGTGAGGTGGTTGACCAGGTCGCGCACCGTCCAGTCGGTGCAGGGTGTCGGGGCGTCCCACTGGTCCGCGCGGACGGCGTGCACCCGCGCGCCGAACAGGTCGAGCGCCTCGCCGTGCCGGGCGAGGAGCGTACTGGGCACATGGGGGTTCGGCACCGGGGGTCACCTCCGTGGATCCACTGCTGTCACCCTGTCCACTCTTCCCCGCTCCCGCTCCGGACGCCAGGCGAGTGATCTGTGTGGCCGATGGTGTCTCGGGTACTCGTCCCGGACCCCGTTTCCGGCCTCTGGGAGGGAGCCATGCAACTCGCCTTTCTGACCAGCCTTTTCGACCGCCCCGGGCCGTGGGCCAGTGTGTACCTGGATACGTCGCGGGTCGACGAGTCCGCGCGGGAGCGACTGGAGCTGCAAGCCAGGGACGCCTGCCGGTCGCTGGCCGACCAGGGCTGCGACCCGGCCACCGAGCAAGCCGTGTACGACGCGCTGACCACCTGGCCGCGCCCGTCGGGCGAGGTCGGGCGCGCGGTGTTCGCGTCGCACGGCGAGGTCGTCCTCGATCCTCCGCTGACCCGCCGCCCCCAGGCGCCCGCCGACGTGACGTGGGCCGCGCTGCCCCGGCTGGCCCCGCTGCTGGACCTGGCGGCGCAGGAACCGGTCTGTCTGGTCGCGTACATCGACCGCACCGGCGCCGACCTGGAACTGCGCAGCCCGCTGGGCGGCAGTCCGGCCGGGCAGGTGGAGGGTCGCGACTGGCCCGTGCACCGCACCGCCACGGCGGACTGGTCCGAGCGGCACTTCCAGTTGGCCGTGGAGAACACCTGGGAGGAGAACGCGGAACGGATCGCGGAGGCCCTCGTCGAGTGCGAGGAGGAAACCGGCGCGGACCTGATCGTGCTCGCCGGTGACGTCCGTGAGCGGCGCTCGGTGCACGAGCGGCTGCCCGCCGAGGTCCGCCCCCTGGCCGTGGAGAGCGAGCACGGCGGCCGCGCACCGGGTTCGGGCGTACGGCTGCTGGACGAGGACGTGGAGGCCGCCCGGCAGGACCACCTGCGGCTGCTCGCCGAGCAGGAGCTGGACCGGTTCCGCGCCGCCCGCTCCTCCGGCGGCGGCGCGCCGTCCGCGGCCGAGGGCGTACCCGCGCTGGTCGAGGCGGCCCGTGAGCACCGGATCGCCGAGCTGCTCATCCGCCCCGAGGGGCCCGACGCGCACCGCGAGGTGTGGGTGGGCGCGGAGCCCGACCAGATCGCGGTGCGCCGCAGCGAGACGCATTACCTGGGCGAGCGGGAGCCGCTGCCCGCCCGCGCCGACGACGCCCTGCTCCGCTCGGCGATCATGACGGGCGCCGAGGTGCTGCGCGTGCGGCCCGAGACCGACGACGACGTCCCGGTCGGCGGTCTCGGCGGGCTGCTGCGCTGGCCGTACGCCGACAAGGAGCGGGAGCGGGAGGCGGAACCCGCCTGACCCGCGCGTGACCGGCCGTACCGGCACGGGCGCCGTCCCCGGACCGCGCCGGTGCCGGTGCCGCGCCGCACGGTGGTCGCCGGTGATGCCGGCGACCGGAGTCGGCGGCGCCGGGGCAGCGGGCCCCGGCCGTGGCCGTGGCCGTGGCCGGGCCCATACCCCCACGGCCGGCGGCCCGGCTGGCGGGGTTGCGGGCCCCGGGCCGCCCGGTTCGGGGCGATCCGGAACCGAGGGTCTCGGCAGGCGTGAGCGGCTGCCGGGCGGGTCCCGCGGACGAGGGCGGAGCGGGTGGGGACGAGGGCGGACCGGGTGGGTGAGCGTGACGCGTGGGCGCGGGGCCGAGGGGGTACGCGCGGGACATGTCGGATTCCTACGGGGCGCAGCCCGCCGAGACCGTACGTGACCGGGTGACCGCCCGTCTCAGCGCCTGGGACCGCGAGGTGTTCCACCGGGTCGCCACCCGGCACTGGCCCGGCGGTGACCCGGTACTGCCCCGGCTGAGCCACGGGGCGAACCACGGGCTGCTCTGGTTCGGCGCGGCGGCCGGAATGGCGTTGCTCGGCCGCGACGCGCGCTCGCGGCGCGCCGCCCTACGCGGCGTGGCGTCCCTGGCGCTGGCGTCCGCGGCCATCAACACGGTCGGCAAGCGGTCCGTGCGCCGCGCCCGGCCGGTGCTCGACGCCGTGCCGGTGGTACGGCAGCTGAAGAAGCAGCCGTTCACCACGTCGTTCCCGTCCGGCCACTCCGCGTCCGCCGCCGCCTTCGCGACCGGCGTCCTCATGGAGTCCAGGGGCTGGGGCGCGGCCGTGGCCCCGGTCGCCGCCGCCGTGGCGCTCTCCCGCGTCTACACGGGCGTCCACTATCCGAGCGACGTGCTCGTCGGCGCGGCGCTCGGCGTGGGCGCCGCCTTCGCCGTACGCGGCGCCGTGCCGACCCGCTCACAGCTGCCCGCTCCGGGGCGCCCGCACACCGACGCGCCGGCCCTACCCGGCGGCGCCGGACTGGTGGTGGTCGCCAACCTGGGCTCCGGCACCGGCGACACGACCGACCTGGTGCGGGACGCGCTGCCGGGTGCGGAGGTGCTGGACTGCGAACCGGACGAGATCTCGCGGGTGGTGGAGAAGGTCGCCGCCTCCGGGCGGTGCCGGGCACTGGGCGTCCTGGGCGGCGACGGCACGGTGAACCGGGCGGCGGCGGCCGCCGCGCGGTACGGCCTGCCGCTCGCGGTGTTCCCGGGCGGCACGCTCAACCACTTCGCGTACGACCTGGGCATCGAGACGGTCCAGGACACCTGCCGCGCGCTGTCGGCGGGCGACGCGGTCCGCGTGGACCTGGGGCGGTTCACCCCGGGCCCGGACGGCGCGCCGCACGGGTACTTCGTCAACACCTTCAGCCTGGGCGTGTACCCCGAGCTGGTACGCCTGCGGGAGCACTGGTCGCCCCGGATCGGCGGCTGGCCCGCCGGAATCCTGGCCTCGCTGAAGGTGCTGCGCGGCGAGCATCCGCTGGAGGCGGAGGTGCACGGGCGGCGGCGGCCGCTGTGGCTGCTGTTCGCCGGGAACTGCGTCTACCGGCGCATGGGCCCCACCCCGGGCCGCCGCCACGACCTCGCGGACGGCATGCTGGACGTCCGGGTGGTCCACGCCGGCCGACTGCCGGGGCTGCGCCTGCTGGCGGCCGCGCTCGCCGGGCCGCTCAGCCGGTCGCCGGTGCACGCCGCCGAAAAGCTGCGCCGGGTGCGGATCTCGGGCCTGGCGCCGGGGACGCCGCTCGCGTACGACGGCGAGGTGACGGACGCCCCGCCGGAGTTGTCCATCGACAAGAACGACGAGGCGCTGACGGTCTACCGCCCCACGCCCGCCCCCTGACCCGGCCGGCTCCCCGGAGCCGCCGGGCTCACCGGGCTCACCGGGCTCACCGGGCTCACCGGGCTCACCGGGCTCACCGGGCTCACCGGCCGAGCGTGCCCGCGTCGCCCATCACGACGACCGGGTTCTTCGCCGGGTCCAGGGCGAGCAGCAACTGCCTCATGTCGTCCCGCTGCAGGGAGATGCAGGCACGGGTGGGCCCGCCGTGGTCGACGTGGATCCAGACACCGCCGCCCTTGGCGGCGCCCAGGGGGCGCACCTTGTTCAGCGGTGACGTGCCGGGGACGCGGTTGTAGTCGATGGCCACCACGTGGTCGAAGGACCCCTCCAGCGGTTCGCCCAGGAACCCCGTGCCGGGCATGTTGAACTCCTCGCTGCGGTCGTAGGGCAGCTTGGTGCCCGGGTCGGGCAGGCGTCCCCCCGCGTCCCCCAGGGCGAACACCCCGATGGGCGAGCGCAGGTCCCCGGCACGGTGGTGGGCCGTCCAGCCGCGCAGGGCGTTGTGCGCGGGCCACGGCTGGCTGACCGTCTTCCAGCCCGCCGCCGGGTCACGCTCGTAGAGCACGGCGGTCGACTGGTGGGAGTGCGGTCCGTCGCCCTTGACGACGAGGGCCTGGCTGCTGGTGGCCGGGATGCGGGAGCGGGTGGCCGGCCCGAGGCCGGGGATCTCGGCGGGTGGGGCCGGCCGGGGCGCTCCGTGGGCCGCGGCGGACGAGGCCGTCTCCTTCGCCCCGCCGGCGGGACCCTGGGCCTGGCGGGGAGCGGCACACCCCGCGAGCAGGAGCCCGGCGCACACCGCGCCGGTGAGCACATGGCGTCCTGCTCTGTTGACGACGGGCATGTCGGAGCCTTTCCCTCATCGCCGGGGCCGTGCGGCGTGGACTGCGACCACGAGGGTGATGATCTGCTGATCCGGCCGCCCGGCCGTGGTGGTGAGGAGCGACGCGCGCGAAGTTCCCCCGGTCGTACGGGTGGCGCCCGCCGGTTTCAGAGGAGCGGCCCGAGCGGCCCGAGGTCGAGGTTGAGGTCCTCCGGCTCGAGTCCGAATCGCGTCCGCAGGAGTTCCATGCGGTCCTCCAGCAGCATCAGCGTCAGACCGATCCGCTCCTCCTGCTCCTCGGTCAGGTCACCGCCCTCGACCCGCCGCAGCGCCTGCCGCTCCATGAGCTGCCGCAGCAGTTCCACGACCGTCAGGACGAGCCGCGCGAGGTCGCGTTCCACGGTGTCGGGATCGAGCTCCACCTTGCGGCGCGACGCGGTCATGGGCCCACCTCCCCGCCGGGCCCGAAGGGCGAGGGGACGTCCTCGCTCACCGAGCTGATGAGCGCCTTGAGGTCGACGCGTACGAGGTCGACGTCGGCGATCCGGAGGGTCAGGTCCCCGCTGAGGACCACGCCGCCCGCCAGGAGCCGGTCCAGCAGGTCGACCAGGGCGATCCGGCGTTCGGCCAGGGGCTCCGGGGCCGCCCGTGCCACCGGGGCGGTCACCGGCCCGCCTCCTGCGGTGCGGGGACCTCCGGCGCGGACGCGGCGGCCTCCGGAGCCGGTGCGGCGGCCTCCGGCGCGGACGCGGCGGCCTCCGGAGCCGGTGCGGGGACCTCCGGCGTGGAGGCCGGAACCTCCTCGTCGGCGATGCCGGCGAACGAGTACGGGGCCCAGGGCCCGGTGAGTTCGACGCGTACGCCCGGCTCGGACGCCGCCTCGACCAGCTCGACGAACTCCTCGCTTCGCGTGCGGTCCACCAGATAGGCGGCGTTGAGCACGTTGACGCCCGGGGCCCCGGAGAGCCGGGCGTCCTGCGGGCGGTGGACGGTGCCGGCCTCGGCGTAGCGGGACAGCTCGCCGTGCAGCCGGCGGCACAGGGCGTCGGCGCGCTGCCAGTCGCCGTCGCGGCTGCGGCGGGCGTGCAGCCGTCGGCGCAGGTAGTCCCGGCCGCTCGTCCCGCTCGTGGGCGTCTGCGGTTCCGCCTCCTCGGCGGCGCCGGGCTCCGCGTACACCTTGACGCCCCACTCGACCCGGCCGTCCAGGCGTTCCAGGGCCCGTGCGAAACGGTCGTGCCCCTCCTCCAGGAGGCGCCGCACGCCGCTGTCGTCGCGGCACACGGTCGCGAGCCGCAGCGGGATCGGGCAGGTCACCGTGGACAGGGCGGCGATCACGGCGTCGTGGGCGCGCGCGGTGTCGGCCAGCCAGTCGAGGTCCTCCAGCCGGGCGCGCAGCGGCGCCTCGTCGAAGTCCTCGGGCGGGACGGCGCCGGTGACGGCGACCAGGTCGCCGTGGCGCAGCAGCCGGGGCGGTTCGCCGCCGATCCCGTGGGCCCCCTCGGGCAGGACGCCTTCGAACGGTCGCGTGACGGCGTACACGTAACGCAGCCGGTCGGTGGTGCTCATGCGGTGCGTCCCTCCAGTTCGGCGATGCGGCGCTGCAGGTCGGCGTTCTCGCGGGCCAGTTCGCTGCCGCGGGCCCGGGAGGAGAGCGCCGGGTCGCTCTCCCACCAGTCGATGCCCATCTCCTTGGCCCGGTCGACGGAGGCGACGACGAGACGCAGCTTGATGGTCAGCAGCTCGATGTCCAGCAGGTTGATCTTGATGTCACCGGCGATGACGACGCCCTTGTCGAGGACGCGTTCGAGGATGTCTGCGAGGTTCGCGCTGCTGCCTTCGGAGGCGTACGGGCTGGGCAGGCCGCTGGGGCGTGGGGTGCTCATGTCTGTCTCGGGCCCTTCTCCAGGCGGTCGAGGAGCTCGTCCTCCCGGCGGTCGAATTCCTCTTCGTCGATCTCCCCCGCCTCAAGCAGCTGGTTGAGGCGGGAGAGTTCGCGTTGTACGGCGGCGGGGTCGTAGTACTGCCGCTCGGCCTCCGCCACCACTTGGCGCAGCACCCAGGCGGTGCCGCG
Source organism: Streptomyces gobitricini (assembly GCF_039532985.1). Taxonomy (NCBI): domain Bacteria; kingdom Bacillati; phylum Actinomycetota; class Actinomycetes; order Kitasatosporales; family Streptomycetaceae; genus Streptomyces; species Streptomyces gobitricini. The sequence continues at coordinate 36,183 of NZ_BAAASR010000030.1, read as the reverse complement.
CAGGGGCGCTGCCGGCAGCAGCAGCAGTTCTCCCAGCAGGCCCATGCTCGGTCCTTCCCTCGTCCGTCTGTCTGTCTGCCTGTCTCTACTCCACGAAGCTGTACGGCGGCAGCGGGCCGTTCACCTGGAGCACGAGGTGCTGCTGCCCCTGCTGGAGCTTGTCGATCGCGGCGACGAAGCCGTCGGCGCGGTCCCGCTCCACCAGGAAGGAGATGTTGGCCAGCCAGCCGCCGCTCTCCGGGCCGGGACGGACATCGGTGGCCTCGGTCTCCAGCGACTGCTGCACGAGCACCGCGTCGCTCGCCTCGCGCTGCTGGACGGCGGCCGCGACGCGTTCGCCGAGGGCCAGCTTCTGTTCGTAGGTGCCGCCTCCCGCCGCGCGGTTGGCCTCGCTGAGCTTGCGCAGCTCGGGGTTGTCGGCGAGCACCCGGTGCAGGACGGCTTCCTCGTCGTGGCTGGCCTTCACGTTGTACTCGACCTTGTCGTCGAGGGCCCGCAGCCGCTCCAGGTAGTGCTCCTCGCGGTCGCCGAGGACGGCGAGGACGGCGTCGTCGTCGGGTGAGACGCCGCCGAACCGCATGGGCAGGACCGCGCCGGCCGCGCCCGCCTCGGCGAGGACGTTCTGGTGGGCCATCAGGTCGCGCCGCTTGGGCCTGAGGTCCTCGGGCGCGTCGCTGACGAGTGCGGCGAGGGCGCCGTGCTTGAGGACGCGGACGGGCTGCGGCGGCTCGCCGATGCCGCCCATCTTCTCGGGGAGGCCGGGGTGTGAGCTCCGCGCGATCCCGTAGACGTACGTGCTCACTCCGTTTCCTCCTTCTTACGGGACGACGTGCGGCCGGACGTGCCGCTGGGCGAGCCCTTGAGGGCGTCCGAGATGGTTTCGGCGGCGCCGGAGAGCGCTCCCTTTGACTTGCCGCGGGCGCCGGACTCGGTCATCTCGCCGACCAGGTCGGGCAGGCCGGGGTCCTTGCGGGGGCCGGCCTCCAGGTCGAGGCGGTTGCAGGCCTCGGCGAAGCGGAGGTAGGTGTCGACGCTCGCGACGACGACCCGTACGTCGATCTTCAGGATCTCGATACCGACCAGGGACACGCGGACGAACGCGTCGATGACGAGCCCGCGGTCCAGGACGAGTTCGAGGACGTCGTACAGGCCGCTGGTGCCACCGCTTCCGCCTTGCTGTGCCGGAACAACGGTCATGGTGGGGTGCCTCCCTCCCTAGGAACGGTCGGACCTGCCGCGCTCATAGCGGCGGACGCGCCGGTAGCCACTGAGCTCGCCGTTCGCGTCGAGTTCGACCTCGTACGAGGCGAGCAGGCTCATCGTGTCGGGGACACGGGCCAGTTCGAGCACTTCGACGTTGAGCGTCCAGCCGTCCTCGGTGCGTTCGAACGACGACACCGACTCGGCTTCCATGCCGGTGAGTTCGGCGAGCTGAGCGCATGCGCCGCGCAACACCTGCATGGGGCCCGGCGACTGTTCCTGGGGCTGTTGTTGTGCCCGGGCGCTTTTCGCCCGGGCGCTGGTGTTCTCGGTCTTCTCGGTGTCCTCTGATGCTTCTGATGTGTTCGATGCTTCTGATGTGTTCTCTGATGTGTTCGCCATGGGTGCCTCGCTCTCCTGGTTGCCGTGACGTGGATCCGCAAACCCTTGGCCCGTGCTCGGTGCCGGTTCAGCGCAGCGCGTCGAGCCGCCGCCGGGCCGGGCCGAGGGCACGCGGACGTGCGGCGGAGCCGTCCCAGGGGGCGCTGCGCGCCTGTTCGAGCACGGTGGCGATGGTCCAGCGACGGGCGTGGGTGGCCGGGTCGTCCAACTGGTCCCAGCGCAGCGGCGTGGCGACGGGGGCGCCGGGGCTGGCGCGCACGGAGTAGGGCGCGACGGCGGTCTGGGCGTACCCGTTGCGCTGGACGTCGAGGTAGAGGCGGTCGCCCCGGGCCTGTTTGCGTGGTGCGGTGGTGAGTTCGTCCGGGTGGGCGGCGGCGAGGGTCTCGGCGACGTCGTGCGCGAAGGCGCGGACCTCGTCGAAATCGCTGTGCCCGTCGAGAGGGACGATGACGTGCAGGCCCTTGGAGCCGGTGGTCATGAGGGTCGAGGGCAGCCTGAGCGTGTCGAGGAGTTCACCGAGGAGGTGTGCCGCTCGGCGTACGGCGTCGAAGTCGCCCTCGGGGGGCGTGCCCCCGCTGGAAGCCGAGGGAGGGTCGAGGTCGAACACCATGCGGTCCGGCGACTCCAGGCGGCCGGTCTTCGACTGCCAGCGGTGCAGCGTGACACACGCCTGGTCGGCGAGGTGGACCAGTGTGGCGGTGTCGTCGCACACCGTGTGGGTGACGGTGCCGCCCTCCTTGGCCACCTCGGCACGGTGGACCCAGTCGGGGTAGCCGGCGGGCGTGTCCTTCTGCATGAAGCGGGGCCCGTCGATGCCGTCGGGTAGCCGTTCGAGCATCAGCGGCCTGCCGCGCAGGTGCGGCAGCATGAAGGACGCGACGGATCGGTAGTAGTCGGCGAGGTCCGCCTTGGTGATCCCGTCCTCGGGGAAGAGGACCTTGTCCGGGCGGTGGATGTCGACGGTCCGGCGGCCGGCTCGTACGGCCCTGGTGCTGCTCGTACTCATCGGGTGCGCCTACCCGGACGCTCCACGGCCACACGCCGGAATGCCGTTGCGGCGCGGCGGTGCGCGGGCGCAGGATCCGGTGCCATGAGTGTGTTGCTGGAAACGCCCCGGCTGGTGCTGCGCACGGTCACGGAGGACGACCTGGACGACGTGGTGGCACTCGACAACGACCCCCTGGTCATGCGGTACATCAACGGCGGCCGGCCCGTGTCGCGCGAGGAGGTGCGGGCCGGGGCGCTGCGGCGGCTGATGGGGCCGGGCTTCTGGGCCGCCGAGGAGCGCGGCACGGGTGAGTGGCTGGGCTGGTTCGCGCTGGAGCCGTCGGCGGTGGAGGGGGTGGTGGAACTCGGCTACCGGCTGCGCCGGTCGGCGTGGGGCCGGGGGTACGCGACCGAGGGCTCCGGGGCGCTGATCGACAAGGGCTTCCGGGAGCTGGGGGTGCGCCGGGTGACGGCGCAGACGATGACCGTCAACGCGGGCTCGCGCCGGGTGCTGGAGAAGTGCGGGCTGACGTACGTCCGGACGTTCTTCGAGCAGTGGCCGGAGGTGATCGACGGCTCCGAGCACGGGGACGTGGAGTACGCCCTGACCCGGGAGGCCTGGTCGCGGACACGTGCCGCGCGCTCGGCCCGGTGACCCCGGCCCGCCGCCCCGGCCCCGCCCCGCTCCGACCGGGTCGGGGCGGGTCGGGGCGGGTCGGGGCCGTGACGCCGCGGCCACGGCCGGGGCGGGGGCCCGGCCCGGACACAGGCGCGGGAGGGGCGCTCACGGTGCGAGGACGCGCTCCACGAGCAGTTGCACGGCCGCCACGATCGCGTCGGCGTCGATGCCCGCCTTCCGCAGCTGCTCCTCGGGGGTCGCCGAGGCCGGCATGTCCCGGACCGCGAGGCGCGCCATGCGCGGGGCGGGGCGCCCGTCGGAGAAGGCCTCCGCGACGGCGTCGCCCAGGCCGCCCTCGGGATGGTGGTCCTCCACCGTCAGGAGACAGCCGGTGGCGCCGGCCGCGTCGTTCAGCGTGTCGGTGTCCACCGGCTTCACCGAGTACAGGTCGATGACCCTGACCGGGATGCCGTGGTCGTCCAGCAGGTCGGCCGCCTTCAGCGCCTCGTGCAGCGTGACCCCGGCGGCGACGATCGTGGCCTTGTCGTCGTCCCCGTGGCTGCGCAGCACCTTGCTGCCGCCCACCGGGAACGTCTCGTCCGGCCCGTACAGCACCGGCATGTCGCTGCGCGAGGTGCGCAGGTAGCGGACCCCCTTGAGGTCGGCCATCGTCGCCACCAGCTTGGCGGTCTGGTTGGCGTCGCACGGGTACAGCACGGTGCTGTCGTGCACCGCCCGGAACATGGCCAGGTCCTCCAGGCCCATCTGGGACGGCCCGTCCTGACCGATGGCCACCCCCGCGTGGGAGCCGACGAGGTTGATCCCCGCGCGGCTGACGGCCGCCATGCGGACGAAGTCGTACGCCCTGGTCAGGAAGGCCGCGAAGGACGACGCATAGGGGACGTAGCCGCGCGTCTGGAGACCCACGGCGGCGGCCACGAGCTGCTGCTCGGCGATGTAGCACTCGAAGTACCGGTCGGGGTGGGCCTCCGCGAAGAACTCGGTCCGGGTCGAGTCGCTGACCTCGGCGTCCAGCGCCACGACGTCGGCGCGTGCGGAACCGAGTGCCTCCAGGGCGTGCCCGTAGGCGGTGCGGGTGGCGACGGCGTCGCCCACGTCGAAGCGCGGCAGTTCGGGTTCCGGCGACTCGCTTCGGCCGTTGCCGCCGTCCGAGACGGAGGTTTTCCGTCCGGTCGCCTCCGGGGGCTTCTGGACGTCGACGTGGAGGGGGCGAGGGCCGCCCAGCTCGGTGATCGCGGCCTCGGCGTCCTTGACGGGCTTGCCGTGGAAGCCCTCCAGGTCCTCGACGGCGGCGACACCGCGCCCCTTGTGGGTGGCGGCGATGATCGCGGTCGGCTGCCGGATCGTGGAGCGGGCCTCGGCGAACGCCCGGTCGACGGCTTCCACGTCGTGCCCGTCGACCTCGATGGTGTGCCAGCCGAAGGCGTGCAGCCGCCGTTCGTAGGCGGCCAGGTCGTTCTCGTGGCGGGTCGGGCCGCGCTGTCCGAGCCGGTTGACGTCGATGATCAGGGTGAGGTTGTCGAGGTGGTTGTACGCGGCGTGCTCGACGGCCTCCCAGACCGAGCCCTCCGCCATCTCGCTGTCGCCGGACAGGACGTAGACGTGGTAGGGGACGTCGTCGAGCCGCTTGCCCGCGAGCGCGATGCCCACGCCGACGGGCAGCCCCTGGCCGAGGGAGCCGGTTGCGACGTCCACCCAGGGCAGCCGGGGGGTGGGGTGCCCTTCGAGGCGGCTGCCGAGCTTGCGGAAGGTGAGCAGTTCGTCGTCGTCGATCGCCCCGGCCGCTTTGTACATGGCGTACAGCAGCGGGGACGCGTGTCCCTTGGACAGCACGAGCCGGTCGTTGCCGGGGTGCTCGGGGTGGTCGAAGTCGAACCTCAGGTGGTGGGCGAGGAGGACGGCTCCGATGTCGGCAGCCGACATGGACGACGTGGGGTGCCCGGAGCCGGCGGCGTCGGCGGCGCGTACCGCGTCGACGCGCAGCTGCTGGCCGAGGGTGGCGAGTTCCTGGTAGTGCATGTCACTCCTTGCCGTTCTTGCCGCCACGGGTGCCGGGGGCTCCGCCGGGTCCGGCCGGGATGCGGGCCAGTTCGGGCGAGGCGGTGTCGAGGGGTACCTGCCAGGAGCGCAGCAGGCCGAGTTGGACGGCCTGCCGCGGCAGGGCCGCGTCCAGCAGCCAGTCGGCGGCGACCCGCACCCGGTTGCCGGGCATCGCGGCCAGGTGGTAGCCGCGGGTCACGGCACCGGCGACCGGGCCGGACAGCTTCACGCCCATCGGGTTGGCGGCCGCCTTGACCCCGCCGAGGTCCACGGCGAAGCCCAGGTCGTTGTGCTTGTACGGGACCGCCTCGCCGTGCCCGAGGGACGCGGCGACGTTGCGGGCGGCGACCTTGCCCTGCCTGGCCGCGTGCTGGGCCGTCATGGGCGTGTACTCGCCGGGCCGGGTCAGGTCCGGTACGGCGGCGGCGTCACCGCACGCGAAGACGTCGGGGTGGCCGGGGACGCCGAGCTGCGGGGTCACGACCAGGCGGCCGCGTTCGACGGGCAGGCCCAGTTCGGAGACGAGCGGGTCGGGGCGTACGCCGACGCACCAGATCAGCGACCTCGTCTCCACGAACTCGCCGTCGTCCAGCAGCACCCCGTCGGCCGTGGACTCCTTGACGGACGTCTTGGTGCGCACGTCGACGCCCCGGCCGCGCAGCACCTCGTCGGCGGTGCGGGAGAGCTTCTCGTCGAGGCCGGGCAGGACCCGGTCGGCGACGTCGAGGAGCATCCAGCGGGGCTTCAGCCCGGCGGGCCAGGCGGCCTGCTTGGCGACGAGGGCGTCGGTGAACATCTTGCCGTGCGCGGCCAGTTCCGTACCGGTGTAGCCGGCGCCGACGACCACGAAGGTGCAGCGGGAGGTGCAGTCGGCGGGGTTCCCGGCGGCGGAGGCCAGCTCGATCTGGCGTGTGATGTGGTCGCGCAGGTACAGCGCCTCGGGCAGGCCGCGGAAGCCGGTGGCGTTCTCGGCGACGCCGGGGATGGGCAGGAGCTTGCTGACGCTGCCGACGGCGAGGACGAGCCGGTCGTAGGTGAGCGTGCCCTCGGTGCCCTCGGGGTCGGTGTAGTGGACCGCGCGCCCGTCGAGGTCGACGTGGTCGGCCTGGCCGAGCACCAGCCGTACGTGGCGGAGGGTGCCGGGCAGCGACACGGTGACCCGGCGCGGTTCCAGCACACCGGCGGTGACCTGGGGCAGCAGCGGGAGGTACAGGAAGTAGTCGGTCGGGTTCAGCAGCACGATCTCGGCCTGGCCGCGCAGGCTGCGGGAGAGGTGGCGCGCGGTCTGGTATCCGGCGAAGCCGGCCCCGACGATCACGACGCGCGGCAGGGCGCGGGAGCCGTCGGGGCGGCCGGAGCGGCCGGAGGGGCCGGGGAACGGGCCGGACGAGCTGACGGACGGGGTCACAGGGCCTCCAGCGTCATGTCTGCGTGCGTGCACAGCCGCGTGATGCGGACGGACCTTCCCGGTGCCCCGGAGGCTGTCCCCCAAACGCGGCATACCGGTCGCGGGCCGGGCGTGCGGCCCCTTCCGGCACCGTCGGCGGGGCGGCACGCCGCGTCCGCCCGCGGGCTCGCCGCCACCGCGGCCAGCATCCCAACATTCGAGATGGCCATATCAGAATATGACACGCCCGCGTACGCTGACCGCACCAACCGCCCGGCGACCAGGGGGAGTACGGCGATGACTGACGCTGTCTACACACATGGGCACCATGAATCGGTACTGCGCTCGCACCGCTGGCGGACGGCCGCCAACTCCGCGGCGTACCTGCTCGGTGAGGTGCGCCCGGGGCTGGAGGTCCTGGACGTGGGCTGCGGCCCCGGCACCATCACGGCGGACCTGGCCGCGCTCGTCGCCCCGGGCGGCCGGGTCACGGCGGTCGACGCGGCCGGTGACGTACTGGAACAGGCCCGCGCCACCGCCCGTGAGCGCGGCCTGGACAACATCCGTTTCGGGGTGGCCGACGTCCACGCCCTGGACTTCCCGGACGACTCGTTCGACGTGGTCCACGCCCACCAGGTGCTCCAGCACGTGGGCGACCCGGTGCGGGCGCTGCGGGAGATGCGGCGGGTGTGCCGCCCCGGAGGCGTCGTCGCCGCACGCGACAGTGACTACGCGGCGTTCGCCTGGTTCCCCGAGGTGCCGGCCATGGACGACTGGCTGGAGCTCTACCGGCGGGTGGCGCGCGCCAACGGCGGCGAACCGGACGCGGGCCGCCGACTGCTGTCCTGGGCCCGGTCGGCCGGGTTCACCGACATCACCGCCACCGCGGCCACCTGGTGCTACGCCACCCCGGGGGAGCGCGCCTGGTGGAGCGGTCTGTGGGCGGACCGTACGACCGCCTCGGGGTACGCCGCGCTCGCGGTCGACGGCGGACACGCGACCGAGCGGCAGCTGGCCGCTGTCGCCGAGGGCTGGCGGGAGTGGGGGCGCCAGGAGGACGGCTGGTTCCTGGTGCCGCACGGCGAGGTGCTGTGCCGGGTGTGACGTCCGGCCGGGTTCCCGGTTCCGGTCGCCCGGCTTCCACCGGTTGACTGCGGCCGAATGGATCTCGTGGCCCGGCGCCGTCAACTACCCTCGCCGGTATGGAGATCCTCGGCACCACGCTGCGCGTCTGCGTCGACGACCTGGAGACCTCGGTGGTCTTCTACGAACGGCTCACCGGCAGCCGCGCGCTCCGCTTCGAGCGCGGCGGCGTGTCCGTGGCGGCCATCGGCTGCTTCCTGTTGATGAGCGGCCCCGAGGCCGAACTGGAGATCCTTCGCAAGGTGGCGGCGACGATCGCGGTCGAGGACGTGGACGCCGCCCACACGACGCTCAGCGAAGCGGGCGCCAGGGTGCTGGCGGGCCCCGTGCCGACGCCCGCCGGGCGCAATCTGATCGCGGTCCATCCCGACGGATCGGTCTTCGAGTACGTCGATCAGCGGCGCTGACGCCGCTGCCCGGGACATCCGTCCGCCTTCCCCGGATGCCGGTGTCGGCACCGGTACCGGGACCGGGAACCGGTACCGGGAGCACCCCTCCCGCCGGTAGACACTTCTAACCGTACATACCTCCAATATGACCATTCCTGCCGATTGCCCGGTTTCCTGGTGGGTAGGGACCGTTCGTGGGGTGAGTTCCGCATCGGCGCCCCGCCGCTGCGAGCGACCGCCCAGGAGGTGACGCACATGGCCGCGGGCAAGAAGGCCAAGAACGTGGCGCGAACCGCCAAGGGCAAGGCCAAGGAGTCCACCGGCAGGGCGGTCGGCAACGAGCGCCTTGAGGCGGAGGGGCGGGTCGAACAGGCCAAGGGCGACGCCAAGCAGGCGGTGGAGAAGGGCAAGGACGCCTTCAAGCACTGACCGCCGGTTCGGGAGGCCGCGGGTGACACGGTCATCCGCGGCCTCCCGTTCTCCTCACGCCGGACTCCGTCCTCCGCGCCCCCGGGGCCGGTCGACCGTGGGCGTGTCGGCGGTGATCGCCCAGCGTTCGTGGTCACGCCAGGCGCCGTCGACGAAGATGAACGCCGGGGAGAAGCCCTCCAGGCGGAACCCGGCACGGCGGACGAGAGCGAGTGAGGCCTCGTTGCGGGGCTGGATGTTGGCCTCCAGCCGGTGCAGACCGAGCGGCCCGAAAGCGCGGCGGAGGACGAGGGTGAGCCCCGCGCCCATCAGACCGCGGCCGGCCGCGTGGGCGAAGGCGCCGTAGCCGAGGGTGCCGCTGAGGAAGCCGCCGCGGACGATGTTGTTGATGTTGATGTACCCGGCGATCGCGCCGCCCGCCTCCTTCTCGCACACCAGGAGCGGCTCGCAGTCCGGACTCCCGATGCGGACGCGGGCGTAAGCGGCGTACGCCTCGGCGGTGTCCGGCGGGAAGAGCCACGGCCGGTGCAGGTCCCGGCTCTCACGCGCCCGGGCGGTGAACTCCTCGCCGTCGTCGTACGTGAAGTGCCGGATGCCGACGCGCGGGCCTTCCGCCAGGTACCGGGGGCGGGGGCGGGTCGCGGACATCGAGTCAGGGTAACGAGGGCGTCAGCGGTCGTTCGCCCGCCGGGTCGCCGGGCTCCCGCCCGGGCACTTCTCCCCCTTCTTCATCACGTCGACGGAGAGCGTGCGATCGCCGATGTCCATGCCGGGGGCGGGGTGCTGTGAGCAGACCTTCCAGTTCGCCGGCCACAGCACCGTACGGCCGTAGCCGCTGGCGTCCCGTACCTCGACCTTGGTGCCGGGGTCCGTCGTGCGGAAGACGGTCATGAGCCCCTTGCCGGTGAAGTCCGGAAGCGGCGGGCCGGCCGCCGCCACCGCCGGGGTCCCGCCGACGGCTCCCACGGCCGTCAGGGCGAGCGTCAGTCCCGCCGTCACTGTGGCCGCACGCTTCACTTTCGCCTCCTGGATGCCCATACGCCGCCGCCCCCGGCCACCAGGATGTGCAGATCCCGGTCGCGCGGGGGCGGTGGGGCGGGCCGTACGGGTGAGGCCGGCCCTCCGGTCAGTGGTGGGCGACGACCGGCCGCGGCTCGTCCGCGTCGTCGGCGGTGTCGGCCGGGTCGGGGCGCTGGATGAGCAGCGCGGTGACGACACCGACGCCGAGCAGGGCGAGCGCGGCGTACATCGCGTGCTGGTAGCCGGCCCCGGTCACACCCTGGGCGTCGCTGCCCGCGGTGATCATGGCGGAGGCGAGGGCGATGCCGAGCGAGGCGCCGATGCCGAAGCAGGCCCCGTTGAGGCCGGAGAGCGAACCGGGCTTGTCCTTGGGTGCGGTGGTGACGGCGAGGCCGTTGAGACCGGTGAGCATGAAACCGCCGTACGTGATGCCGAGCGCGGCGAGCGCGGTGACCAGGATCCACTCGCTGTGCAGGAACAGCGTGGCGAAGACGAAGATCACGAAGTTGGCGACGGCACCGGTGACCACGATCGTGCGCCAGCCGATCTTCGGGCCGAGCCGCCCGGTCAGGGGCGCGGAGATCACGCCGATCAGCTGGATGGGGGTGAGGAAGAGGACCGCGGCGGTGACGGCGCTCAGCCCGAGGCCGACGCGGCTGTCCTGGGAGAACAGCGGGATGGTCAGCGCGATCGCGCCGAAGGCTCCACCGAGGGTGCAGACGGTGGTGAGCAGCAGGGGCCAGGCGCGGCGGGAGGCGAGGACGTCGAGGTCGATGACCGGGTTGGGGGCGCTCTTCTGCGAGGCGACGAAGAAGACGAGGGAGGCGAGGCCGCCGAGCAGGAAGCCGAGCGTGAGCGGTGACGTCCAGCCCCAGGCACCGCCCTGCGCGAGGCCGACCAGGATGCCGGTGAGGCCGAGGGCGAGGGCGGAGATGCCCCGGGAGTCGAAGCGGGCGCCGGCGTCCGTGGTGGGCGGGACGTCGGGGACGTACCGGCGTACGCCGAGCAGGCCGGCGACGGCGATCAGGGTCGAACAGACGAAGATGCCGCGGAAGCCGATGGTGTCGGCGATCTGGCCGCCCGCGATGGCGTCGACGCCGGCGAGACCGCCGTTGACGGCGGTGATGATACCGGCGGCCCTGCCGAAGCCGGCCGGGGTGAGCAGCTGGTTCAGGGTGAGGAAGGCCAGGGTGAACATCGCGGCGGAGATGCCCTGGAGGACGCGGCCGGCGATGAAGACCTCGATGGAGGGCGCGAAGACGCAGAGCAGGTTGCCGATGATCAGGACGATCGCGCAGACGATCATCATCGGCTTGCGGCCGCGCTGGTCGCTGAGGCGGGCGAGCGTGACCTGGCCGATGGCGGCCATCAGGAAGAAGAGGGTCTGCGACAGGCCGGCGGCGGCCGTGGTGGTACCGAGACGCTCGATGACATCGGGCAGGGCGGGGCTGAGCATGGTCGCGTTGATCTGGTAGCCGAGAACGGCCAGGACCATCGCCATCAGCATGGGTCCGCGGCCCGCGAGGTCGGATTCGGCTCCGGAACGTGTCCGGCCGAGCGAGATGGACATGTCGGCCCCTTTGCCTTGGATGTCATGTCGAGATCGGTAGAACGGCAGATCACCTGCCCTTGTCAGACAAGTGCTGCTGAGTCAGATTGAGATCTACGCGCGTAAACGTCAATACCCTGAGTCCAACTTTTCGAATTTCCGCAGCTCAGTGCCGCCGAATCGAGACCGATCCACCATTGCCCGGGCCCGCCGGTGGCCATAACTTGATGACAAGTGAGCCGAGGAGGGGCAGTGGTGGTCAGCAGCGCGGAACAGCGGAGACCCGTGGTGGTGCTGTACGAGCGGATCGTGGACGCCATCCACGCCGGCACCTACCCGCCCGGCTCGACCCTCCCCTCCGAGCCCAAGCTCGCCACCGAGCTGGGCGTGAGCCGCCCGGCGCTGCGCGAGGCCCTGCTGCTCCTTCAGGAGGACGGCCTGCTGTCGGTACGGCGCGGAGTCGGCCGGACCGTCGCCGACCGCCCGCCGCGGCGGGGGTTCGAGCACATCCAGCCCCTGGAGGAGCTGATCGGCGCGGGCGCCCCCGTCCGGGTACGCGCCCTGCTGCGTGCGGTGGAGGAGCCGACCGACTTCACCGCGCAGCACCTGCTCGCGGCCGCCCGTGCCCGGCTCCGGTTCTGGGAGTCGCTGCTGGCGGCGGACGGCACGGCGGCGGCGCTCAGCCAGGAGTGGGCGGCCGCCGAAGACGTCCTGGAGGCGGCCCACCCAGGTTTCGCCCGGGCGCTGGAGGCCGTCGCCGGCACCCCGGACGCCGCCCGCACGTCGATGCTCGCCGTCCTGGCCGGGGCCTCCCGCGGGGTGCCGCTGAGCGCGCACAGCAGCGTGACGGCGACGCTGGTCGGGCAGCGGCGCGGGGAGCAGCTGGGCCGGCCGGCCGACACCCCCGCCGTACTGATCACGCAGGTCGTCCGCGCCGGGGACACCCCGGTCATGGCGGCCAAGCACATGCTGCCGACGGGAGCGGCGGCCCTGCCGGTCCTCCAGTCGAACTGAGCCGGCGCGCGGGTCCGCGGAGGGAGACCCCACTGCCGCCGGGGACCCGCTGGGGGCGCGGGCGCCGCCGGAGGCATGGGCGCTGCGACCCCGCCGGGGGCCCGCTGGGGACCCGCCGGGAACCCGCTGGACGGCGTGGCGCCGCAGTTGCCGTGGAGGGCGGCGTCGAGGCTCAGCGGCTCACGGGCCCTGTACCGGCCGCGGTCCCGGCTGCGGTTTCCGGCTCCCGTACCGGCCCTCTCCCGCTGTCAGCTGCGTCACGGCGTACGGCCCCGGGCGTGGCGTACACTCCCGCACCATGCACTTGTCTGACAACGTCTCCGCCGACGCTACGGCCGCCGACTGGATCCGCCGCGCCCCCAAGGCGGTCCTCCACGACCACCTGGACGGCGGGCTGCGCCCCGCCACGATCATCGAGCTGGCCCGCGAGTGCGGTTACACCGGCCTGCCGACCGAGGATCCGGCAGCGCTCGGCGTGTGGTTCCGCGACGCCGCCGACTCCGGTTCGCTGGAACGCTACCTGGAGACGTTCGCCCACACCTGTGCGGTGATGCAGACCCGCGCGGCGCTCTTCCGCGTCGCGGCGGAGTGCGCCGAGGACCTGGCGGCGGACGGCGTGGTCTACGCCGAGGTGCGGTACGCCCCCGAGCAGCACCTGGCGGCGGGCCTGAGCCTGGACGAGGTCGTGGAGGCCGTGAACGACGGCTTCCGCGAGGGTGAGCGCCGCACCGGCGGCCGGATCACCGTCGGCACGCTGCTGACCGGTATGCGCCACACCGACCGTTCGCTGGAGATAGCCGAGCTGACCGTCGCCCACCGCGAGCGCGGGGTGGCCGGCTTCGACATCGCGGGCGGCGAGATCGGCAACCCGCCCTCCCGCCACCTGCCGGCCTTCCAGCACCTCAAGCGGCACAACTGCCACTTCACCATCCACGCGGGCGAAGCCGTGGGCGCCGAGTCGATCCACGAGGCGGTGCAGGTGTGCGGTGCCGAGCGGATCGGCCACGGTGTGCGGATCACCGACGACATCGCCGAGGACGGCACGCTCGGCCACCTGGCGGCGTACGTCCGTGACAACCGCATCGCGCTGGAGGTCTGCCCCACCTCCAACCTCCAGACGGGCGCCGCGAAGGACTACGCGACCCACCCGATCGACCAGCTGCGGCGTCTCGGGTTCCGCATCACGCTCAACACCGACAACCGTCTGGTGTCCGGTACGACCATGAGCCAGGAGTTCCAGCACATGGTGGACGCCTTCGGGTACGGCCCCGAGGTCTTCGAGCAGTTCACGGTCGCCGCCGTCGAGGCCGCGTTCCTGCCGCTGCCGGAGCGCCGCCGGATCATCGACGAGGTGATCCGCCCCGGGTACGCGGCCCTCTGACGCCGCCGCTCCCCCGCCTCCCCTCCTGCGCCGTCCTCCGACGCGACGCGCCGGCACGGCCGGTCGCGGGCACGGGCGCGGTCGCGACGGTGGTCGCGCCGACGGCGCGGAGGCCGCGGGTCGCCGGCCTCCTGATCGCGCCGATCCCGCCGATCGGATCATCTGGGTCATCGGGCAGATCGAGGGGCTTCCGCTCCATCCGCTCGTCATGAGCCGGTCGGTCCGGGCGCACCCGCTGGTGGTGGCGGTCCCGGTGCCGGCGGGATCCGGCGCGGCGGGCACCGTGGGAGCGGGGTCGCGGGCGTCGCGGTGCCGAGGGTGTCCGTGACGTGACCGCCGTACGCGGCGCTGCGCGAGACCCGCCGACCGGCGGCCACGGCGCGCTCCTGAGCCGGTCGTTCGGCTGCGAGCCGCCGCGTGGTGACGCGGTGGCCGCCGGGGTCAGGCCGTCGCGGCCGTGCCGAAACCAGACCCGTACGGATGTCCGGGGATTCATGGGGCAGGCGTACTGCGTGCTCGTCACCATGCGATCAGTCATGAGCCCGGCACGTACGCGGGGTGGGGCGGGCGGACATCGGCAGGTGACGACAGGACGCAGGGAGCCCACATGAAGGTCCGCCCGTGGTCGGTTCGACCGGACTTCCGGCTCACGGCCCACGTGGTGGCCGGCCGCTACCGGCTCGACGATCTGCTGGGCCGCGGCGGCGGGGCCGATGTGTACGAGGGTCTGGACCTGCGGTTGCGGCGTCCCGTCGCGGTGAAGGTGCTCCGCCCGGAGGGTGAGGCCGTCACGGAGGAGCGCTTCGACAGCGAAGCGCGCCTGCTGGCCCGGTTGCAGCACCCCGGTCTGGTGACCGTGTACGACTGCGGCCGGGAGGACGGGCAGCCTTATCTGATCATGCAGCTGATCAGGGGCACGACACTGCGCACGCGGATAGCCCGGGAGCCCCTGACGCCCGCCGAGGCCTGCCGTATCGGATCGGCGCTGGCCTCGGCGCTGGCGCACGTGCACGCCAACGGCGTGGTGCACCGTGACGTCAAACCGTCGAACATCCTCCTGGACGAGGCGGGGACCCCCCACCTGACCGACTTCGGTATCTCCCGGCTGCTCGACAGCACGGCCCGCACGGCCACCGGCGCGCTGGTGGGCACCGCCGCCTACATGGCGCCCGAGCAGGTGCTCGGCAGGGGAGCCGGGCCGGCCTCCGACATCTACAGCCTCGGCCTGGTCCTCCTGGAGTCCCTGAAGGCTGAACTGGAGTACGACGGCGCCCCGCTGGAGGCCGCGATAGCCCGCCTGCACCGTCCCCCGGTCATCCCGCCGGAGCTTCCCGCCGAGCTCGCCGAGCTGCTGCGAGCCATGACCGCGTCCGACGAGGCCGGCCGGCCGGACGCCCGCGCCTGCTGCCGGGCGCTGACCGCGGCGGCTGCTGACAGCGGCTCGGCACCATGGGCCGGCCCGCTCCGCCCCCGGGAAGGTGAGCAGGGTGCCGAGCCCGTCGCCACCTCCACTACACGCGAGGGGACGAGCGTGCCGAGGTCCGCCTTCCGGGCACCCGCCGGCCGCCGTGCCCACCGGGCCCTGCTGGCGGCGGGCTCGACGCTCGCCGTCCTCGGCCTCGCGCTGACCGGCTCCACCGGTGGCCTGCCGACCGACGACCGGGACGCGGCCGCCCGTACGCCGCGCCCGGCCACGACCGAGCCGGCCACCACGGACCCGGCCGCGCCGGCGGGGGACCACTCCGGCCGCCCGACCCCCTCCCCCACGACACCGACGTCCCCCGCCGGCACCGCCGAAGCCGCCGCAGGCGCCGACGCGGTGACCGACGATCCCGGCACCCCGGCCGCTCCCGCCACCTCCCGCGAGAAATCTGGCGATCCACGGGCAGAGAACGTCCGTGGACCGGCCCACGACCGGACACGGCCGCAGCCGGGACAGGTGAAGCCGCCGGCGGAGCGGGACGAGAAGGCGGAGAAGGAGAAGGAGAGGGCGGAGAAGGCGGAGGAGAGGGCCGAGGAGAGGACGGAGGCGGACACGCACTGACCGGTCCGGCGGCGGGACGGTCCGGTGACCGCTCGGCCCCCGGTTCGGCCGCTTCAGCGCAGTGCGGGTTCGTCCAGGGTGAGGGTGCCCGCGTCAGCGTCCAGGAGGGCCGGGGCGCCGAGGGGGATGGTCAGGTTGGTCCTGCTGTGGCCGAAGCCCAGTTGCTCGACGACCGGTGGGCCGAGGGTCGCCAGCCGGTCGAGGAGGGTGGCGCGGACCTCCGCGTAGGGGCCGCACTCCGCCCAGGAACCGAAGGCGATTCCGGTGACGCCGTCGAGCCGGCCGGCACGCAGGAGCTGGGTGAGGACGCGGTCGAGGCGGTACGGCTCCTCGCCGACGTCCTCCAGCAGGAGCAGGCCGCCCCGGAGGGAGGCGCGGGCGTGCGAGGTGGCGAGGTCGGCGGCGAGCAGCGCGAGGCAGCCGCCGACGGTGACGCCCCGCGCCCGGCCGGGGACCATGGCCCGGGCGCTGCTCAGGCCCAGGGTGCGTACCGTCTCGGGTACGAAGAGCGTGGCCCGCAGCGACTCCTGGGTGGCGGCGTCCTTGATGAACGTCACCGCCCCGGCCATCGGCCCGTGCAGCGTGGCCAGTCCCATCCGCACGGCGAACGCCTCGTGCAGGGCCGTGACATCGCTGTAGCCGACGAAGACCTTGGGTCCGGCGGCTCTCATCGCCGGCCAGTCGAGCAGGTCGACCATGCGCTGCGCGCCGTACCCGCCGCGGGCGCAGATCACCGCGGAGACTGAGGGGTCGCACCAGGCCTCCGTCAGATCGCGGGCGCGGTCCTCGTCCGCCCCGGCGAGGTAGGGCAGCCGCGGGTGGACGTCCAGGGCGTGCGGCATCACGACGGGGTCGAGCCCCCAGCCGCGCAGGACGGCGAGCCCGGCCCGGAGGCGGTCCTCGGGGACGGGGCCGCTGGGCGACACGACGGCCACCCTGTCACCCGGACGCAGGCGGGAGGGCCTGGTCAGCGGCGTGACCGTCACGTGCGCAGCTCCAGCAGCGGCACGTCGAGCCGGTTGATGCCGAAGACCTGGACGTACAGGGCGAGTTCCGCCTCCAGGGCCCGGACCACGGTGTCGGCCCGGCGGAAGCCGTGCCCTTCGCCTTCGAAGGCGATGTACGCGTGCGGGATGCCGCGGCCCGCCACGGCGGCCAGGAACCGCTCGCTCTGCGCGGGCGGACAGATCACGTCGTCGAGCCCTTGCAACAGCAGGAACGGCGCGGTGATCCGCTCGACCTGGCCGAGCGGCGCCCGTTCCCGGTAGCGGCCGGGGACGTCCTCGGGCGGCCCGATCAGCGACTCCATGTAGCGGGACTCGAAGTCGTGCGTCTCCTGCGCCCACCCGCCGAGGTCGAGGACCGGGTAGAGGAGCGTGCCGCAGGCGTACACGTCGGTGGCGGCCAGCGACGCCGCGGCTGTCCAGCCGCCCGCGCTGCCGCCCCGGATGGCGAGCCGTGCCGGATCGGCCGTGCCCTCGGCGGCGAGCGCCTCCGCGACGGCGGCGCAGTCCTCGACGTCGACGACGCCCCACTGCTCCCGCAGCCGGTCGCGGTAGGACCGGCCGTAGCCGGTGGACCCGCCGTAGTTGACCTCGGCGACACCGATTCCGCGCGAGGTGAAGTAGGCGATCTCCAGGTCCAGGACGAGCGGCGCGTGTGCGGTGGGGCCGCCGTGCGCCCAGACCACGTAGGGCGGCAGTTCGTCGTCGGGCGCTATCCGGTCGGGATTGTGCGGCGGGTAGATGTGGGCGTGGATCTCCCGGTTGTCCGGACCGGTGAAGGCGCGGATCTGCGGCTCCGGGTAGTACGCCGGGTCCACGGAGTCGTCGTGGGCGGAACCGATGACGCGGGTACGCCCGGTACGGGTGTCCAGCTCCACCACCTCGTAGCCGCTGCGGGGGCTGGCCGCCACACCGACGACCCGCGTCCCGTGCCCGGCGAGGGTGGAGGCCCACTCGGTCCAGGGGCCCGGGGCGTCGACCACCTCGCCGGTCTCCGGGTCGAGTATGCCGAGGCTGGTGGCGCCCCCGCCGTGGATGACGGCGATCGTCCCGTCGTCCAGCGGCTGGAACCACTTCAGACCGATCTTCCACAACGGCCCGCCGAACTCCTCCGAACGGCCCGTGCACAGGCCGGCCGGCCCCGCGTCGCCCGGCCGCATCCGCTGCAGTTCCCACCAGCCGCAGGCGTCGGAGACGAACAGCAGCGAGCCGTCCGGGGCCCAGTCGGCCTGGCAGACCGCCTCATCAGGGCCGCCCGCGACCCTCCGCGCCCCGGTGAACGCTCCTTCTTCCGTGACGTCGGCGGTCATCACGACCGTGCCGTCCCACGGCATCCGCGGGTGGTCCCAGGCGAGCCACACGGCCCGTGCGCCGTCCGGCGAGAGGCGCGGTCCGGTGACGAACCGGTGCCGGTCGTCCGTCAGCTCCCGCACCGCACCCCGGTCCCCGGCGGCCGACCCGTCGAGCGGCACGGCGACGATGACCCGCCGCACGTCCCCCTGCCCGGGGCCGGTGAACTCCTCCAGGACGCACCACACCTCGCCCCGGTCCAGGAGGATGACGGGGTCCACCCAGCGCAGCCCGCCGCCCACTCCGGACACCGGGGTGAGCGGAACCGGGTCACCGGCACCGTCCGGCTCGTACGCGTAGAGCCGCTGGTCGGGGAAGTGGCTGAAGACGACGAGCGGCGCGACGCCCTCGCCGCGCACCGCCCCGGCCCAGGGCTGCCCGCCGTACTCGACCACCCTGCTGCGGACGTTCCACGGGGCGGGCAGCACCGGCTCCTCCGCCCCGCCCGGGCGCCGGCGCACCAGCGCACGTCTGCCGCCCTCGGCGGGCCGCGGCTCGGTCCACCACACTTCGTCGCCGACCACACCGACGTACTCGGGACGACCGCCGTGCGCGGCGGCGATGTGTGCGTCGATCGGTGACGGCCATGTTCCGTAGGCCCCCGTGGGTACCATGTGCGGATTTCCCCCCTACGCGGTCTGCAGATAGTGGTCGAGTACCCGGATGCCGAAGTGCAGCGCCTCGACCGGGACGCGCTCGTCGACGCCGTGGAAGAGCGCCTGGTAGTCGAAGCCGATGGGCAGCCGCAGCGGTGCGAAGCCGTAGCCCGTGATGCCGAGCCGGGCGAAGTGCTTGGCGTCGGTCCCCCCGGACATGCAGAACGGCACGACGTGGGCGTCGGGTTCGAAGTGCTCCAGCGCGGCGCGCATTTTGGCGTACGTCGGGGAGTCGACGGGCGCCTGGAGGGCGATCTCCTGGTGCTGGAACTCCCACTGGACGTCCGGCCCGGTGAGCATGTCCATGGTCTCGGAGAATTCCAGGTCGGCGCCGGGCAGTACGCGTCCGTCGATGTGGGCGGTGGCGACGCCCGGGATCACGTTGACCTTGTAACCGGCGTGGAGCATGGTCGGGTTGGTGCTGTTGCGGATCGTCGGTTCGACCAGGGCCGCGGCGCGGCCGAGCTTGGTCAGCAGGGCGTCGGCGTCGAAGTCCTCCGCGTCGAGGTCGGGCTGGAGGCCGTGGAGCGCGGCCAGTTCGGTGAGGGCGGCGCGCACGGTCGGGGTGAGCCGCACCGGCCACTGGTGCTCGCCGATGCGGGAGACGGCCGACGCGACACGGCTGACCGCGTTCTCCCGGTTGACCTTGGAGCCGTGGCCCGCCCTGCCCTCGGCGGTCAGCTTGAGCCAGGCGGTGCCACGCTCCCCCGCCCCGATCGGATAGATCTCCAGGCCCGGTCCGGCGTGGAAGGTGTAGGCGCCGGACTCTCCGATGCCTTCCGTGCAGCCCTCGAAGAGGTCCCGGTGGTGGCGCACCAGGTAACCGGCACCGTCGGCGGCGCTGGCCTCCTCGTCGGCGGTGTACGCGATGACGATGTCGCGCCGGGGGCGGATGCCGTGGCGGGCCCACTCACGGACGACCGCGAGGACCATCGCGTCCGTGTTCTTCATGTCGACGGCGCCCCGGCCCCACACCAGCCCGTCGCGCACCTCCCCGGAGAAGGGGTGCACCTCCCAGTCGTCGGGGTCGGCCGGCACCACGTCGAGGTGGCCGTGGACGAGCAGCGCGTCGGCGGACGGGTCGGTGCCCTCGATGCGCGCGACCACGTTGGTGCGGCCAGGGGTGCGTTCCACCATCACCGGTTCGAGGCCCGCCTCGGCGAGCCTCTCGGCCACGTACTCCGCGGCCGGCCGCTCCCGGCAGTCACCGCTGCCATGGTTGGTGGTGTCGATGCGGATGAGCTCGGAGGTGAAGGTGACCACCTCGTCGAGCGCCTGCGAGTCCGTGTCGAACGGCATCGTCACGTCAGCCATACTGCTCCTCCACTGCGGCCGAGACGATCGTGGTGACCGCCTTGAAGGCGCGAATGGCCTCGTACATCGTCTCGCTGGTGTACGCCACGCGCCGTTCGCCGCTGGTCGCCACGCCCGGAACGACGGTGGCGGCTGCCGCGAGGTGCTCCGCGTCGAACTCCAGCTCCACGGTGAACGGTCCGCCGCGCACCGGTTCGTACCGTACGGCGAGAGCGGTCGCGTCCTTGGCTGCGGCGCGGATGTCGGCGGCCGTCCGGGTGGGCGTGCGGCACACCGCCGCGTAGCGGGAGACATGGTCCTTGACGGCCACTTTGCGGGCCTCCGGGGCGTACGTCAGAGCGTCCTCGCAGGTCAGGTCGTCACCGGTGACCAGAATGACCGGGACGCCGTACTCGGCGACGACGTGGGCGTTGAGCATGCCCTCGCTCGCCCGCACGCCGTTGAGCCAGACGCCGGTGATGGAGTTGGCGAGATAGGTGTGGGCGAGGACCCCTTCGGTGCCCGCGCCCGTGTGGTAGCCGACGAACGCGATGCCGTCCACATCACCGTGCTGGACCCCTTCGACCATGGAGAGGGACTTGTGCCGACCGGTGATCATCTCGGCGCGCTCGTCGAGCCGTTCGAGCAGCAGGTTGCGCATGGTCCAGTGCGCTTCGTTGATGAGGACCTCATCGGCTCCGCCGTCGAAGAAGCCCAGCACGGCCGCGTTCACATCGGAGGTGAACATGGGCCGGCACCGCTCCCACTGGGGCGTGCCGGGCAGCACGTCGGCCGGCCAGGTCACACCGGTGGCGCCTTCCATGTCGGCGCTGACAAGGATCTTCATGCCTCGAAACCGTACGCGGTCCCGCCCCGCCTGCCCAGGCCTGTGGATAACTGTCGGCCGGGCTCGGCGGCCATACGCCGGGCACTCGCACCGGCCCCGCACACCGGCCGTGCACACGCCCGCCGACGGCGCGCCGTACACACTCCGGGCCGTGCGCCCCACGCACTTCCACGGCGCGCCGCCCGTACCCCATCCGGGCAACCGGCAGCGCGCCGGATGCGGACTTCCGCTCCCCACCGGAACATGGATCCATGGACCACGTGGCCAACGACAGGACCTCGACGCCCACCGCCCCGGTCACCGCCGCCCACGACGCGCTGGTGTCGACCGGCGCGTACGTGATGCCGCCCGCCCATGTCTCCGAATGCCTCGGCACGGACGAGCACGGCTGGGCCGCTTTCGCCGCCCACTGGGAGGAACTGGCCCCGGACGCGTACGCCGCCGAGCGCGGCACGCGCCGACTGCGCCGCTACGGGCACTTCCGCCTCTCCCGCACCGGGGAACTGACCCTGCTGCCGCACATCGCCTTCGTACAGCCGGAGGACACCAACCCGCTGTACGTCGACGTGGACCGGCACTTCGAACCCCTCACCGACGCCTTCGTGGCCGATCCGCTCCTGACGCCCCTGCTGAGGATGCTGGGCGACGTGGCGGCCTGCCTCGACGACGCCGGTGAGTGGGACGTCAAGGTTCACCCGTTCCGGGTCGTCGCCTCCACCGACAGCCAGGGCGCGCCCACCCCCGAAGGCATGCACCGCGACGGGGTCACCCTGGTGACGTCGCTGCTCATCGGCAGGGAGAACGCCACCGGCGGCGAGAGCACGGTGCACCACCCCGACGGTTCCGAGGTGCTGACCACCACGCTCAGCGAACGGGGGACGCTGCTCCTGGGCGACGATCACCGCACCCTGCACGGCGTGTCGCCGGTCCGGCCGGCCGACCCCGCCAGGCCCGCCCACCGGGACGTCCTCGTCACGACCCTCACCGCGCGCTGACACAGTCGGTGGCGCGCACCAGCGCGTCCACCACCCCGGCCGGACCCGCCTCGCCCCGGGCCCAGGCGCGCTGCCGCTCGGCGCCGGTGCCCCGGGCGGCGAGGCGCCGCAGGAACGCCGACACCTCACCCATGTCGCCGTACGTCTCCAGCACGGGCCGCACGTGCCGCACCAGCCGCTCCGCCTGTTCCGGGACGGGCAGGACGCGGCCGGTCAGGGCGTCCACGCCGCTGCCGGGCCGGCCGTCCCTGGCGGCGCGCCAGTAGGCGGCGCGCAGCAGCTCGCCACTGGTGCGCGGGCCCGGATCGCCGCGTCGGACGAGGTCCGCGGCCGTCACGACGAGCGCCCTGATCAGGGCGGTCATGGCGACCGCGTCGTCGATGTCCGCGAGGACGTCCATGGAACGGACCTCGATCGTCGGCAGCCGCGGGTTCGGCCGGAGGTCCCAGAACGGCATGCCGGGCTCCAGCATCGCCTCCGTCTCCGCCATGGCGACGGCCAGCCGCTCGTGCTCGTCGAGCGACCCGGCGTACGGCGGCGGGCCAAGGCACGGGAAACGGCCCCGGATGACGGACCGCCAACTGGCGTAACCCGTGTCGAGGCCCTCGTGGAACGGCGAGTTGGCGCTCAGCGCGACCAGGAGGGGCAACCAGGGCCGGAGGTGGTTGCCCACCAGGACGGCCAGTTCCTTGTCGGGCAGGTGCACATGGACGTGGAAGGCGCTGACAGTGAAGTCGTCGAGCATGGCGCGGTACTGATCGGCCCCGGCCCGGTAGCGGGGGTGGTCCCCGATGTCGGCGAGCGAGGAGACCCGCCGGGGGCCGCCGAGGACCGGTGTGCCGGACGCGCACAGCCGCAGGCCCTCCGCCCGGGCGGCCGCCATGGCCGCCGCCCGAACCCGGTGCAGCTCCTTGCGCAGCTCCTCGGTCCCCGGGCAGGGCGGGGTCTTGCCCTCGATCTGGTACTCGGTGAACTCGCCGGAGACGAGGTCTCCCACCATGGCGGAAGCACGAGCCACGACCTGGGCACCGGCCGGTTCGACGCCGCGCGTGCCGGGGTGGACGAGGAAGTACTCCTCCTCCACTCCGACCGTGGGCGCGTGGTTCTCCCAATCCTTCACCGCTTCAGCATCACGCGTCCTGGCGGCCCTGTCGCGGGGAACGACGGGGAAGGACAGGAACGATGGCGAGAGACGGCTAATGGTGGGGAAGGACGGTGGACTTCCGCCGGGGGCCGGCCCGAGAGCGGCCCGGTGGTCAGCCCGTGAGCGGCACGGGTCCGGCCGCCAGCCTGTCGAGGAGCCGGTCCCTGTGGAGGTCCGCTATGGGCGCGAGCAGGTCGGGGTGGCGCAGCAGCGCGGCGGCCCGCCGGTCACGCTCGTCGGGGTCGGCCAGCCGCCGGAACTCGACCGGCGCGCCCGCCGTGTGCGCGGAGCCGGTGAGCGCGTCGATGGCGGCCGCGGCCAGCTCGGGCCCGCCGAGCAGGACCGCGGCCCAGCTCGCGACGACCTCGTCGACCCATGTACGCCAGGCCGCGGCGCCCTCCTCACCGCTTCCGGTGGCCTCCGCGCCCGTGACCCCGTCGAGGCGCCCGGAACCGCCCGGCCCCGCCACGGCGACCAGCGCGGCGTCCATCGCCGTCGGGTAGCGCAGCCACGCCGCGACAGTGACGGCCTGCCGCGCCTGCGCCTCGGCCAGGGCGGTGTCGAGCGCGCCCCCGCCCGGCGGATAGGCGCGCACGAGCCACTGCGCGGTCGCCGCTATGAGCGGGGAGAGCGAGAAGTCTGCGGGCACGGCTGATCCATCCGAATCCGAATTCACGGGGACGCTGGCGAACGGAGAACGTACCCCCGGATCGCGGATACGGAAATGACGCAGCTCACGCTCGGCGGCGGCCGGGAGTACCGGTGAGCCACCGCGCCGGCCTGCCGGTGACGACACGCTGGGCGCGCGGCAATACACCGGGCCGTGGCACGGCGGCTTTCATGGGCGAAGCCCGGACGTGCCCCCGCGGCGCCGGTGGGTCGCACGCCCCGCGGCCACGGGAACGCCTCGCGCCATCACGAACGGAACCCGCTCACCGCGCCCGCCGCCGGCCACCGCCACCCGCCCGCCCGAAACGCGCCCGCCGCCGACCACCGCCACCCGCCCGATCCGCCACGCCCGGCGAACCCCGCGCCGCGAGACCGGCCGGCCCGGCGTCAGTCCTCGTGTCCCAGCCGCAGATCGCGCTCGGTACGGCCGCCTCCCGCCACCCGCAGCACGGTGGCCACCGGCGGGTAGCCCGCCGCGATCACGGTGTACTCGCCGGACGGGAGGTCCAGGAAACCGAACGTGCCGTCGGGGCCCGTGGTGAGCGTGTCGACGACGTTCCCGGCGGTGTCGAGCAGCATCACGCGCGCGTCCTCCACGGGCCTCCCGTCGGGCGACCGTACCGTCCCGCGCAGCACGGCGTCCCCGGCCAGCTCGATGTCCTGACGGGTTTCGCGGACCGCCTGGACGCTCACCGGCAGGGCGGCGGGCCGGAGCCCGGGGGCGCCGGCGGCCAGGGTGTACTCCCCCGCCACCAGCGCGGTCAGGACGTAGCTCCCGTCCCGCCCGGCGCGGGTGCTCGCGACGACCTCCCCGCGTACGTCGGTGAGGGTCACCGCCGCCTCGCGTACCGGGGTGCCGTCGGCGGTGTGCACGGTCCCCGCGAGCCGGCCGGCACCACCGAGGACCACGTCGATCTCGACGGGCCGCTCACCGACGATGACGGGGAGGGCCTGCGGCTGATGTCCGCCGGCCGCCGCGATCAGCACGTACGAACCGGCGCCGGGCACACTGAGCGCGTACCGGCCGTCGTCGCCGCTCGCCGCGCGCCCCACCTGCCGTCCGTGCGTGTCGATGAGGGTGACGGCGGCGCACGGCACGCGGGTGCCGTCGTGGTGCTGGACGGCGCCGCGGACCGGCACTCCCGCGCGGGGCCGCGGCGACGCCGTGCGCGGCGGGGGCACGGCGGTGGTGGGGGCGCCGTGCGCCACCAGCGGTTTCTCCTTGAGCAACAAGGCGAGGAGCAGGCCGAGGCCGAGGACCGGCACCAGGTGGAGGAAGGTCCGCGGCATCGTCTCGACGTACGCCTCGGTGTACGCGTCGCGCAGCGCGGGCGGCATGGCCTCCAGGAGCCGGGGGGTGACCGCCCAGGGCCCGGGGATGCCGGTGCCCGCTCCCCCGGCCGGGAACCGGCCGCCGAGGGCATGGTCGAGGCGGTGGGCGAGGAGGGCGCCGAGCCCGGCCGCGCCGAGGCAGCCGCCGAGCAGCCTGACGTGGATGTGGGCACTGGTGGCGGTGGAGAGACCGGCGGGTGGTGCGGCGTTCTGGACGGCGAGGACGACGGCGGGCAGGACGAGGCCGATACCGACGCCGAGCAGGGCCTGCCAGACGCTGTGGGTCAGGCGCGGCGTGTCGGGCTCCAGGCGGGACAGCAGCCACATGCCGACGACCGATACGGCGCCGCCGAGCACCGGATGGACCGTGTAACGGCCGGTACGGCCGATGAGGTGCCCGGAGAGCAGGGACGCGACGACGAGGCCGGTCGCCAGCGGCAGCATCAGCAGCCCTGCCTCGGCGGCGTCCGCGCCTGCGGTCAGCCGGAAGAAGGCGGGCAGGCAGTCGGCGGCGGCGAAGAGCGCGACGCCGGCGGTGGTGCCGACGAGACCGGCGGCCGCGAAGGTGGGGTCGCGCAGCAGCCTCGGTGGGACGATCGGTTCGGTCGCGTGGTTCTCCACGACGACGAAGAGCAGGATGGTGCCCGCCGCGCCGCAGGCCAGGCCCAGGACGACGCGGGAGCCCCAGGCGTACTGCGTGCCGCCCCAGTCGGCCAGCAGCAGGATGAAGGCGGAGGCGGACGCGAGCAGGAGGACCCCCAGAACGTCCGGGCGCCGTCGGGTGGCGGGCCCGGCGGACCCGTCCGGCCCGGCGGACCCTCCCGACCCGGTGGGCCCGGCAGACCCGGCTGCGGTGATGGGCGCCCGCCGAGGGAGTGCCGTACCGACGAGGAGGAGCGCGAGCAGGCCGAGGGGGAGGGCGCCCCAGAAGCACCATCGCCAGGAGGCGTACTCGGTGATGAGCCCGCCGAGCATGGGGCCGGCCAGTGAGGCGAGGCCGAAGGCGGCGCCGACGAGGCCCAGGTAACGGCCGCGCCTGCGGCCGGGGACCAGGTCCGCGGTGATCGCGTACGCGCCGGCCAGCAGGCCCCCGGCGCCGACGCCCTGGACGGCGCGGAAGGCGATGAGCTGGTCCATGGAGCGCGACCAGCCCGCCAGTGCCGAACCGGCGAGGAAGACCACGAGGGCGACCTGGAAGACGCCCTTGCGCCGCCGGAGGTCGCCGAGCCTGCCGTGCACGGGGAGGGTGACGGCGACGGCGAGGAGGTAGGCGGTGGCCGGCCACGGCGTCCGGTCCGGCGTACGGAGGTCGGAGGTGATCGCCGGGAGAGCGGTGGCGGTGACCAGCTGCTCCAGCACGGCGAGCAGCAGGGCCAGGACGAGCCCGCAGAAGACGAGGCGCACGCGCGCGGGGCCGAGCGGGGCGGCGGCGGGGAGGGGCGGTTCGCCGTCCCGCGGGCCGGCGGTCGCCGTGGCGCCGGTTCCCCGGCCGGGAGCAGCCGGGGTGCCCGGCGGGGCGTCCGCCTCCCAGGGTTCGGCGTCGGGGCCGTCTCCATGACCGGCCCTCCCGGCGGCGCCGCCCTGGGTGGCCGGTCGTGAGCCCGTGGGCGCGGGCGTCCGGGAGTCCGTCTCGTCGGCGCGCCGCGGGCCGGCCGGGGTGCGACCGGCTGGGAAGCCGGCTCCCGGCCCGGTGCGGGCGCCCGGCCCCTGGGCGGGCGCCCCGGACCACCGCCCCCGGGCGGGCGGTGTGTGGCCGTCGTTCGCCAGCGTGCTCCCACCCACGAACCTGCTCCCCTCGGTCGTGCCTGCGCGGCGCGCCATTGTTCGCATTACGCGCTGAGAGGGAGCAAGGAGGGCATTACGGGGTCACACGGTGGGCGAGCGGCCGGAACACGGCGTGCCCCGGCGCTCATCAGGCGCTTTCCCGTGACTCAGCGCCCGCCGGGGGTGCTCAGGAGCGGGGGGCGGAGACGGGAAGACCACCCGAACCGGTGACCGTGGCGAAGCGCTCCGGGACCTACTTCTCCACCTCGGCGGCGAGGTTGGCGAGCAGCTGGTCGTAGATGCGGCCGAGGCCCTTGGGTGCGAAGGTCTTCTCGAAGAAGCCGCCGATGCCGCCCGCGCCGTTCCACACGGTGGTGACGACGGCCTTCGCCCTGCCTTCGCCGGCCGGGGTGACGGTCCAGGTGGTGACCATGGAGGAGTTGCGGTCCTTCTCGACGAGCCGGCCGTCGCTCGGCTCGGTGACCTCCAGCAGGCAGTCGCGGATGCGCTTGCTGGTGGCCTGGAGCTTCCAGTGGACGAGGGTGCCCTCGCCGTCGCCGCCCTCGCGCACCTCGTACTCGCTGAAGTGCTCGGGCAGCAGCTTCCCGCGGGTCTCCTTGTAGTCGGCCAGCGCGTCGAACACCGTCTCCGCGTCCGCCGCGATGACCCGCTCCGTCGTGGCCTCGACCTGCGCCATGCCATGTCCTCCAGCACTCGTTCGTAAGGGGAGGCACCAGCCAACCACCTGCGCGGTGGGCGCCCAAATCCGGGGGAGGGACGACAGCGGCGATCACGGGAACATGTGTTCTATTGTGTGGGGAGCTCTACCGAGGAGGCGTCCATGCGCTGGGACAACCTGAGTGAGACCCCCACCGGGGACTCCGTACTGTTCGGGACGGACGCCGTGGTCACGCGTACGTTCGACACCCCGGAGTTCCGGGGGATCACCTTCCACGAAGTGCGGGCCCGGTCGATCCTCAACCAGGTGCCCGGCGCCTCCCGCATGCCGTTCGAATGGACCGTGAACCCCTACCGGGGCTGCACGCACGCGTGCGTGTACTGCTTCGCCCGCAGGACGCACAGCTACCTGGATCTCGACACCGGCCTCGGGTTCGACTCCCAGATCGTGGTGAAGACCAACGCGCCGGAGCTGCTGCGCAAACAGCTCGCCTCACCCCGCTGGCAGGGCGCGCACATCGCGATGGGCACCAACGTGGACTGCTACCAGCGGGCCGAGGGCCGGTACCGGCTGATGCCCGGCATCCTCGCCGCGCTGCGCGACCACGCGAACCCCTTCTCGATCCTCACCAAGGGGACGCTGATACTCCGGGACCTCGACCTGCTCCTCCAGGCGGCCCAGGTCACCGACGTCGGCATCTCCGTCTCCGTCGGCTTCACCGAGCATGAGCTCTGGCGTACCGTCGAGCCCGGCACGCCCGCCCCGGAGCGCCGCCTCGCCGTCGTCCGCACACTGACCGATCACGGCATCGGCTGCGGGGTGCTGATGGCCCCCGTGATCCCCTTCCTCGGCGACCACCCCGACGAGCTGCGCGCCACCGTGCGCGCGATAGCCGCGTCCGGGGCGACGTCGGTGACCCCGCTCGTGCTGCACCTGCGGCCCGGGGCCCGCGAGTGGTTCATGGCCTGGCTGAACCGCCACCACCCGCACCTGGTGCGGCGCTACGAGCGGTTGTACGCGGAAGGCGCCTACGCCCCGAAGTGGTACCAGCGCCGGATCACCCGTCAGGTGCACGAACTCGCCGACGAGTTCGGCATAGGCCCCGCGCGGCGGGGCGCGTCCCGCCGCGTCACGCCGCCGTCCGACGAGCCGCGGCGGCAGCCGTCGGAGCCGGGGCCCACCCAGCTCACCCTCCTCTGATCGGGTCAAGTCCGGCTCCGGCGTGCCCGCCCGGGACGGAATGCGGGGACGATCTCGCGAGGGCCCCTGTGCCCTCGCGACCCATCGTTCCGCTCGCTCGGGAGGCCGTATGCAGAGACGTGCAGGAGTGCTGATCGCCACCGGGGCGCTGATGGCGGGTGCCGTCACCGCCGTACCGTCGGCGGCGGAACCCGCCGTCGGGGAACAGGCGGGCGCGCTCGCCTGGAAGGCGTGCGCCACCAAGCAGTACCCCAGGCTGCAGTGCGCGACGGTACGGGTGCCGCTGGACCACGACGACCCGGGCGGTGAGCGGATCACCCTCGCCCTGTCCCGGATCCCGCACACCGCCCGGACCTACCAGGGCCCCCTGCTCGTCAACCCGGGCGGCCCCGGCGCCAGTGGGCGCACGATGGCCGGGTTCGTGGCCGCGTCGCTCCCGGCGAAGGTGGCGGCGCAGTACGACGTCATCGGCTTCGACCCGCGCGGGGTGGGCGCCAGCAGGCCAGCGCTCGACTGCAAGCCGGGCTACTTCACCCCCGTGCGGCCGGACTCCGTGCCGCGCGACCAGCGGGAGGAACGCGTCAACCTGGCCAGGGCCGCGTCGTTCGCCAAGGCGTGCGGTGACAAGTACGGCGGCCTGCTGAGGCACATGAGCACGGTGAACACGGCCCGGGACCTCGACGTCGTCCGGCAGGCGCTCGGCGCGCAGAAGATCAACTACTTCGGGTACTCGTACGGCACGTACCTCGGCACCGTCTACGCCAAGCTGTTCCCGCAACGGTTGCGGCGCGTGGTGCTGGACTCGGTGGTGGACCCGCGCGGCGTCTGGTACGACCTCAACCTGGCGCAGGACGTGGCCTTCGACGCCCGGCACAAGGCGTTCCTGGCGTGGGTGGCCAAGCACCACGCCGCGTACCGGCTGGGCACCGACCCGGCGAAGGTCGAGGCGCGCTGGTACGCCATGCGCGAGGCGCTGCGGAAGAAGCCGGCGGGCCGCAAGGTGGGCCCGGCCGAGCTGGAGGACACCTTCCTTCCGGGCGGGTACTTCAACGGCTTCTGGCCCACGCTCGGTGAGGCGTTCTCGGCGTACGTCAACGACAAGGACCCGGAGCCCCTCGTGGCGGCGCACAAGGCGCTGGCCTCGTCGGACGCGGCGGACGACAACAGCTACTCCGTCTACGCGGCCGTGCAGTGCCGTGACGCACGGTGGCCCAAGGACTGGAGCTTCTGGCACCGGGACAACTGGGAGCTGTACGGCAAGGCACCGTTCTCCACCTGGAACAACGCCTGGTACAACGCGCCGTGCGCCTTCTGGCCCGTCGCGTCCCTGGCGGCGCCGGACCTGACGAACGACGCCCTGCCTCCGGTGCTGATGTTCCAGGCGACGGAGGACGCGGCCACTCCGTACGCGGGCGGCGTCGCCCTCCACCGGCAGCTGCGCGGTTCCAGCCTGGTCGTCGAGCGGGGCGGCGGCAACCACGCCATCACGCTGGGCGGCAACACCTGCCTGGACCGGCACCTGGCGCGGTACCTGGAGACGGGCCGGGTTCCCCGGGGCAAGCCGGGGGCGGCGGTGGACGCGGTCTGCGAGGCGACGCCCGATCCGCGGCCGGCCGGCAGGGCCGGAGCCGCCGGGCCCGCGGGCCGGACCGGTGGCGCGGCACTGCACGGGCTGCTGGGCCACGGGGGCTGACCGGCCGATTGTCAGTGGCGTGCGCGAGGATGAGGCGCATGAGCGATCACCTCACCCATGTGCACGCCCCTGACGGGGTCGCACCCGGCTCCGGTTACAGCCATGTCGTCTGGGGCAGCGGCCGGTTCGTCGCGATATCCGGCCAGTGCGCCCTCGACGCGGACGGCCGCCTGGTGGGCGAGGGCGACGCGGGTGCCCAGGCCCGCCAGGTCTTCGAGAACCTGCGCCGGTGCCTGGCCGCGGCGGGCGCCGGTTTCGACGACGTGGTCAAGCTGACGTACTTCGTCACCGATGCCGCCCACCTCCCGGCGGTGCGGGCAGCCCGGGACGAGGTGATCGACACGGGGTGTCCGCCGGCGAGCTCGGCGGTACAGGTGTCGGCCCTGTTCCGGCCCGGACTGCTCGTGGAGATCGAGGCGTTCGCGGTGCTCCCGGAGGGGCCCCGCCCATGACGGACACCGTCCGGGTGCGGGAGATGGTGGAGGACGACTGCGAGGCCGTCGCCGAAGTGCGGGTGCGTGGCTGGCGGTTCGCCTACGACGGTCTGGTACCGGCGTGGTACCTGCGGGCGATGAGCGTGGAGGCGGACGCGGAGGCCCGCCGGAAGCACTTCGCCCGGGACGGTGCCCGGAACGTCAACCTGGTGGCCGAGCGTGCCGGTTCCGTGGTCGGGTGGGCGTGTTACGGGCCGTACCGGGACGGGGCGACGACGACGGGGGAAGGCGAGCTGTACGCGCTGTACGCACGGCCGGACCACCTCTCGACCGGTGTGGGCCGCGCCCTCATGGACGAGACGGCCGCCCGCGCGGCAGCCGAGGGGTATCAGGCGCTCCGGTTGTGGGTGCTGAGGGACAACGCCCGCGCGCGGCGCTTCTACGAGCGCGCCGGCTTCGTGCCGGACGGCGTGGAGGAGCCGTGGCACGTGGCGGGGGTCACGGTGGCGGAGCTCCGCTACGTCCGCCGCCTGTCCGGCTGAGGAACCGGGTCAGGCCGGCGACGCGGTACGCGGGGGCAGGCGCCTCAGCGCGGCCACGGCCGCCGCGGAGAGGCGGGGATGGGCGCAGGCGGCTTCGAGGACCGGACGGGCCCGGGAGTCGCCCAGGGCGCCGAGCCCTTCCGCGCAGGCGACGCCCACCCGCCAGTGGGGGTCGCCTGCGGTCAGGCGGCGCTCCAGGACGGTGACGAGCGCCGGTACGGACTCCGGGGCGCGCAGGTCCGTGAGCAGCCGGACCGGCAGCAGGGCGTAGGCCACGCGGAGCTCGTTGGTGGCCAGCGCGGCCGCCGCCCTGGGCGTGCGGGGATCGCCCAGCCGGGTCAGGGCGTAGGCGGCCGAGACGCAGCGCTCGGGGTCCCGGTGGTTGAGGAGCAGGACCAGCGCCTCGAAGGCGCGCCGGTCGCCGGCGAGGCCGAGCCGGAACGCCGCGATCTCCCGCGCCCACAGCGGCTTTCCGTTCCGGGTGAGTACGGCGGCGAGCTCGTCGGGGTCCCGGGCGCTCATCAGCCGTGTGAACTCGGGCGACCCTCCGGCCTCCTCCCGCAGCCGGTGCGCGAGCGACCTCAGCTCCTCCTCGTCCGCGCTCCGGGCCGCCGTCGTTCCTCCCCGCCCGGTGCCCGCCGGGGCCGCCCGGGTCCGCGCGGCCCGCCCGCCCGCTCCCACGCGCCCGCCGGCCTCCCGCGCCCGCGCCTCCGCGCCACCGGGCTCCCCGTCGTCCCCGACGGGACCGGGCGCCGCCGCGCCGCCCCCCTGCTCCCCCACACCCCGCGCGCCCATCCCGTCCGCGGGCACGGCGTCCTTCTCCCCCACGGCGTTCCCCTCCTCCACGGCTTCCGCCCGGCCCACGGCCGTCACCCACCCCGCGCCGCCCCCCGCGCCCACATCCACACCCGCACCCACATCCGCCGGACGCGCCCCCTCCGCCGCCTCACCCGGGTGCCCGGCGTCCACGGGCCCCGTGGCGTCCGTCGCGTCCGTCGCGTCCGTGCCCTTCATGGCGTCCATGGCTGTCAGTATCCGGCCGCACAGCGATCCACATCACACATTCGACTCACTTCCCAGGACTGGCGCGCTCGTTACCCGCCGGTTAATCTCATGTGAGCGGGCTACACCCGCACCCTCACGGCGGCCTGGTGACGCAGCCGCCGCGAGTGCCTTGTCGGTTCGGCACCTTGTACGGCGTGGCTCCGGGACAGAGTCCGCCGGTTCTCCCTCACCGCGACAGCACGGCGCTGCGCAGCACGGCTGCGCACGACCCGCACGCATCCACGTACACCGTCTCTCCGGTCGTACCTCCCGCGCGCGCCCCTCATCAGTCGTCACTCACCCTGGAGTCCCGTGATGGACACCCCTCTCTCCACCATCGCCGTCGTCGGTCTCGGCACGATGGGCACAGGTATCGCCGAGGTCCTGGCCCGGTCCGGGCGCGAGGTCATCGGCATCGACATCAGCGAGGCCGCCGCCGCCCGCGCGATCACCGCCCTGGAGTCCGCCACCGCCCGTTCCGTGGCGCGGGAGCGGATCACCGAGGAGGAGCGTCGGGATGTCCTCGCCCGGTTCCGCGCCTTCTCCGACCTCCAGGCCGCGGCCGACGCCGACCTCGTCATCGAGGTCGTGCCCGAGTCGTACGAGGTCAAGCAGCAGGTCTTCCGGGCGCTGGACTCCATCATCCGCCCGGAGGCGATCATCGCCACCGGTACGAACGCCCTGTCGGTGACCCGGCTGGCCGCCGACTCCGCACACCCGGAGCGCGTGCTCGGCCTGCACTTCTTCAACCCCGCGCCCGCGATGAAGCTCGTCGAGGTGGTCTCCTCGGTGCTGACCGCCCCGCAGGCCGTCGCCGCCGTCACCGACCTCGCGCACGCGCTCGGCAAGGAGCCCGTCTCGGTCGGTGACCGGCCCGGTTTCGTCGCGGACGGCCTGCTGTTCGGCTACCTCAACCAGGCCGCCGCGATGTACGAGGCCAAGTACGCCTCGCGCGAGGACATCGACGCCGCGATGAGGCTGGGCTGCGGACTCCCGATGGGCCCGCTGGCCCTGCTGGACCTGATCGGCATCGACACCGCCCGTACCGTCCTGGAGGCCATGTACGCGGAGTCGCACGACCGGCTGCACGCCCCCGCGCCGGTCCTCAAGCAGCTCAGCGAGGCGGGTCTGACCGGCCGCAAGTCGGGGCGCGGCTTCTACACCTATGAGGCGCCCGGCAGCGGCGTGGTGGTGCGCGACGCGCTGACCCCGCTGGAGACCGCCTCCGCGGGCGCGGGCCGTGAGGTCCGGTCGGTGGGCGTCGCCGGCTCGGGCACCATGGCGAGCGGCATCGCGGAGGTCTTCGCGAAGGCCGGTTACGACGTGGTGCTCGCGGCCCGGTCCGCCGAGAAGGCGGAGACGGCCAAGGCGCGGATCGCCAAGTCCCTCGCCCGCTCGGTGGAGAAGGGGCGGATGACCCCCGAGGCGCGCGACGGGGCGCTGGCCCGTGTGACACCGGCCGGTTCGCTCGACGCGTTCGCCGAGGTCGACCTCGCGGTCGAGGCCGTCGCCGAGGACCTGGAGATCAAGCAGCAGCTGTTCGCGACCCTGGACAAGGTCTGCAAGCCGGGCGCGGTGCTCGCCACCACGACCTCCTCCCTGCCCGTCGTCGCCTGCGCCCGCGCCACCTCGCGCCCGCAGGACGTGATCGGGATGCACTTCTTCAACCCGGCCCCGGCCATGAAGCTCGTCGAGGTGGTGCGCACGGTCCTCACCGGCGACGACGTCCACGCCACCGTCCGCGAGGTGACCGCGAGGAT
This sequence comes from Streptomyces gobitricini, assembly GCF_039532985.1. Classification (NCBI taxonomy): domain Bacteria; kingdom Bacillati; phylum Actinomycetota; class Actinomycetes; order Kitasatosporales; family Streptomycetaceae; genus Streptomyces; species Streptomyces gobitricini. The sequence continues at coordinate 2,152 of NZ_BAAASR010000030.1, read as the reverse complement.
CCGCAAGCACCCGGTGGACTGCGGTGACCGGGCCGGTTTCATCGTGAACGCGCTGCTCTTCCCGTACCTGAACAACGCGATCAAGATGGTCGAGCAGCACTACGCGTCGCTCGACGACATCGACGCCGCGATGAAGCTGGGCGGCGGTTACCCGATGGGGCCCTTCGAGCTTCTGGACGTCGTCGGGCTCGACGTCTCGCTGGCGATCGAGCGGGTCCTGCACCGGGAGTTCCGTGACCCGGGCCTGGCTCCGGCGCCGCTCCTGGAGCATCTGGTGGCGGCGGGCTGCCTTGGCCGGAAGACGGGGCGTGGCTTCCGCGAATATGCCCGGCGCTGAGCCGTACGGGGAGTGGGGCGGGTTGCTCGACCGGGCCGGCGGCCCGGCGGGCGACCCCGCCCCGCAGGCGCGGTCTCCTGCACAGATGCAGTACGTTCAGGTCATGTCCCAGCCCGCCAAGTCACCCCGTGCCACCGCCACGTCCGACGCCCCCGAGAGCGCCACGGGCGGCCGTGCCGCCGCCCAGCGGCTGAAAATGCGCCGTGAGCTGGCGGCCGCGGCCATGGAACTGTTCGCGACCAAGGGGTACGAAGCGACGACGGTCGACGAGATCGCCGCCGCGGCCGGGGTCGCCCGGCGCACCTTCTTCCGCCACTTCCGCTCGAAGGAAGAGGCGATCTTCCCGGACCACGACGACACCCTCGTGCGGGCGGAGGCGGTCCTGAACGCCGCCCCCGCGCACGAGCACCCGCTCGACACGGTCTGCCGGGGCATCAAGGAAGTCATGAAGATGTACGCGGCGTCGCCCGCGGTCTCGGTCGAGCGCTACCGCCTCACCCGCGAGGTGCCCACCCTCCGGGAGCGGGAGATCGCCTCGGTGGCGCGGTACGAGCGGCTCTTCACGCGCTATCTGCTGGGGCACTTCGACGAGCGGGACCACCACGACGGCAACGACGACCCGCTGCTGGCGGAGGTGGCCGCGTCCGCGGTCGTCACGGCGCACAACCATGTGCTGCGCCGCTGGCTGCGGGCGGGCGGCCAGGGAGACGTGGAGTCCCAGCTGGACCACGCGTTCGCCATCGTCCGGGACACGTTCGGCACGGGCATAGGCGCGGGGCGCGCCGCCGGCGCGACGACCCCCTCCAAGGCCCCCGCCGCGACGGCGAGCACCACCGGCGACGTCCTGGTGACCGTGGCCCGCACGGACACCCCACTGGACGAGATCATGCGCACCATCGAGCGGACCCTCAAGAGCCGCTGAGGGGCCCTTCGAGCCCTTCCGGTCCCCTGTCCGGCGGACCCGCGCCCGCCCGGCCCGACGAATTCG
>NZ_BAAASR010000030.1:0-796 GCF_039532985.1 Streptomyces gobitricini | reverse complement strand
GGCCGGGCGGGCGTTTTGACGTGCGCGGAAGCGCTGGACGATCGATCATCGCTCATATGTGAACGGTGTATTGCATCTGAGAGAAATTGTTGGCACTCAGTGTCTTGCGGCCTGGCACGCGGTGTCATACGTTGTCGTTGTCCGGGCGGCCGGCGTGCAGAGACATCTCGTACGCCGGCTGTCCCCGCGAGGCCATCGCGCCTCGCGCGCCCGGGCGCCTGCGTCACAGGCAACCTCTGCGCACCACCCAGCGCTGCCAGCACCACCCGGCCGAACCGACGGCACACCTCCACAGCAGCACTTTCCCGACGTTCCCCTCAACGTCTCCCCTCAAGACGTTCTTCGCCGGAGGCAACACCGTGAAGGAAATCCTGGACGCGATTCAGTCGTCGGACACCACGTCCGCGGACTTCGCCGCTCTGCCCCTCCCCGAGTCCTACCGCGCGGTGACCGTGCACAAGGACGAGACCGAGATGTTCGCCGGTCTCACCACGCGCGAGAAGGACCCGCGCAAGTCGCTGCACGTCGAGAACGTGCCGCTGCCCGAGCTCGGCCCGGGCGAGGCGCTGGTGGCCGTGATGGCGTCCTCGGTGAACTACAACTCCGTGTGGACCTCCATCTTCGAGCCGGTCTCGACCTTCAGCTTCCTGGAGCGCTACGGCAGGCTCAGCGAGCTGACCAAGCGTCACGACCTGCCGTACCACGTCATCGGCTCGGACCTGGCGGGCGTCGTGCTGCGCACCGGCCCGGGCGTGAACGCCTGGCAGCCCGGTGACGAGGTCGTCGCGCACTGCCT
>NZ_BAAASR010000029.1:0-59279 GCF_039532985.1 Streptomyces gobitricini | reverse complement strand
CGCCCTCCAGCCACCGGCGCCCGCACCCGCCGCTTCCCGGCCGGGCGCGTGGCCCTCCGCCGCCGCGCCCGGGTCGCAGGAGCCGGGCGCCCGGACCGGTGCCTGGCCCTCGCCGTCCGCCCGGCCCGCCGCCCCGGCGCAGCCGGAGCCGTCGGTGCCCGCGCCCGCACCGGCGGCCGCGGCTCCCGCGCCCGCCGCCGGTCCGGGGATGGCGCAGGGTGCCGCCCAGGTGCGGAACATGTGGCCGGACATCCTGGAGGCGGTCAAGAACCGCCGCCGGTTCACCTGGATCCTGCTCAGCCAGAACGCCCAGGTCGCCGGCTTCGACGGCACCACCCTGCAGGTGGGTTTCCTCAACGCCGGCGCCCGGGACAACTTCGCCAGCAGCGGCAGTGAGGACGTCCTGCGGCAGGCGCTCGCCGAACAGTTCAACGTCCAGTGGAAGATCGAGGCGATCGTCGACCCCTCCGGCGGCTCGGCGCCCCCGCCGGCGTCCGGAGGCGGCGGCTACGGCGGTGGCGGTGGCGGCGGCGGCGGTTACGGCGGCGGTGGCGGTGGCTACGGCGGCGGCCAGGGCGGCCGGCCGCCCCAGACGCCCGCGCCCGCGGCGTCGGCCGCCCCCGGAGCCGTCCAGCAGGCATCGCAGGCGCACGCGCCCCAGGTGTCTGCCGTACCCGGCTCCGGCGCACCCGCGCCGGAGCCCCCGCGCGCCCCGGCGGCGCGGCAGCCGGTCAGGCTCGAGGACGACACACCGGAGGACGACGACCCCGACCTCGTCGACTCGGCGCTCTCCGGCCACGAGCTGATCGTGCGCGAACTCGGGGCGACGGTGGTGGAGGAATATACGAACGAGTAGCGGTGGCGTCCTCGGCAGCCCGCACAAAGACCGCCCCGCTCAGCGGGCTACCCTGGCTGGCGTGAAGGTCCTCGTCATCGGCGGCGGCGCCCGCGAACACGCCCTGTGCCGCTCTCTCTCCCTCGATCCCGACGTCACCGCTCTGCACTGCGCGCCCGGCAACGCCGGAATCGCGGAGGTCGCCGAGCTCCACCCGGTCGACGCCCTCGACGGCGCGGCCGTGGCCCGCCTCGCCGCCGGCCTGGAGGCCGACCTGGTCGTCGTCGGCCCGGAGGCACCGCTCGTGGCCGGTGTCGCCGACGCCGTCCGGGCGGTCGGCATCCCCTGCTTCGGCCCCTCCCAGGAGGCCGCCCGGCTGGAGGGTTCCAAGGCGTTCGCCAAGGACGTGATGGCCGCCGCCGGCGTCCCCACGGCCCGCTCGTACGTCTGCACCACCCACGACGAGATCGACGAGGCGCTCGACGCCTTCGGCGCCCCGTACGTCGTCAAGGACGACGGCCTCGCGGCCGGCAAGGGCGTCGTCGTCACCGACGACATCGAGCAGGCCCGCGCCCACGCCCGTTCCTGCGACCGCGTGGTCATCGAGGAGTACCTGGACGGCCCCGAGGTCTCCCTCTTCGCGATCACCGACGGCACGACCGTGCTGCCGCTCACCCCCGCCCAGGACTTCAAGCGCGCCCTCGACGGCGACGAGGGCCCCAACACCGGCGGCATGGGCGCCTACTCGCCGCTGCCCTGGGCCGACCCCAAGCTGGTCGACGAGGTCATGGCGAGCGTCCTCCAGCCCACCGTGGACGAACTGCGCCGCCGCGGCACGCCTTTCCAGGGCTTGCTGTACGCGGGGCTGGCGATCACCTCGCGAGGCGTCCGGGTCATCGAGTTCAACGCCCGCTTCGGCGACCCGGAGACCCAGGTGGTCCTCGCCCGTCTCCGGACCCCGCTCGCCCGCGTACTGCTGCACGCCGCCAAGGGCACCCTCGACAGCGAGCCGCCGCTGACCTGGCGGGACGACGCCGCCGTCACGGTGGTCGTCGCCTCGCACAACTACCCGGGCACGCCGCGTACCGGCGACCCGATCGAGGGTCTGGACGAGGTCTCGGCGCAGGACGCGCCCCACGCGTACGTGCTGCACGCCGGGACCAGGCGGGACGGTGACGCGATCGTGAGCGCGGGCGGCCGCGTCCTGTCCGTCACGGCGACCGGGAAGGACCTCACCGAGGCCCGGGAACGGGCGTACGCGGCGGTCGGACGCATCCGGCTCGACGGCTCGCAGCACCGTACGGACATCGCGCGCAAGGCCGCCGGGGAGTGAACCCGGAAGTGAACCGCGCGGTTCGCTGAACCGTCTGCACCTTTGCCCAAAGCCATTCCATCGAGTGACGGCTGAGCCATCCGGATGACGCCTGCCGGTACCCCAACTAGGGTGCCGCGCAAGCGTTCCGGCACTTGGCCCACCGGCATTGCGATGTCAGTGGCGGGTGCCACAGTGGGGGGATGACCAACACCGCCGCGAGGCAGTCCGCCGCAGGGCAGAAGGGGGTGACGTACGGCCGTGTCCGATTCCGGTACTCGTTTCGGGATGGGTGAGGAGCGGGGTGCGCGGGCCGCGTACGCCCACGCCCTGGCCGTGCTGCGGGTCCGCGGCAGGGCGCTGGCCGTGGCGCTGCTGCCCGCCGCTCTCGCCGTGGTGCTGCTGACCGGGGCTGCCACGGGCCATCTGTCCGGCGCGGGCTGGGACGCCGCGCGCTGGGCGGTCTCCGGGCTCGCGGTGGTGGTGCTGGTGGCCGCGGCGGCGGTCGCGGCCGTGATCGCGCGGGCCAGGCCCGCGCTGACGCCGACGGTGGAGATCCCCGAGGCTTCGGCCCCGGACCTGTACCGGATGGTGCGGGACCTGGCGGGGCGCCTGGACGTGCCGGTGCCGTCGGGCATAGCGCTGACGCCGGACTGCGACAGCTGGCTGGAGGACCGTACGCACCCGGCGCACGGCAGGCCGGCCGTACCGGGCGTGCACCGCTCGGACACCCCGCCCGTCCTGGTCATAGGCTCCCCGTTCCTCTGGTGGATGCGGGTCGCCGAGCTGCGGGCGGTGCTGGCTCCGGTCGTCGCCGGCACCGGGCCGTCCGCCCACCCCGACATAGCGGCTGCCCGCCGTTTCGTCCGGGGCCTGGACGCGGCCGTCGCGGTGGCGGACAGGCCGGGACTCGATCCGGTGCGGCGCCTGGGAGCGCGGCTCGTCGGCGCGGTGGTGCGAGTGCTGCTGCGCGGCTGCCGCCTGCACGCCGCCGAGATGGAGCGGGGCGTGGCGGCGGCCGCGTCGGAGCGTGCACAGGCTGTGGACTACGGCCTGCGGATCGTCGCCCAGGAGCAGGTGGGGCTGGCGTACGCGGGCTGGGACCGGCTGCTGACCCGGGTGGCCCTGCCCGCCTGGCGCATGGGCCGCTGGCCCTCCCGGCTGGACGCGGGCGTCGTCTCGGCGCTGACCGAGCTGTCGCGGCGCGACCGGCTGGCGGAGGGCTTCACCTCGCGGCTGGGCGAGCGCCCGGCGTGCGACCTGCTCGAAGAGCCCGGGCTCGTCGACGAGGCCACCTCTCTGCTCGCCGCCCGTCTCTTCCACGGCGGGCCCGCCGAGGTGGGCCCCGACTGGGCCCCGGTGGACTGGCAGCAGTACCCGGACGAGGTCGTCGACCGCAAGTGGCGTACGGAGGCGGCGCGCCTCCACCGGGTCCTGGACCGTCTCGGGGCCGACCGGGACGCGGAGGCGACCCTGTCCCGCGTGATGGACCACCTGTCCACCACGCGGACCGGCGAGACGCTCGCGGCCGCGATCACGGCCGAAGTGTCCCGTGAGGCCACCACCGGGACCTCGGTGCCCGGTGCGGCGCCCGGGACGGAGGCGACCGCCGGCCCCGCCACCCGGGCCCCGCAGCACGCGCCCTCCCCGCAAGCCGCCCACCCGGCGGAACCGGCCGCCCACCCGGTGGAACCGGCCGCCCACTTGGCGGGACCGGCCGGCCCGCGGGATCCGGACCTGCCCGACCCGGCACCGCCCGCCGTGCCGCCCATATCCGTCCCCGGCGACCTGGGCCATGCCGCGTGGGGCCCCGGTGGCGACGCGCTGCCGCTGTTCCCGCTGCAGCCGCCCCGCAGCGGGCGCGAACTGCTGGCCGACCACGTGACCGCCATGGTGTGCTGCGCCGCCGTCGACACCGCCGGTGCCATGCCGGGGCTGGACTGGCTCGACGGGCCGACCCTCCTCGTGGGCGGCAAGCGCCATCCCGACCTCGCCGGCCGGGTCCTGAGCCTCATAGAGGACGCGGATCCGGAGCCCCTGCGCTCCTGGCTGACGACCGTCGGCGTCCGCCCCGAGAAGCCCGTCCGTCTCGACTGAACGCCGTCCGAACGCCGGACGACCGGCGCACCGGGACCGGAATGCCACGATCCGTTCTCGCCGATTAACGACGAACGGTGACGGAGTGCGTGCGTTATGTGATGTGCTGGAGACCGGCACTGACAGTCGCGGGGGAGTCGAGGGAGGGGCGCACCTATGGGGGCGGAGCAGATTCGGCGCTGGGAATCGGGAGCCCTCGCCCATGCCGTCACGGACCCGTTCGGGCAGGGGCCGCTGCCCTGGCTCCGCGGCAGCGAGCAGTACATCGGCGACACCGGCCAGGTCGTGGCCTGGTACGCGGACCCCGCCCTCGCGCGCGGCGGCCACGGCGGCCCACGATCGGCCGACGACGTACGCCGCCAGATCAAGGGCTTCGCCTCCGCCGGCGCGGTGGCGCCCGGCGAGGCGATCGACTTCCACATCACCGTGGACCCGCCCCAGCAGTTCTCGGTCGACATCTATCGCATCGGGCACTACGCGGGGGACGGCGCCGCCAAGATCACCACGAGTCCCCGTCTCTCCGGCATCGTCCAGCCGCCCCCGCTCACCGCGGACCGGACCGTCTCCTGCCACCACTGGTGGCTGTCCTGGCGCCTCCAGGTCCCCTCGTACTGGTCGATCGGCGCGTACGTGGCCGTCCTCACCACCGTGGACGGCTACCGCTCCCACATCCCGTTCACCGTCCGGGACAGCCACCCCGCCGACCTGCTCCTGCTCCTGCCGGACATCACATGGCAGGCCTACAACCTGTATCCGGAGGACGGCCGCACCGGCGCCAGCCTCTACCACGCCTGGGACGAGGACGGCCGTCTGCTCGGCGAGGAGGACGCCGCCACCACCGTCTCCTTCGACCGCCCCTACGCCGGCGCGGGCCTGCCCCTGCACGTCGGCCACGCCTACGACTTCATCCGCTGGGCCGAGCGGTACGGCTACGACCTCGCCTACGCCGACGCCCGCGACCTGCACGCGGGCCGCGTCGACCCGACCCAGTACCGGGGCCTGGTCTTCCCCGGCCACGACGAGTACTGGTCGGTGCCCATGAGGCGCACCGTGGAACAGGCCAGGGACCAGGGCACCTCGCTGGTGTTCCTCTCCGCCAACACCATGTACTGGCAGGTCGAGCTGGCCCCGTCGGCCTCCGGCGTCCCCGACCGCCTCCTGACCTGCCGCAAGCGCCGCGGCCCAGGCAAGCCCGCCCTGTGGCGCGAGGTCGACCGCCCCGAGCAGCAACTGCTCGGCATCCAGTACGCGGGCCGGGTCCCCGAACCGCACCCGATGGTCGTCCGCAACGCCCAGCACTGGCTCTGGGACGCCACCGGCGCCGGCGAGGGTGACGAACTGCCCGGCCTGGTCGCCGGCGAGGCCGACCGGTACTTCCCGCGCACCGCCCTCCCCGAGCACCAGCGGCGCATCCTCCTCGCCCACTCCCCCTACCGCGACGGCGAGAACCACGTGCGCCACCAGGAGACCTCCCTCTACCGAGCCCCCTCCGGCGCCCTCGTCTTCGCCTCGGGCACCTTCGCCTGGTCCCCCGCCCTGGACCGGCCGGGTCATGTCGACCTCCGTATCCAGCGCGCCACGGCCAACCTCCTGGACCGCATCTGCAAACGGGACTAGAACGCACCCAGGAGTTCCGTTCCCGGCACCCGCCGGCACCCGCCGGCACCCGCCGGCACCCGCCGGCACCCGTCGGCACCCGCCGGCACCCGCCGGCAGCCTCCGGCACCCGTCGGGAGCGCGGACCACGAACCCGCCGGGAAAGGATCCGGGCCCACGCTCGGGACCCCTCCAGCCCATCCTTCGAAGATCCTTCCCGACCATCCCGTGCGGTCCGCGAGACCCCTGGCCAAAGCCCGGCCCCGCATGCGGGAGAATCGGAGCCGATTGGACAGAACCACGGGGAGGAACCGTGTCCGGATTCGTCGAAAAGCCCGAGCCCGTCGAGGTCCCGGGTCTGGTGCATCTGCACACCGGCAAGGTGCGCGACCTGTACCGGAACGAGGCGGGCGACCTCGTCATGGTCGCCAGTGACCGCATCTCCGCCTACGACTGGGTGCTGCCCACCGAGATCCCGGACAAGGGCCGCGTCCTGACGCAGCTCTCGCTCTGGTGGTTCGACCGGCTCGCCGACCTCATCCCCAACCACGTCATCTCCACCGAGCTGCCCGCCGGCGCCCCCGCCGACTGGGCGGGCCGCACCCTGATCTGCCGGTCGCTGCGCATGGTCCCGGTCGAGTGCGTGGCCCGGGGCTACCTCGCCGGCTCCGGCCTGATCGAGTACGACGAGTCCCGTACGGTCTGCGGCCTCGCCCTCCCCGAAGGCCTCGCCGACGGCTCGGAGCTCCCCGCGCCGATCTTCACCCCGGCCACCAAGGCGGCCGTCGGCGACCACGACGAGAACGTGTCGTACGAGGAGGTCGCCCGCCAGGTCGGCGCGGAGACCGCCGCCCAGCTGCGGCAGTCGACCCTCGCGATCTACTCCCGTGCCCGCGACATCGCCCGGGACCGGGGGATCATCCTCGCGGACACCAAGTTCGAGTTCGGCCTCGACGACAGCGGCCTGGTCCTCGCCGACGAGGTGCTGACCCCGGACTCCTCCCGCTTCTGGCCGGCCGGCTCGTGGGAGCCGGGCCGCGCGCAGCCGTCGTACGACAAGCAGTACGTACGCGACTGGCTGACCTCGCCGGCCTCCGGCTGGGACCGGAAGAGCGAGCAGCCGCCCCCGCCGCTGCCGCAGCAGGTCGTGGAGGCGACCCGGGCGAAGTACCTGGAGGCGTACGAGCTGCTGACGGGAAACACTTGGCAGTAGACGCACGGAGAAGCCCCCCGGCCGACTGGCCGGGGGGCTTCTGTCTGAGCGGACGACGAGGCTCGAACTCGCGACCTCAACCTTGGCAAGGTTGCGCTCTACCAACTGAGCTACGTCCGCATGCGCCGTGGCGCGAGACCACTATACCCAACCCCGCTCCCGGGCGAGACGCGCCGCCGTGTGACGGTTCTCGGCACCGAGTTTCGACGCGGCCGAGGACAGGTAGTTCCGTACGGTCCCGGGGGACAGGGAGGCCCGCTCCGCGATCTCCGCTATCGGCGCCCCGTCCACCGCCAGCTCCAGCACCTCCGCCTCGCGGGCGGTCAGCGGCGAGTCGCCGGCGGAGATCGCGTCGGCGGCCAACTCCGGGTCGACGTAACGGTTCCCGGCGTGCACCGTGCGGATGATCTCGGCGAGCCGCTGGGCGCTGACCGTCTTGGGCACGAAGCCCCGGACGCCCGCCGCGAGGGCCCGCTTCAGGTGCCCGGGACGCCCATGACCAGTCACGATCATGGTCCGGCAGGCAGGCAGCTCGGTCCGCAGCGATGTGGCGACCTTCACACCGTCGGCGCCGGGCATCTGCAGGTCCAGCACCGCCACGTCCGGCCGGTGCGCCCGCGCCATGGCGAGCGCCTCGGGCCCGGACGCCGCCTCGGCGACGACCACGAGATCGTCCTCCAGCCCCAGGAGGGCGGCCAGCGCGCCGCGTATCAGGTGCTCGTCATCGGCGAGCAGTACGCGCACGGGGGCGGTCACCGCGCGGCTCCCGTCACGGGCGCCCCGACCGGCACCCGGGCCGTCACCCGGAACCGCCCGCCGCTCACCGGCCCCGCCTCCAGCGTCCCGTCCAGCGCCGCGAGCCGTTCCCGCAGCCCGGCCAGGCCCGTCCCCGACCCCACTGCGGAGCCGTAACCGAAACCGGAACCCGAGCCGGCACCAACACCCGAGCCCGCACCGGCACCGGCCACCAACCCCGAGCCCGAACCCGCACCGGCCACCAACCGCGAACCGGCACCGGCCCCCGAGCCCAAGCCCGCACCCGCACCCGAACCCGAGCCGCCGTCCGCACCGTCGTTCTCCACCACCAGCACCGCGCACCCCTCCTCCGCGCCCACCGACACGGACACCGACACCGAGCACCGCCGCGCGTCCCCGTGCCGCAGCACGTTCGTGGTGCCCTCCCGCACCACCCAGGCGAGCGCCGACTGGACCGGCGCCGGGAGCTCCGCCTCCGCGGCCACCACCGTGCAGGTGATCCCGGCCGCCGCCAACACGCTCCGCGCGCCTTCCAGTTCCGTGTGCAGATCGGCCTCCCGGTAGCCCCGCACCACGTCCCGGACCTCCCGCTGGGACTCCCGCGCGATCCGCTGGACCTCGGTCATCTGGTCCACCGCCGCCTCCGCCCCGCCTCGCCGGGCCAGCTGCACCGCCAGCTCGCTCTTGAGCGCGATCACCGACAGGTTGCGGCCCATCACGTCGTGCAGGTCGCGCCCGAACCGCAGCCGTTCCTCCGCGACCGCGAGCCGCGCCTGCAGTTCACGCGCCGCGTCCAGCTCCCACACCGCCCGCAGCAGCCAGCCCGAGAACCCGCTGGTCGCGGCGAGGAACACACCCCCGAGCAGGACACCGACCGCGAGGCCGACGGTCTCCTCCGGCCGCAGTCCGAGCCCGAGGCACGCCGTGGCGGTGCCGGCCGCCGCGGCCAGCACCAGACCGAGCATGTGCCGGGTCCTGGCCAGGCCCAGCACCACTCCGCCGACGCCGAAGGCCATCATCCCCACCACCAGGGTGGCGACGGTCTCCACGTCCCTCGGCCCGCCGAACCGGTACAGCGCCAGCGCCGCCGCGGCGAGCGCGCAGGAGACCACCCCGTGCGCCACCATGAGCCGCCGCGGACGGGCCCGCCGCCCCACGGTCCAGTCCAGCGCCCGGGACGCCAGCACCCCGCCCAGCACCGAGTGCGCGGCCACCAGCAGGAACAGCCACCCGCCCAGCGGCAGGGGAATCCGGCCCAGCACGCCCAGGCCGATGGAGGTCACTTCGATCAGGATGAACAGGTGGTACGACCAGCGGGTGTAGAGCTCCACCTTCTCCGGGTTGCTCCGCCGGCTCCACCACCCGGTCAGCTTCATGCCCGTCCCCCCGTCCCCGGTTCAGCGCCGCGGCTCCCAGCGGAACCACCGCTGCACAGCAAACACCGAGATCACCGTCCAGGCCAGCGCCGTCAGCGCCGCGCCCGCCAGCTCCCCAGCGCCGCCCCCGCCACCCAGCCAGCCGGCCCGTACGAGCGTCATCACGCCCGTCAGGGGCAGCAGTTCGCAGACCGACGCGACCTTCTCCGGAAGTATCTCCAGGGGGACGAACAGCCCGGAGCCCATGGCCGAGACCAGGAACAGCGGCATGGTGGTGATCTGCGCGCTCTCCACGGTGCGCGTGACCGCCGCCGTCGCCCCGGCGAGAGCGACCAGCATCACGACCCCCGACAGCACGCCCCCCAACAGGAGGTCCGCCCGCTGCGGCGCACGCACGTCGAGGAGGACCACTCCGGCCCCCACGATCAGCACGCTCTGCGCCACCGCGAGCACGACCGCCGGCAGCGCGGTGCCGACGAGGATCTCCCGGTCGGAGGCCTCGCCCGTCCGCAGCCGCTTCAGCACCAGCTCCTCACGCCGGGCCACGTACGCGGAGACGAGGTTGAGGTAGACGACGAGGATCAGCATCATCACCACGCCGCCGCTGAGCGCCGCCTCCAGGGCGCTCATCCCGGCCCGGTCCAGGTCGACCCGGTCGAGGGAGGACCGCAGCACCCCCACCATCAGGACGGGCATGAGCAGCGCCGTGAACAGCGCGTACCTGTTCCGTACGAGGAGCGTCAGCTCGGCCCGCCCCAGCGCGCCCATGCGCGCCGTCATCGTGGTAGCCACGTCACACACCCACCGTTTCGTTCCGTGCGATGTCGAGGAAGGCCTCTTCGAGGGAGGCGGACCGGGCGTCGAGCCCTTCGAGCCGTACGCCCGTCTCACGGGCCCACAGCAGCAGTTCGCCGAGCGAGTCCTGGAGGGCGTGTGTACGGATCTCGACGTGCCGCCCCGTCGCGGCGGCCCGCAGCGACAGCGGCAGCCGTGCGGCCGGAACCGCTTCGGGCAGGACGAAGCGGATGCGCGAGGGGCGCGCGGCCGTCACCTCGGCGGGCGTACCGGCCGTCACGATCCGGCCCCGGTGCATGATCGCCAGCCGGTCGGCGAGCGTCTCGGCCTCCTCCAGGTAATGGGTGGTCAGCAGCACGGTCGTCCCGCCGTCCCGGAGTCGGCGCACCAACTCCCAGGTGTCGCGGCGCCCCTCGGCGTCCAGTCCGGTCGACGGCTCGTCCAGGAACAGCACTTCGGGGTGGCCGAGCAGGGCGAGTGCCAGATCGAGCCGCCGCTTCTCGCCGCCGGACAGCTGCTTGACGCGCACCCCGGCCCGGCCGCCGAGGCCGACCGTCTCCAGTGCCTCCCCTGCCGGCCGGGCACCGGTGGTGCACCCCGCCCACATCCGTACGGTCTCGGCGACCGTGAGGTCGGCGGGGAACCCGCCTTCCTGGAGCATCACACCGATCCGCGGCCGGACGGCGGCGCGTTCGGTGTAGGGGTCGTGGCCGAGGACCCGCACGGTGCCGCCGCTCGGGCGGGCGAGGCCTTCGAGCAGCTCCACGGTGGAGGTCTTCCCGGCGCCGTTGGTGCCGAGCAGGGCGAAGACCTCGCCGCGTGACACGGAGAAGGTGAGCCCGGTCACGGCCTCGAACCCTCCGGAGTAGCTGCGACGGACGTCCTCCGCCTCAATCACTTTGGTCATGTCTCAAGGCTTCCGCCGCCCACCGCGCGCGGGCAGGTCGCGCTGTCACCGGTTGCCGATGACAAATGTCATCGGCCGGCGGGCCGATGACGATGTTGTCCGCCCGCCGCAGGCGCGGACACGACGAAGGCCCCGGTCGTGATGACCGGGGCCTTCGTTCTCTGAGCGGACGACGAGATTCGAACTCGCGACCCTCACCTTGGCAAGGTGATGCTCTACCAACTGAGCCACGTCCGCAGTGCTGCCGCTCGGCTTTCACCGGGCGGTGCCAACACCACTGTACCTGATCCACTCCATCGGAGTGGTCGACAAGTGATGCAGAGCGGGTGACAGGGATCGCACACTGCGCCTTCCCCCTGGAAGGGGGATGTTCTACTACTGAACTACACCCGCACGCTCCGTGAGGTTCGGGCCTTTCGGCCTTGCCCCTCGGCGTGATCCAGACTCTAGCGGATCACCTGGGGTGTCGCGCAACTCGGTGCGGACGGCGCCGTGCCCCGCTCCTGCCGGGACCGGCCGGGCGGCCGCTCAGCTCGCCTCGCGGAAGGCCTCGTAGACCCGCTTCGGGATCCGGCCGCGGGCGGGGACGTCCATCTTGTTGGACTGTGCCCAGGCGCGGACCGCCGCCGGGTCGGGTTCGAGCGAGGTGTGCTTGTACGCGGCGCGGGGGCGGCCGGGGCCGCCTCCGGTACCCGCGCGGGAGGCGGACTGCTTGCGGCCGGCCGCCATGTACGGGGCGAGGGTCTTGCGCAGTTTCTTTGCATTGGCGGGATTGAGGTCGATCTCGTACGTCCTGCCGTCGAGGCCGAAGGTGACCGTTTCCGCCGCTTCCCCTCCGTCGAGGTCGTCGAAGAGTGTGACCACTACGCGCTGCGCCACGGATATCGGTCCTTTCGCGCGGTGTGCCGCCCCGACCCGTCCGGCATGGTTGTTGCCATGTCTGACGTGCGGCGATACCGGATTTGCGGTTGTTGAGGGGCAATGCTGCTTTCCTCTGTATTCCTTTGTACAGCGGAACGCTCGGCATTGTGAAGCCCAGCCAATTGCGTCAGCGTGTCCGGTGGCAATCGGCGGGTGCATTTTTTCGCGGGATTTTTCCTGCGGTTCCGCGGTTGTTCTCGTGGCCATTTGTAGGGACCTCCAGATGTCTACTCGCGTAGATTTTGGAGACAGGTACGCTGAGGGAACCGCCCACGCAACACACCACCGGGAGTGCCAGTGGCACGCGTCGTAGTCGACGTCATGCTCAAGCCGGAGATCCTCGACCCGCAGGGCCAGGCGGTGCAGCGCGCACTGCCCCGCCTCGGTTTCGAGGGGATCGCCGACGTCCGTCAGGGAAAGCGTTTCGAGCTCGATGTGGAGGGGCCGGTCGATGACGCCGCGCTCGCCCGCATCCACGAGATGGCCGAGACGTTCCTCGCCAACACCGTCATCGAGGACTTCGTCGTGAAGGTGGAGTCGTGACCGCTCGCATCGGGGTCGTCACCTTCCCCGGGACCCTCGACGACCGGGACGCGCTCCGCGCGGTCCGGCTCGCGGGCGCGGAGCCGGTTTCCCTCTGGCACCGCGACAAGGACCTCAAGCAGGTCGACGCGGTCGTCCTGCCGGGCGGGTTCTCCTACGGCGACTACCTGCGCGCCGGCGCCATCTCCCGCTTCTCGCCGGTGATGGGGACGGTCATCGAGCAGGCCAGGGCCGGTATGCCGGTACTCGGCATCTGCAACGGCTTCCAGGTGCTGACCGAGTCGCACCTGCTGCCCGGCGCCATGCTGCGCAACAACCACCTGCACTTCATCTGCCGCGACCAGAAGCTGCGGGTGGAGAACGCGGACACCGCCTGGACCCTCGATTACGAGCAGGGCCAGGAGATCCACATCCCGCTCAAGAACATCGACGGGCGGTACGTCGCCGACGAGCGCACGCTCGACGAGCTGGAGGCGGAGGGCCGGGTCGTCTTCCGGTACCGGGACTTCAACCCCAACGGCTCGCTGCGCGACATCGCCGGCATCACCAACGCCGCCGGGAACGTCGTCGGTCTGATGCCGCACCCGGAGCACGCCGTGGAGCCGCTGGTCGGTACGGGCCGTACCGATGGGCTGGGTTTCTTCACCTCGATCCTCAAGAAGCTGGTCAACGCCTGATGACCCTCGATACCGTCAAGCACGCCGCCGAGACCCCCGACGTCGAGCAGCCGTGGGCCGAGCTCGGCCTGAAGAAGGACGAGTACGCGCGCATCCGGGAGATCCTCGGCCGGCGCCCGACCGGTGCCGAGCTGGCCATGTACTCGGTCATGTGGTCGGAGCACTGCTCGTACAAGAGCAGCAAGGTCCATCTGAAGCAGTTCGGCGAGAAGGCCCCCGAGAACGACGCGATGCTCGTCGGCATCGGCGAGAACGCGGGCGTCGTCGACGTCGGCCAGGGGTACGCGGTGACCTTCAAGGTCGAGTCGCACAACCACCCCTCGTACATCGAGCCCTACCAGGGCGCGGCCACCGGTGTCGGCGGCATCGTCCGCGACATCCTCGCCATGGGCGCCCGCCCGGTCGCGGTCGTCGACCCGCTGCGGTTCGGCGCGGCCGACCACCCCGACACCAAGCGCGTCCTGCCGGGCGTCGTCGCGGGCATCGGCGGCTACGGCAACTGCCTGGGGCTGCCGAACATCGGCGGCGAGGTGGTCTTCGACTCCTGCTACCAGGGCAACCCGCTGGTCAACGCCGGCTGCATCGGTGTGATGAAGCACGAGGACATCCACCTCGCCAAGGCGTCCGGCCCGGGCAACAAGGTCATTCTCTACGGCGCCCGCACCGGTGGTGACGGCATCGGCGGCGTCTCGGTCCTCGCGTCGGAGACCTTCGACGACACGAAGCCCACCAAGCGCCCCGCCGTCCAGGTCGGCGACCCGTTCCAGGAGAAGCTGCTGATCGAGTGCACCCTTGAGATCTTCAAGGAGAAGCTCGTCGCGGGTATCCAGGACCTGGGTGGCGCGGGCCTGTCCTGCGCGACCAGCGAGCTCGCCTCCGCCGGTACCGGCGGGATGCGCGTCGAGCTGGACACCGTGCCGCTGCGTGACGCGTCGCTCTCGCCGGAGGAGATCCTCATGAGCGAGTCGCAGGAGCGCATGTGCGCGATCGTCGAGCCGCAGCACGTCGGCCGTTTCATGGAGATCTGCGAGAAGTGGGACGTCATCGCCACCGTCATCGGTGAGGTGACCGACGGCGACCACCTGGAGATCTTCTGGCACGGCGAGCAGATCGTGGACGTGCCCCCGGGCACGGTCGCCCACGAGGGACCGACCTACCACCGCCCCTACGCCCGCCCGGAGTGGCAGGACGCGCTCCAGGCCGACGACGCCAACAAGCTGGCCCGTCCGTCGTCCGGCGCGGAGCTGCGCGAGCAGGTCCTCAAGCTGGTCGCCCACCCCAACCAGGCGTCCAAGGCGTGGATCACCGACCAGTACGACCGTTACGTGCAGGGCAACACCGTCCTCGCCCAGCCCGAGGACTCCGGCATGATCCGGATCGACGAGGAGACCAACCTCGGTGTGGCGATCGCGACGGACGGCAACGGCCGGTACGCGAAGCTCGACCCCTACACGGGCGCGCAGCTCGCGCTCGCGGAGTCGTACCGCAACGTCGCCGCGTCCGGTGCCAGGCCGCTGGCGATCTCGGACTGCCTGAACTTCGGCTCGCCCGAGGACCCGGCGGTCATGTGGCAGTTCGCCGAGGCCACGCGTGGTCTGGCCGACGGGTGCCTGCAGCTGGGTACGCCGGTCACGGGCGGCAACGTGTCGCTGTACAACCAGACCGGTGAGGTGGCGATCCACCCGACGCCCGTCGTCGCCGTGCTCGGTGTGATCGACGACGTCAACCGCCGTACGCCGATCGCCTTCGCGGAAGAGGGCCAGCTGCTGTACCTGCTGGGTGACACGCGTGAGGAGTTCGGCGGCTCGGCCTGGTCCGAGGTCGTGCACGACCACCTCGGTGGCCTGCCGCCCAAGGTGGACCTGGACCGGGAGAAGCTGCTCGGCGAGATCCTGATCGCCGCCTCCCGTGACGGCATGATCGACGCCGCGCACGACCTGTCGGACGGCGGGCTCGTCCAGGCGGTCGTCGAGTCCTGCCTGCGCGGCGGGAAGGGCGCGCGCCTGGTCGTCCCGGACGGCCTGGACGCCTTCACGTTCCTGTTCAGCGAGTCGGCCGGCCGCGCGGTCGTGGCCGTCCCGCGCAGCGAGGAGCTCCGCTTCACCGACATGTGCGGCGCTCGCGGCCTGCCCGCGACGCGCATCGGTGTCGTGGACGGTGACGAGATCGACGTACAGGGCGAGTTCGGCATCGCGCTGAGCGAGCTGCGCGAGGCGTACGAGGCGACCATCCCGGGTCTGCTGGCCTGACCCGCCCGCCCGCCCGGCCGCCCGCCGCTTCCGCCCGACGCGACGGCGCAAGAGCCCCCGCCCGGACCGCGAGGTCCGGGCGGGGGCTCTCCCGTTGCCCGAGGCTGCTTGCACGTAATTACGTAACTACGTATTCTCTGGTTCATGGAGCTGGAGGAGCGCGTCGCCGAACTGGAGCGGCGTATCGCGGCGCTGGAGGGCGGCGCCCACGCGGCACCGCCCGTCGGCGAGGGTGACTTCTGGGCCCTGGAAGGGCTCAAGGCGCGGCTCGCCCGGGCGGGCGCGTCCGAAGGCGGGGTGCTGTTCACCGGAGCCGTACGGCTGCCGACGGGGGAGCAGTACGAGTGGCAGTACGGGGCCCTCACCGACGAGCAGCTGGACGGCGACTGGACCGAGGCCGCCGAGTCCTTCGCGGCTCTCGGCCACCCGGTGCGGCTCCGGCTCCTGCGCGAGATCCTCGGCGGCCGGCGCACCGCCGCCGAGCTGGCCGCGCTGGAAGAGGTCGGCACGACCGGCCAGATCTACCACCACCTGCGCCAACTGACCGGTGCCGGCTGGCTCCACGCCGCCGGGCGCGGCCGCTACGAGGTCCCACCGGGCCGCGTGGTACCGCTGCTCGTGGCCCTGGCCACGGCCCGGCCGTAACCGACCACGGGGGAACACCACCATGTCCATCCGCACGTCCGCCGCGATACTCGCCCGCGTCCTGTGGGTGTGCTTCATCGCCCAGGCGCTCGCCTCGCCCTTCGTCGACCTGCCCTACAACTACTGGCTGGGCTGGCTGCCGCTGCTGGCCGCCGTCACCATCCGCGTGGTGCTCGGCCGCACGGAGCACCGCCGCATCACCGCCGGCACCCGGGACGCGGTCGAGGTGGACCCGCCCGTGACCGGCACCTGGTCCGCCCTGAACAGCCCGGCGGACAAGGTCCCGAGCCACGGCACCCACGCGCTGGCCCAGACGTACGCCATCGACATCGTGGCCGAGTCGCAGGAGCGGCCGAGGCCGTCATTCGCCGCGCTCTGGCCCGTCGCCCGCCGCAACGGCGACTTCCCCGCCTTCGGCGCCCCGCTCCTCGCTGTCGCGGACGCGACGGTGGTGCACGCGGAGGACGGCCTGCGTGACCATCTCAGCCGCAACTCGCTGCCCGCGCTGCCGTACTTCTTCCTGGTGGAGGGCGCGTTCCGGTCGCTGGGCGGGCCACGGCACATCATCGGCAACCACGTGGTGCTCGACCTCGGGAACGGTACGTACGCGATGTACGCGCACCTTCGGCGTGGCTCGCTCCAGGTACGCGCGGGCGACCGGGTCACCGCCGGGCAGCCGATCGCGAGCTGCGGCAACTCGGGCAACTCCACGGAGCCGCACCTGCACTTCCAGCTGATGGACGGCCCCGACCCGCGCACCGCCGGCGGCGTCCCGTTCACGTGGCGCGGCGTGGGCGTACCGGCGGGCGGCGAGGCGTTCACCCGGGAGCCCGCGCAGGTCTAAGCGGGCGCGTCCCAGAAGGCGTCCGTCTGGTCGATGTCCTCGACGCACTCGTCGATGTCGCTGATCCTCCCGCCGACGATGGTGAAGAGGAGGCCGCCCCTCATCTCGATCCCGCGGTCCTCCCGCTCGGCGTACCACTTGTGGGCCGTGACGGCGTGCCCCCGCCCGTCGACGAAGACCCCGTCGAGGTCGACACGGAGGGTCCCGCCGGTCAGTTCGAAGAGCCTGCCGAACAGGGACAGGACGTTGTCACGGCCCTTGAAGTGGCCGGACACCTGACTGGAGCCCGGCAGGTGGTAGGCGCAGTCCGACATCATCAGCGAACCGAGGGTCGCCATGTCGCCCTTGGCGAATGCGTCGTAACCCCGGCGGACCAGGGCGCTGTCGGGGTGCTCACTCATGGTCGTCTCCCGCCTCTCGTACCCGTCTTCGCCGTCACTCCCATCGTCCGCCCGGAGTGCGCCCCGTGCCATGCGGCGGCGGGCTAACCTCGGCCCATGCCACCGAGCAAGCGCGCCCAGCGCAACCGCAGTTACGACCCGGCCAAGATCCGGTCCGCCGTGCTCGCGCAGTTCGACCACGTACGCCAGGGCGTCCTCACGCTCACGTCCGAGCAGCTCGGCCGGCCGACCAGGCTGGGAGAGTGGACGGTCCGCGAACTGGCCGCGCACATCACCATGGCGATGCGCTCGGTCGTCCGCGGGGTGGCCGCGCCCGCCCCCGCCACCCGCGACCTGACCCTGCTGGACTGGCCGCTCGCCACCCGGCAGTACGCCGGGGACGTCGACCACGACACCCGCGAGATCGCCGAGGCCGGTGCGCACGACCCGGCCGCGCTCGCCGCGCTGTACGAGGAGACCGGGCGGGGGCTCGCCGACGCCCTGGAGGCCGCCCCGGACGAGCGGCTGATCGTCACCCGCTTCGGGGGTGTCCGCCTCGCGGACTTCCTGGTGACCCGCACCGTCGAGCTGATCGTCCACACCGACGACCTCAACCACGCGACCGGGCTCGCCGTCCCGTACGACCGCGGGGCGCTGGCCGCCTGCACCCGGCTGCTGGCCGACGCGCTCGCGGGGAAGGCGCCGGGCGGTTCGGTGGAGGTGCGGGTGCCGCCGTACGCGGTGGTGCAGTGCGTCGAAGGCCCCCGGCACACGCGCGGTACGCCGCCGAACGTGGTCGAGACCGAACCGCTCACCTGGATCCGGCTCGCCACGGGACGCACGACCTGGGCGGAGGCCCTGTCCACGGCGCGGGTCCGCGCGAGCGGCGAACGGGCGGATCTGGCGGCCCACCTCCCGGTCCTCGGCTGAGCGGCCCGGGCGTGGGGGCCCGGACGGCCCAGGGACGGAACCGGGTCCGCGCCCGGTCCGTCCCACCACCATGCCGACCATGCCGAAGAAGCAGCCGTACGTCACCCGGGCCGCCGTCCTCGTCCCGCTCCTCGCCCTCGCCCTCACCGCCTGCGGCACCCAGTCCGGGAACGGACAGGACGCGGACGCCGGCAGCAGCTCCGTACGCCCCGACGTGCCGGTCACCGGGACGCACTGGACCGTCGAGAGCGTCACCGTGGACGGCGAGAAGACCGCCGCGCCGCCCGGAGCCCACGTCCGCATCGACCCCAAGGGCCGGGCCGAGGGCAACTTCGGCTGCAACCGCTTCGACGCCAGGGCGACCGTCGAGGGCGACACCGTCACCATCAGCGACACGGGCATGACCGAGATCGGCTGCCCCGAGCCCCTCCAGGACTTCGAGAACACCCTCAAGTCCGTCCTCACGGGCAAGCTCAAGGCCACGCTGAAGGACGGCCGGCTGACCCTGACCACCACCGGCGGGGACACCGTCCAGCTCGACGAGCAGCCCCCCGCGCCGCTCGTCGGCACCAAGTGGACGGTGACCTCACTGATCTCCGGCCGGACCGTCGCCTCACTGCCGGCCGGCACCGAGGGCGAGGCGTCGCTGGTGTTCGGCAAGGACGGCTCCGTACGCGGCACCCTGGGCTGCAACCAGTTCAACGCCCCCGTCACCACGGACGGCTCCACGATGACGTTCGGCCGCGTCACCACCACGCGCAAGCTGTGCGCCGGACCGCAGATGGAACTGGAGCGCGCCCTGCTCAAGACCATGGAGGGCAAGGCCACGGCGTACACGATCGACCACCGCAGGCTCACGGTCACCGCCCCGGACGGGACCGGCTTCGCGGCGGGCGCGCCAACCCCGGGTGCGACCGCCCCCGCCAAACGCTGACAACCGCCCCACCCGGCCCCTGGCCCGGGCCGGACGCGGCCCCGGCTCTCACTGGGCCCGGGCCCCGACCCGCCCCCGCCCCGGCTGCCCCACGGCCCCCGGACCCGCCCCGGCTGCCCCACGGCCCCCGGGACCCGGGCCCGAATCCGCCCTCGCCCCGGCTCTCACTCGGCCCGGGCCCCGATCCGGCTCCGCCCCAGCCCCGGGACTGCCCCGCCCTCGGCCCGACCCCGCCCTCGGCCCGACCCCGCCCTCGGCCCGACCCCCGCCCCGTCACCGCCTCGACCCCAAGCAGCATCAGACCCCGGCTCCGTACCGGCTGTGCCACGGCCCCCGACCCGCCCCCGACCCGACCCGGCTCCAGGCTTCCACCCCCGCCCCGCCCCGGGCTGCGCCACGGGCACCCGGGCCCGGCCTCCGTGCTGCGAGGTCCGTCACACCGGTCGTGGTCCACGGCGGTCCGGCCGGTGCCGGCCGGGTCCCGGCCGGGGCGCGAGCGGGTCCTCCGGCGTTCGCCGGGCGTCCCGGGCGGACGCCGGGGATACCCGGCTCAGGCCCAGGTCAGCGCGTGATCGGCGGTCCGCCGGTGGACGGTCGGTGGGGGATCGGCGCCTGACCAGCGGCTGGTCGGAGGACCCGGCGGCGGCGGCGCGACCGGAACCGTCGGTTCCCCGCCCCGTCTCCCGGCCCGTCCCCAATTCGGACCAGTGGTCGATCTCGCCTACACTCGGTGGCGTGCCACGTGGTGACGGTCGACTCAATCACGATCTGCTTCCCGGCGAAAAGGGCCCCCAGGACGCTTGTGGCGTCTTCGGTGTCTGGGCTCCGGGTGAAGAGGTCGCAAAGCTCACGTACTTCGGGCTCTACGCCCTCCAGCATCGGGGTCAGGAATCCGCGGGAATCGCGGTCAGCAACGGCTCCCAGATCCTCGTCTTCAAGGACATGGGCCTGGTCTCCCAGGTCTTCGACGAGACCTCTCTCGGCTCCCTCCAGGGTCACATCGCGGTCGGTCACGCCCGCTACTCGACCACTGGCGCCTCCGTGTGGGAGAACGCGCAGCCGACGTTCCGGGCCACCGCCCACGGCTCCATCGCGCTCGGCCACAACGGCAACCTGGTCAACACGGCGCAGCTCGCCGAGATGGTCGCCGACCTCCCCAAGAAGGACGGCCGGGCCACGCAGGTGGCGGCCACCAACGACACCGACCTCGTCACCGCCCTCCTCGCGGGCCAGGTCGACGACGACGGCAAGCCGCTGACCATCGAGGAAGCCGCCGCCAAGGTGCTTCCCGAGGTCCTGGGCGCCTTCTCCCTCGTCTTCATGGACGAGCACACCCTCTACGCCGCCCGTGACCCGCAGGGCATCCGCCCGCTGGTCCTCGGCCGTCTGGAGCGCGGCTGGGTGGTCGCCTCCGAGTCCGCCGCCCTCGACATCTGCGGTGCCGCCTACGTCCGCGAGGTCGAGCCGGGCGAGCTGATCGCGATCGACGAGAACGGCATCCGCACCTCTCGATTCGCGGAAGCGAAGCCCAAGGGCTGTGTCTTCGAGTACGTCTACCTGGCGCGCCCGGACACCGACATCGCCGGCCGGAACGTGTATCTCTCCCGGGTGGAGATGGGCCGGAAACTGGCCAAGGAAGCCCCCGCCGAGGCCGACCTGGTCATAGCGACGCCCGAATCCGGCACGCCCGCCGCGATCGGTTACGCGGAGGCCAGCGGCATCCCGTTCGGCGCCGGCCTGGTGAAGAACGCGTACGTCGGCCGGACCTTCATCCAGCCGTCCCAGACCATTCGCCAGCTGGGTATCCGCCTGAAGCTGAACCCCCTGAAGGAAGTCATCAAGGGCCGGCGCCTGGTCGTCGTGGACGACTCGATCGTCCGCGGCAACACCCAGCGCGCGCTCGTCCGGATGCTCCGCGAGGCCGGGGCCGCCGAGGTCCACATCCGGATCTCCTCCCCGCCCGTGAAGTGGCCGTGCTTCTTCGGCATCGACTTCGCCACCCGGGCCGAGCTGATCGCCAACGGCATGACGGTCGAGGAGATCGGCAAGTCGCTCGGCGCCGACTCCCTCTCGTACATCTCCATCGACGGCATGATCGAGGCCACCACCATCGAGAAGCAGAAGCTCTGCCGCGCCTGCTTCGACGGTGAGTACCCCATGGAGCTGCCGGACCCCGAGCTGCTCGGCAAGCAGCTCCTGGAGACCGAGCTGGCCGCCGGACCGGCCGCCACGGCCGCGGCCGACGCCCTCCGTCGCCCGTAGGACAACCCGCAATCCCTGCAGTACGACACGAAAGTTCTCACAGTCATGTCTGAGACTGAGACCACCGGTGCCAGCTACGCAGCCGCGGGCGTCGACATCGAAGCGGGCGACCGCGCCGTCGAGCTGATGAAGGAGTGGGTGAAGAAGACGCAGCGCCCCGAGGTTCTCGGTGGCCTCGGCGGCTTCGCCGGGCTCTTCGACGCCTCCGCCCTCAAGCGCTACGAGCGCCCGCTGCTCGCCTCCGCCACCGACGGTGTCGGTACGAAGGTGGACATCGCCCGCCAGATGGGCGTGTACGACACCATCGGCCACGACCTGGTCGCGATGGTCATGGACGACATCGTCGTCTGCGGCGCGGAGCCGCTGTTCATGACCGACTACATCTGCGTCGGCAAGGTCCACCCCGAGCGGGTCGCCGCCATCGTCAAGGGCATCGCCGAGGGCTGTGTCCTGGCCGGCTGCGCCCTGGTCGGCGGCGAGACCGCCGAGCACCCCGGCCTGCTGGGACCGGACGACTTCGACGTCGCCGGCGCCGGTACGGGCGTGGTGGAGGCGGACCGGCTGCTGGGTGCCGATCGCATCCGTACGGGGGACGCGGTCATCGCCATGGCGTCCTCCGGTCTTCACTCCAACGGGTACTCGCTCGTACGCCACGTGCTGTTCGACCGTGCGGGCATGCGACTGGACCAGCACGTCGAGGAACTCGGCCGGACGCTCGGCGAGGAGCTGCTGGAGCCCACCAGGATCTACTCGCTGGACTGCCTGGCGCTCACCCGGACCACCGACGTGCACGCGTTCAGCCACATCACCGGCGGCGGCCTGGCCGCGAACCTCGCCCGGGTGGTCCCGGACGGACTGCACGCCGCGGTCGACCGGTCGACCTGGACGCCCGGCGCGGTGTTCGACCTGGTCGGGACGGCCGGCCGGGTGGAGCGCCTGGAGCTGGAGAAGACCCTGAACATGGGCGTCGGCATGATGGCCGTCGTTCCCGCCGAGTCGGCCGACGTGGCCCTGACCACCCTCGCCGACCGGGGCGTGGATGCCTGGATCGCCGGGGAGATCACCGAGCGCGGCGAGCACGCCACGGGCGCGACCCTGACCGGTGAGTACGCGGTCTGAGCAGCACAGAACCCGGTCCGGGGCGGGGCCCCGGACCGGGTTGGGTGAGTTCAGGCGTCAAGCACCGCGACGCTGTGACGACGGGCCGGACTCCTCATCCTCGTCCTCGTCGTCGTTGTACAGCTCCGCGTAGCGGGCGTACGGGTCGTCTTCCTCGTCCTCGTCCTCGAACGGCTCGCCATTCGGCGGCTGCGAGAGCGGTTGCGGAGTGGAAGCGCCCAGCTCGCTGGCCAGACGCGACAGGTCAGTCCCGCCGCTGTTGTACTTCAGCTGGCGGGCGACCTTCGTCTGCTTGGCCTTGGCCCGGCCGCGCCCCATGGCTCGACCCCCTCGGTGACGGGGCTCGACGGCCCCAGAGTCTTGACACGCGTTCATGAGTCGGAACGGACTCTCCGCGGAGAGACCGGCCCGTAGGGCTTCAACGGTACCTGCTTCCGCGGCCATACGGTACGCCGCCCGCATGACGCGCCCCGGAACAGGACCGACGAGGAGCCCCGTCCTCGCTGGTCAGCTGCGATTTTAACCTCTTCTTGGCAGTCGACCCGCCGACCGGCGTGAGCCATGTCTCCCTCACGGGGGACGCGCTCGACGCGGCCGGCGGGCCGGTGCTGTGGATCACGGTCCACGGCGACTACCCGCGGCGTGCCTCCGCCATGCGCTGCTCGGCGATCCGGTCGGCCGCCGCGGCCGGCGGAATCCCGTCTTCCTTCGCACGTGCGAATATTGCCAGCGTGGTGTCGAAGATCTTCGACGCCTTCGCCTTGCACCGGTCGAAGTCGAACCCGTGCAGCTCGTCGGCCACCTGGATCACGCCACCGGCGTTGACCACGTAGTCGGGTGCGTAGAGGACCCCGCGGTCCTCGATGTCCTTCTCGACGCCCGGGTGGGCCAGCTGGTTGTTGGCCGCGCCGCACACCACCTTCGCCGTCAGCACGGGGACGGTGTCGTCGTTGAGCGCCCCACCGAGCGCACACGGGGCGTAGACGTCCAGGCCCTCGGTGCGGATCAGCGCGTCGGTGTCGGCGACCACGGTGACCTGCGGGAACTTGTCGGTGATCCGGCGTACCGACTCCTCCCGCACGTCCGTGATGACGACCTCGGCGCCGTCCTCGAGCAGGTGCTCCACCAGGTAGTGGCCGACCTTGCCGACACCCGCGACGCCGACCTTGCGGCCGCGGAGCGTGGGGTCGCCCCAGGCGTGCTGGGCGGAGGCGCGCATGCCCTGGAAGACGCCGTACGCGGTGAGGACGGAGGAGTCGCCGGCGCCGCCGTTCTCGGGGGAGCGGCCGGTGGTCCAGCGGTTCTCCCGGGCGACGACGTCCATGTCGGCCACGTAGGTGCCGACATCGCAGGCCGTCACGTACCGGCCGCCGAGCGAGGCGACGAACCGGCCGTAGGCCAGCAGCAGCTGCTCGGTCTTGATCAGCTCCGGGTCACCGATGATCACGGCCTTGCCGCCGCCGTGCTCCAGGCCGGCCATGGCGTTCTTGTACGACATGCCCCGGGACAGGTTCAGCGCGTCGGCGACGGCGTCTTCCTCGGAGGCGTACGGGTAGAAGCGGGTACCGCCGAGGGCCGGGCCCAGAGCGGTCGAGTGGATGGCGATGACGGCCTTCAGGCCGGAGGCGCGGTCCTGGCACAGCACGACTTGCTCGTGGCCCCCCTGCTCCGATCGGAACAGGGTGTGCAGGACGCCGTCGGTCACATCGGTCACGGTGGTGACTCCCAAGTACGAAGCGGCGGATAGGGCCCTCCTTGCGGGTGGGGGAGGACCTTGACGGCAAGAGAGTAAGTCCTACCTGCGCGTAGATGAGAGCGAGTGCGGCGGATCACCCCCTCGCGGAGTACGGGCGTGGAAGGATTCGTGACATGCCAGCCGTCTCCTCGGTCCTCGTGCCGTACGCGTCCTACCTGCGGGTGTACGAGCCGCTGGCGGCCTTCCCGGAGCCCGAGCGGGGCCACTGGGCCCGCTACGCGCGCCGCGGCACCTCTCCGACCGCCCAGGACGAGCTGCGCCGCTCCCTGGCCGACCTGCTGGCCACGCCGCCGGTCGCGGTGCCGGTACACGAGAGCGCCGACGCCTTCGTGGTGGAGGTGGACGGTGTGGTGTACGTGTGCCCGTGGCGGACGCGGCTGCGCGGCTGGCTGGCCCTGGAGGAACTGCCGGGCACGCTGCCGCCCGTGGTGCTGGACGCGGTGCTGCCGCCGGTGGTGCGGGAGCAGGCGGAGGCGGACCACGAGCGGTGGCGGGAGCGGAACCCGGACGCCCGGCCGTGGATCCGTACGGCGGTCTGGCAGGTGCCGGTGCGGTGGTTCGCCCTGTTCTCGGACGAGGAGCGCGAGTACGTCGCGTCCGGCGGCCCCGGCAAGGCGCCGGTGCTGCGCTACCGGACGCCGATGGTGCAGGCCCGGCGGCGGGTGGCGCGGGCGCTGAAGACGCTGCGGGAGTCGCTGGACGAGGGGCCGCTGAGCGAGGGCCTGGTGGACGTGGGGCGGTGGCTGGAGGAGTTCCACCCGCGTTCGCTGGTGGAGCTCGACTACGGGGGTCTCGTGCACGCCCTGGCGGAGGAGTCCCTGGCCGACGACCGGTCCGCGGCGGACGTGGCGGCCGGTCTCGCGGCGCTGCGGGCCGGCGACGGGGCGGCGACCGGGGAGGCGTACGAGCGGCTCACCGAGAGGTGGCGCGCGGTGCGGAACCTCCAGCAAGCGAACTGAAACGATGACCCCGGGTCGTGCCCGGCCGCGGGTCCGGCCCCGTCCCGTGCCGGTGCCGTCGCCCCGCTATGGATCCGGCGGCCGATCTGCCGCATGATCTCGCTCCGGGGGCCCGCAGGGCTCCGGGGGGTCGTTGGTCCCGATCCGGGCCTTTGTGTCAAGCGTGACGGATAGCACTAACTGGGCTCTTGCGCCCATCGCCCGACCTCATGCCAAAATAGGACAAGGAGTCCGGGGAGGGCTCCTTCCGTCCACGTATGGGCGGAAGGCTCAGCATTGCACGCTATGGGGGGTCTGTTGACTCCTGATCGCTCTGTGACTGATCGTCACTGTGACGTGACTGTCCGCTATGGCATGGTCCATCGGCTTCCGCCGCTGATGAACACCTGAGAGGGCAATTCCATCGGTTTGGCCGAACGTGGCTGGACAGATGGTGTAGTTGTAGTGCCGAGGACAAGCCGTTCGTCCTATAACCGACTCGGCTCGCGTCCGCCATTTCGGGCAACGCGGGTCAAGGTGCAGAATTTAGAGGAAAGAACCGAGAAGGTTCGGTTCTCCCGAGGAGGCCGCTCATGACCGCTCGCACCCCTGATGCCGAGCCGCTGCTGACCCCCGCTGAGGTTGCCACGATGTTCCGCGTGGACCCGAAGACGGTGACCCGCTGGGCAAAGGCGGGCAAGCTCACGTCCATCCGAACGCTCGGTGGACACCGCCGGTACCGCGAGGCAGAGGTCCGCGCACTGCTGGCGGGTATTCCGCAGCAGCGCAGCGAGGCCTGAACACCCTGATTGACCGGGCCATTCCGGGTCCCCCAACCCGGTACGCCCACCTTTTGGCTCCACCGACCTGAGCCCGCCCCAACGGGCCCTCGTCACCGATCGCGCTGGACTCCGCCGGGTCCAGCGCGATCTTTTTGTGCGCTCACGACCGGTCGGGGCGGTGGTCCGTGGAGGCCCCGCAGGAGAGTGCAATTGCACATACTAAATCGGGTGGTTGTAGGAAGGGTGTAAGTTGAGGGGTTCTCAAAACTCATTTCGTGACTCGCGTCACACTGGCTCCGTGTCGTCGCCGGGGTCCGCCGGCTCCTCCCGGACCGCGCCCTCGGCGCCCTCCCGCTCCTCCTCGGCGCCCTCCGGGTGCTCCATGACCAGCCGCAGGAGGCGGTGGCAGACGGGGCAGTGCCCGGTGATGTGGCGATAGCCGGAAGCGGCCGCCAGATGGGCGCGGAGCAGCGCGCGAGTCTCGTGCCTGACCGTGGATGCCGCCGCCATGCGCGTCACCTCCCGTGAAGGGCCCCCGATCCCCTGTTGTTTGGGTACCGGTGGCAGATGACCGCGTCAAGGCACACGACAGAAGGGCCCGTATCCCCGGGGGGATACGGGCCCTTCTGTTCCTTCTCCTGCGATCCTGACGGGACTTGAACCCGCGACCTCCACCTTGACAGGGTGGCGAGCTAACCAACTGCTCCACAGGACCTTGATCTCGCGGCCGACCGCGCGGCTGCGAACCAAACTGTACAGCAGGTCGGAGGGTCCGGTCGAACTCACTCAAGGCGACCGGCCGGACACGGCCCGGCGGCCCCTGACGGCCCCCTCCCGGTCTCGACAGAGCCCCGTCGGAGCCGGTCAGGGCGCGGCGGCGTCGATCGCCTTCACGATCCGCTTGTCGGAGACCGGGAACGCCGTCCCCAGGGCGTGGGCGAAGTAGCTGACCCGCAGCTCCTCGATCATCCAGCGGATGTCCAGGACCTCCTGCGGCACGGGCCGGCCCTTGGGCACCTGTTCCAGCAGCCAGGCGTACTCGTCCTGCATCTCGTGGACCTTCTCCATCCGCGTGGTGTCGCGCTGGACGGACGTGGGCATCTGCTGGAGCCGCCGGTCCACCGCCACCAGGTAGCGCATCAGGTCCGGCAGGCGCCGCAGACCGGTCCTCGTCACGAAGCCGGGCGGCACCAGGGCCGCCAGCTGCTCCCGTACGTCCTGGACGTTGTTCACCAGGACCAGGCTGTTCGTGGTCTTCAGGCGGCGCTCACAGGCCTGCCAGGCGGCCAGGATCTGCTGCACCTGGTCCACCGTGCGGATCGTCAGCTCGACGAGGTCGGCGCGGACCTTGTCGTACAGCTTCCGGAACGACTCCTCGTCCCACGCCGGGCCGCCGTGGTCGGCGATCAGCCGGTCGGCCGCGGCGGTCGCGCAGTCGTCGAACAGCGCCTGGACCGAGCCGTGCGGATTGCGGGAGAGGGCGAGCTTCTGCTGGTTCGTCAGCCTGTCGGAGGCGAACTTGGCCGGGTTCACCGGGATGTTCAGCATGATCAGCCTGCGGGTGCCGCGCCACATCGCCTGCGCCTGCTCGGCCTCCGTGTCGAAGAGCCGTACGGAGACGGTGTCGCCGGCGTCGACGAGGGCGGGGTACGCCTTGACCGGCTGGCCCGCGCGACGGGTCTCGAAGATCTTCGTGAGCGTGCCGATCGTCCAGTCCGTCAGACCCGTGCGCTCCAGGGACGGCCCGGAGCCCGAGGGGCCCGCCGTGGCGGCCTGGGCCGCCTTGGACAGCGCCTGACGGGCCTTCGGGCGCAGCTGGAGCTTCAGGGCCTCCAGATCCTTGTCCTCGGCCAGCTTCCGGCGCCGCTCGTCAACGATCCGGAACGTGATCTTCAGATGGTCGGGGACCCTGGTCAGGTCGAAGTCGTCCGCGTCCACCGGAACACCGACCATCCGCCGGAGCTCGCGCGCGAGCGTCACCGTCAGCGGCTCCTGGAGGGGTACGGCCCGCTCCAGGAACTTCCGCGCGTAGTCCGGCGCCGGGACGTAGTGGCGGCGGACCGGCTTCGGCAGGGAGCGGATCATCTCGGTGACGACCTCCCCGCGCAGGCCCGGGATCTGCCAGTCGAAGCCCTCGTCCGTCACCTGGTTCAGCACCTGGAGCGGCACGTGGACGGTGACACCGTCCGCGTCCGCGCCCGGCTCGAACTGGTACGTCACCCGGAACTTCAGCGCGCCCTGCCGCCACGAGTCCGGGTAGTCGGCCTTGGTGACCGCGCCCGCCTTCTCGTTGATGAGCATCTCGCGCTCGAAGTCGAGCAGGTCGGGCTCCTCGTGGCGCTTGTGCTTCCACCACGAGTCGAAGTGCGCGCCGGACACGACGTGTTCGGGCACCCGCTGGTCGTAGAAGTCGAACAGCGTCTCGTCGTCCACGAGGATGTCGCGGCGGCGGGCCCGGTGCTCCAGCTCCTCGACCTCGGTCAGCAGCTTGCGGTTGTCCGCGAAGAACTTGTGGTGCGTCCGCCAGTCGCCCTCCACCAGTGCGTTGCGGATGAACAGCTCCCGGCTGACCTCCGGGTCGATGCGCCCGTAGTTGACCTTGCGCTGGGCGACGATCGGCACGCCGTACAGGGTGACCTTCTCGTACGCCATCACCGCCGCCTGGTCCTTCTCCCAGTGCGGCTCGGAGTACGTGCGCTTCAGCAGGTGGCCCGCGAGCGGCTCGATCCACTCGGGCTCGATCTTCGCGTTCACCCGCGCCCACAGGCGGGAGGTCTCCACCAGCTCGGCCGACATGATGAAACGCGGTGGCTTCTTGAACAGCGCCGACCCGGGG
Source organism: Streptomyces gobitricini (assembly GCF_039532985.1). Taxonomy (NCBI): domain Bacteria; kingdom Bacillati; phylum Actinomycetota; class Actinomycetes; order Kitasatosporales; family Streptomycetaceae; genus Streptomyces; species Streptomyces gobitricini. The sequence goes on along the minus strand of NZ_BAAASR010000029.1, from coordinate 30,576 downwards.
AAGACCGCGAACTTGGCGCTGCGGGCGCCCAGGTACTCGTTCTTCGCGCCGTCCTTCACGTCCTTCATCCCGATGTGGGACAGCAGACCGGCCAGCAGCGAGACATGGACGCGGTCCTCGGGCGCGTCCTCGTCGTTGAGGTGGATCCCCATCTGCTTGGCGACCGTACGCAACTGCGTGTAGATGTCCTGCCATTCGCGAATGCGCAGGTAGTTGAGGTACTCCGACTTGCACATCCGGCGGAAGGCCGAGGACGACAGCGCCTTCTGCTGCTCGCGGATGTAGCGCCAGAGGTTCAGGAAGGCCAGGAAGTCGGACGTCTCGTCCTTGAAGCGGGCGTGCTGCTGGTCCGCCTGCGCCTGCTTCTCGGCCGGCCGCTCGCGCGGGTCCTGGATCGACAGCGCGGCCGCGATCACCATGACCTCGCGTACGCAGCCGTTCTTGTCGGCCTCCAGGACCATCCGCGCCAGGCGTGGGTCGACGGGGAGCTGGGCGAGCTTGCGGCCCGCCTGCGTGAGCCGCTTCTTCGGGTCCTTCTGGGCGGGGTCGATCGCACCCAGCTCCTGGAGGAGCTGCACACCGTCGCGGATGTTGCGGTGGTCCGGCGGGTCGATGAAGGGGAACTTCTCGATGTCGCCCAGCCCGGCGGCCGTCATCTGGAGGATGACCGAGGCCAGGTTCGTCCGGAGGATCTCGGGGTCCGTGAACTCGGGGCGGGCGAGGAAGTCCTCCTCGTCGTACAGCCGGACGCAGATGCCGTCCGACGTACGGCCGCAGCGGCCCTTGCGCTGGTTGGCGCTGGCCTGGCTGATCCGCTCGATCGGCAGGCGCTGCACCTTCGTGCGGTGGCTGTAGCGGGAGACGCGGGCGGTGCCGGGATCGATGACGTACTTGATGCCGGGGACCGTCAGGGACGTCTCGGCGACGTTCGTCGCGAGGACGACGCGACGGCCGGAGTGGGCCTGGAAGACACGGTGCTGCTCGGCGTGCGAGAGGCGGGCGTAGAGGGGGAGGACCTCGGTGTTCCGCAGCTTCTTCTTGACCAGGGCGTCCGCAGTGTCGCGGATCTCGCGCTCGCCGGAGAGGAAGACCAGGATGTCGCCCGGCCCCTCGGCCTGGAGTTCGTCGACGGCGTCGCAGATCGCGGTGATCTGGTCGCGGTCGGACTCCTCGGAGTCCTCTTCCAGGAGGGGGCGGTAACGCACCTCGACCGGGTACGTACGACCGGACACCTCGACGATGGGGGCGTCCCCGAAATGGCGGGAGAAACGCTCGGGGTCGATGGTCGCGGAGGTGATCACGACCTTGAGGTCGGGGCGCTTGGGGAGCAGCTGGGCCAGGTAGCCGAGCAGGAAGTCGATGTTGAGGCTGCGCTCGTGGGCCTCGTCGATGATGATCGTGTCGTAGGCGCGCAGCTCGCGGTCCGTCTGGATCTCGGCGAGCAGGATGCCGTCGGTCATCAGCTTGACGAAGGTCGCGTCCGGATTCACCTGGTCGGTGAAGCGGACCTTCCAGCCGACCGCCTCGCCCAGCGGTGTCCTCAGCTCGTCCGCCACGCGTTCGGCGACCGTGCGGGCGGCGATCCGCCTCGGCTGCGTATGGCCGATCATGCCCCGGACACCACGCCCCAGCTCCAGGCAGATCTTGGGGATCTGGGTGGTCTTGCCGGACCCCGTCTCACCCGCGACGATCACGACCTGGTGGTCGCGTATCGCCTCCAGGATGTCGTCCTTCTTCTGGCTGACCGGCAGCTGCTCGGGGTACGTGACCTCCGGCACCCGGGCCGCGCGCTCGGCGGTGCGGGCAGCGGCCTTCCCGGCCTCGGCGGCGATCTCGTCCAGCACGGCCTGCCGGGCTTCGGGCTTGCGGATGCGGCGGGCGCCTTCGAGACGGCGGCCGAGCCGGTGCGCGTCGCGCAGCGAGACCTCGGCCAGCAGGGTCTGGAGGTCGGCGAAGGAAGTAGACATACCTGACCCAGGATCTCACCCGCGGCGACGGAGTGGCGAACCGATTTCCCCGTACCATTTCCGGCGAGCCGAAGACCCCCGGACGACCTTGGAAGGCGGTGCCCGTGCCCAGTGCCGGCAGCCGGTGGTGCCGCGTCGCGGCCGCCCTGCTCGTGCTGACGGGGGCGCTGCTGGTGTGCGGACCGGCCGCCGGTCCGGATCGGGTCACCGCCGAGGCCGCCGCCGTGGACGCCGCCGGGGTCACCACCGAGGTCGCCGTCGCCGAGATTGTCGCCGCCGTCGACGCTGACGCCGGGGTCGTCGCTGCCGTGGACGTCGCTGCCGTGGACGCCGCCGGGCCGGGCCCCGGCCGGGCGCCCGGGTGCGGCTCCTCCGACGACGACGGGGACCGGGCGCCCGCCGTGCCGCCCCGCTCCTGCTCCCCGGGCGAGCTGCTGCCCGCCCCGCACGCCGGGCGTGCGGCGCCCGGCGCGTGGGGCGCGGACGGGATCCTCCCGGGAGTCCGGCCGGAGCGGGGGCCGCCGCCCCTCGTCGCGCCCTCGCCACTGGACCTGTCGGTCCTGCGCGTATAGCCGGCGCGCCGCCCTTCGCCCGCCGGTCACTTCCCCATGCGCACAGGAGTCCCACCATGCCCAAGTCCACCTCGTACCTCATCGGCGCGGGTGTCGCCGCCGCGGCCGCGCTGCTCGGCGTCGTCTCGTACACCGCCACCAAGCCGGCCGACCGCTCCCCCGCCGTCGTCGCCGAGGCGTCCGCCCGCGCGTCCGCGGGGACATCCGCCGAGCCACGGTCCGGCGTCCACCCCGAGCTGGAGAAGTACGCCCGGCGCGACGCCAAGGACCCGCTCGCCGTGGGGCGCGCCGACGCCCCCGTCGTACTGATCGAATACGCCGACTTCCTGTGCGGCTACTGCGGGAAATTCGCCCGGGACACCGAACCGGAGCTGATCGAGAAGTACGTCGGCGAGGGCACCCTGCGCATCGAGTGGCGCAACTTCCCGATCTTCGGCGAGGAGTCCGAGCGGGCCGCCCGTGCCGCCTGGGCCGCCGGGCAGCAGGGGCGGTTCTGGCAGTTCCACAAGGCCGCGTACGCCGAGGGCGCCAAGGAGCGCGGCTTCGGGAAGGACCGGGTGACCGCCCTCGCGCGGGAGGCGGGTGTCGCCGACCTCGACCGCTTCGGCCGCGACGTCGACAGCGAGGCGGCGCGGCAGGCCGTGGCCAAGGACCAGGAGCAGGGCTACGAACTCGGCGCCACGTCCACGCCGTCGTTCCTGGTGAACGGCCGGCCCATCGCGGGCGCCCAGCCCATGGAGACGTTCACGGCCGCGATCGACGCGGCGAAGCGGGAAGCCGGGCGATGACGGACATCGGGTATCTGGCGGCCTTCCTCGGCGGACTCCTCGCGCTCCTGAGCCCGTGCAGCGCGCTGCTGCTCCCCGCGTTCTTCGCGTACTCCATCGACACCCGTGCCCGGCTGCTCGCCCGCACCGGGATCTTCTACGGCGGCCTCGCCACCACGCTCGTCCCGCTGGGCGCCGCCGGGTCCTACGCGGGGCGCCTCTTCTACGGCCACCGCGACCTGCTGGTGGCCGTGGGCGGCTGGACGATCGTCGTGCTCGGCGTGGCGCAGATCCTGGGCCTGGGCTTCGCCTCGCGCCGGATCGCCGAGGTGAGCGGCCGGATCCGCCCCGTGTCGGCGCTCTCCGTGTACGCCCTGGGCCTGGTGTACGGCCTGGCCGGCTTCTGCGCGGGGCCGATCCTGGGCAGCGTCCTGACGGTGGCGGCGCTCAGCGGGAGCCCCGCGTACGGGGGGCTGCTGCTGGCCGTGTACGCCCTCGGCATGGCGGTTCCGCTGTTCCTGCTGGCCCTGCTGTGGGAGCGCTACGACCTGGGGCGGCGCGGCTGGCTCCGGGGGCGCGCGCTGCGGGCGGGCCGCTTCGAGCTGCACAGCACGTCGCTGTTGTCGGGCCTGTTCTTCGTCGTGCTGGGTGGACTGTTCCTCGCCTTCGACGGCACGACCGCCCTGCCGGGCCTGCTGTCCGTCGACGACTCGTACGCGGTGGAGGAGTGGGCCTCCTCGCTCGGTCGCGCGGTCCCGGACTGGGCCCTGCTCCTCGCGGTGGTCGCGGTGGTCGCGGTCACGCTCGGCGTCCGCGGCTGGCGCGGCCGCGAGCGGACCTGACCGCTCCCCGCCCTGCCGCCCCTCTGTGCCGTGACCGGCGCGGGGGCGCGGTGGCGGGTGCCCGGTGACGAGGCGGCGGGCCACGGCGGCGTGGGCCACCGCACGGTCCGCCGCTCCGTCGTGGCCGCCTGGCGACGGCGGTCGGGCCGGGAGGGACCGCCTCGGCGGGCGGGTACGACGAAGGCCCCGTCCGGGGACGGGGCCTTCGTGGTGGTGGTGGCTGGGGCCGGGGTCGAACCGGCGACCTTCCGCTTTTCAGGCGGACGCTCGTACCAACTGAGCTACCCAGCCACGCGACTCTTCCGAGCCGCAGCGGTCCTGACGGGATTTGAACCCGCGGCCTCCACCTTGACAGGGTGGCGAGCACTCCAAACTGCTCCACAGGACCAAGCAATGTGCGAGCACTAGTCTCGCACACGGTGATGCGTGCCCCCAACGGGATTCGAACCCGTGCTACCGCCTTGAAAGGGCGGCGTCCTGGGCCACTAGACGATGAGGGCTAAGAGGCCCGCCTGGGCGCTTCATCAGCGCGTCGGGGACGTGAGAAGCATATGGGATGCGGGGACCGTTCGCCAAAACGGTTATGGGGAACGGGTCGGGGCGGGGCTCCGCGCGGGGATTCCGGAGGGGACCGGGGAGGGGACGCCGGAGGCGGGTCCGGACGGTGTCACGGTGGGGGTGGCCCGCGGGTCCTCCTCCGGGACGTGGCGGCTGACCTCGGCCGTCGTCAGGCCCAGACCGCCCAGGGTGATCTCGTCCCACGCCTGCAGGCGGCGCGTCTCCCGGTCCAGGTAGAGGACGGAGGCGTGGACCTTCTCCGGCTCGTCCTTCTCCAGGGCGCGCAGACCGCCGCCCCCGGTGGAACCTTCGATCTTGAGGCGGGTGCCGTCCGGCAGGAGCTTGTTCACGCGGCGGTGGACGTGGCCCGCCAGCACCAGCGGGACCTCGCCGTCGGTCTCCAGCGCGGCCACCGGGTTGTGGGCCACCGCGATGTCGACCGGTGTGCCCGCCCGCGCCTGCGCGCCCAGCGCGGCGGCCAGCCGGGCACCCGCCGCGCGCTCGGCGTCGTCGCCGGCCGGCAGCACCGAGCGGTCCGGCGTGAACTGCGGGTCGCCGGTGCCGGCCACCCGCAGGCCGGCGACGGTGACGGCGCGGCCCTCGTCGAGGACGTGGACGTTGTCGAGGCCCTCCAGGTACCGCTGCGTGGCCTGCGAGTCGTGGTTGCCGCGCACCCAGACGTAGGGCGCGCCGAGGCCGCTGATCGGGTCGAGGAAGCCGTTCTCGGTGGAGGTGCCGTGGTCCATGGTGTCGCCCGAGTCGATGATCACGTCGATCCGGTACTGCGCCACGAGCGAGCGGATGATCTCCCACGCGGCCGGGTTCAGGTGGATGTCGGAGACGTGCAGGACCCGCATGGAGCCCGGGTCGGGCTGGTACGTGGGGAGCGTGGAGGCGGCGTCGTACAGCTTCGTCACGTTGGTGACCAGTTGGGCGAGTTCCTTCTGGTAGACGTCGAACTCACTGACGATCGAGCGGGCGTTGCCCACCACGGAGGGGGCGGACGACAACAGCCCCGAGAACTTGGGCTCCAGCACGGACTTGGGGTTCCACGTGGCGTAGGCCGACACCCCGGCGGCTCCCAGCAGTGCGAGTGCCAGGCCGCCGGCCGCCAGGGCGCGGCGCGGGCGGCGGTAGACGGCGAGGCCGAGGGCGGTGGCGCCGGAGACGACGGCGACACAGGAGCGCAGGGCCAGCTCGCGGGTGCCGTCGGCGACGTCCTGGGTGATTCTCTCCTGGAGGCCGTTGATCCGTTCGGGGCGCTCGACGAGGGCCTGGGAGCGGATCGGGTCGAGCTGGTCGACATCCACGTCCAGCCGGACGGGCGCGGTGTGCGAGTCGAGTTCGAGGGCGCCGAGCGGCGAGACGTTGATCTTCGTGCCGCCGCTCAGGGAGGGCCGCAGGGTCATGCTGGTGTCCATCGGCCCCACCGGCGTACGGACACTGCCGACGACCAGAAGGCCGAGCCACGCGCCGAACAGCACCACGGCGACCAGGCCGAAGGCGCGGGCATACGGGTGGGGGGCGTGGACCAGGGCGGACGTGGGGGCGGAGCGGCGGGAGCGGTAGTGGCGCAGCAGGCGGGCGTAGGCGGGACGGAGGGCAGCTCGGGCGGCCATGGCCGCCGTATGCCCATGCGGACGGGTCACCATGCCCGGCCATCCGTGACAATGGCGGCGTGCTGGAGATGACACGCGAGGAGTTCGAGGAACTGGTCGCCGAGGCGCTGGACAGGATCCCGCCGGAGCTGACGCGGCTGATGGACAACGTCGCGGTGTTCGTGGAGGACGAGCCGTCGCCGGACGACCCGGCTCTGCTGGGGTTGTACGAGGGCACTCCGCTGACCGACCGGGGCGAGTGGTACGCGGGCGTGCTGCCCGACCGGATCACCATCTACCGGGGGCCGACGCTGCGGATGTGCGATTCGCGGGAGGACGTGGTCGCCGAGACGGAGGTGACGGTGGTGCACGAGATCGCCCATCACTTCGGCATCGACGACGAGCGGCTGCACGAGCTCGGATACGGCTGATCCGGGCGCCGGGGCGGGCGTGTCCTTGTGGAGCCTGGGGAGTTGGGCAGGGAAATCCCGTCCCGCACCCATGGAGGTGCCCTCGTGCGCCATCTGCCCGCCCCCGTCCGATGGGCCGTCACCGCGCTGGCGGTAGCGGCCTCCGCAGGTTCCGTCAGCGGCTGCATGAGCGTTTCCGACGAGGGCGCGAAGCCGGGCCCCGCCAGGTCCGCCGGCCCGTCCGGAGCCGCGGCGGCGGAGCCGGAAGGTGTGGCCGACGCACCCGGCGGGCTGCACGACGTGCGGACCGGGACCGGTGCGCAGGGGCAGGCGGGCGCGCCGGGCGACGAGGGCGGTGCGTCGCCGGAGGCCGGCGACGCACCGGGGCAGTCGGAACCGTCGGGCAAGCCGTCGGTGAAGCCGTCGGCGGACGGGAAGCCCGGGGCGCGGCCCGCGCAGCCGCCCGCTCCCTCGCCGACCGGCGGTGGGGGCACGGGCGGAGGGGGCGGAGAGGCCGGAGGCGGCGGAGAGGCCGGGGGCGGCGGAGACTCGCCGAGCCAGCAGCCGACGCCGCCGGAGCCGACACCGCCCCCGGCGTCGACGCCCCCGCCGCCCCCGCCGCCGGAGCCGAGCCCGGACCCGTCGGACCCGCCCTCCGCGTCGCCGGCCGCCGACACCCGCACCCAGTCGCTCCGGGCGCCGGACAGCCGGTGGGCGGGCACCGGGGCGGAACCGGCCGCCTCGCCGCAGGCCGCCCCCGCGTGAGCCCGCGCGTGCCCTGCGGGGGCGCGCCTCCGGCTGGGTGCCGACGGGGCGGGGGGCGAGGCGCGGGCGGGGTGGGGCGGGGGGCGGGGTGTGGGCCGTGGTGTGGACGGGCGGCGGAGCTCAGTGGGGTCGCGCCGGGCACGTACACGCGGGGGCGGAGCCGTGGCGCGGGCGCACTGGGTCCCGCGGGACACGGGCCGTCGGCGGGCCGGCCCGCCGACGGGGAGCGGACCCGTCAGCGGGGCGCCGGGAGGGCGGGGCTCCGGTGGGGGTGAGGCGGACGTCACGGGCAGGCTGGCGTGGGCCGGTTTGCGCTGAGTGGGGGAGAGTGCGTATGGTGGTAGATCGTTTGATCCCATGTTCCCCTTTGCCCGGCGCCACTACCGAGAGCGCCGCGTGTGGCGCGTACTCTCCCTTGCCGTGGCTGACCGCATCGAGGCGGTCGAATTGCGACAACACGGAGTTGACGGGCGCGTGCCGAGACTCCGGAAGGTTTCGCATTTCGCATGTCCATTTTCAGTCCTGACCACGCCGTTATGCCCGAGAACGCCGACCTCGACGAGAGCACCGCTCTCACGGACGAGGCTGTCGAGTCCCCCGAGCAGCAGACGGCGGACGAGCCGCAGATCACCTTCGGTGACCTGGGCCTGCCCGAGGGCATCGTCCGCAAGCTCGCCCAGAACGGCGTGACCGCCCCCTTCCCGATCCAGGCCGCGACCATCCCGGACGCCCTGGCCGGCAAGGACATCCTCGGCCGCGGCCGCACCGGCTCCGGCAAGACCCTCTCCTTCGGTCTGCCGCTGCTCGCCACCCTGGCGGGCGGCCACACCGACAAGAAGAAGCCCCGCGGCGTCATCCTCACCCCGACCCGTGAGCTCGCGATGCAGGTCGCGGACGCCCTCCAGCCGTACGGCGACGTCCTCGGCCTCAAGATGAAGGTCGTCTGCGGCGGTACGTCGATGGGCAACCAGATCTACGCCCTGGAGCGCGGCGTCGACATCCTCGTCGCCACCCCGGGCCGACTGCGCGACATCATCAACCGTGGCGCCTGCTCGCTGGAGGCCGTGAAGATCGCGGTCCTCGACGAGGCCGACCAGATGGCCGACCTGGGCTTCATGCCCGAGGTCACCGAGCTGCTCGACCAGATCCCCGAGGGCGGCCAGCGCCTGCTCTTCTCCGCGACGATGGAGAACGAGATCGCGACGCTGGTCAAGCGCTACCTGACCGACCCGGTCGTCCACGAGGTCGACAGCGCCCAGGGCAACGTCACCACGATGACCCACCACGTCCTGGTCGTGAAGCCCAAGGACAAGGCGCCGGTCACCGCCGCGATCGCCGCCCGCAAGGGCCGCACCATCATCTTCGTCCGCACCCAGCTGGGCGCCGACCGTATCGCCGAGCAGCTGCAGGACACCGGCGTCAAGGCCGACGCGCTGCACGGCGGCATGACGCAGGGCGCCCGTACCCGCGTGCTCGAGGACTTCAAGAAGGGCTACGTCAACGCGCTGGTCGCCACCGACGTCGCCGCCCGTGGCATCCACGTCGACGGCATCGACCTGGTCCTGAACGTGGACCCGGCCGGTGACCACAAGGACTACCTGCACCGTTCGGGCCGCACCGCCCGTGCCGGCAAGTCCGGCGTCGTCGTGTCGCTGGCCCTGCCGCACCAGCGCCGCCAGATCTTCCGCCTCATGGAGGACGCGGGCGTCGACGCCACGCGCCACATCGTGGGCGGCGCCGGGGCGTTCGAACCGGAGGTCGCCGAGATCACCGGCGCCCGGTCGCTGACCGAGGTGCAGGCCGACTCCGCGAACAACGCCGCCAAGCAGGCCGAGCGCGAGGTCGCCGACCTCACCAAGCAGCTGGAGCGGCTCCAGCGCCGTGCCGTCGAGCTGCGCGAGGAGGCCGACCGCCTGGTCGCCCGTGCCGCCCGTGAGCGGGGCGAGGACCCGGAGGCCGCCGTCGCCGAGGTGGCCGAGGCCGCCGAGGCCGAGGTGCAGGCCGCGATCGCCTCCGTACCGGAGCAGCCGGCGCGCGAGTCCCGTGACGAGCGGGGCAACTACGAGCGCCGTGACCGCCGTGACGACCGGGGCGGCGACCGCGGTGGGTTCAACCGTGACCGTGACGACCGTGGTGGCCGTTCCTTCGAGCGCCGTGACAACGACCGTGGCGGCTTCCGTCGCGACAACGACCGTCCGTCCGGTGGTTTCCGCCGTGACGACCGGGGCGGCGACCGCGGTGGGTTCAACCGTGACCGTGACGACCGTGGTGGCCGTTCCTTCGAGCGCCGTGACAACGACCGTGGCGGCTTCCGTCGCGACAACGACCGTCCGTCGGGCGGTTTCCGCCGTGACGACCGGAGCGGCGACCGTCCGTCCTCCGGTGGTTTCCGTCGCGACAACGACCGTCCGTCCGGTGGTTTCCGCCGTGACGACCGGAGCGACCGTCCCTCTTCCGGTGGTTTCCGTCGCGACAACGACCGTCCGTCGGGCGGTTTCCGCCGTGACGACCGGGGCGACCGGCCCACCGGCGGACACCGCGGCAGCGACCGTCCGTTCAACCGCGACCGTCGTGACGACCGGCCCTCGGGCGGCGGCTTCCGCTCCGGCGGCCACGAGCGCCCCTACGGCCGCCGTGACGACCACCGCGGCGGCTCCGGCTCCGGCTCCGGTTCCGGCTCCTCCTTCGGGCGCCGTGACGACAAGCCGCGCTGGAAGCGCAACGGCTGAGCCGTGACCTCCTGAGCAGGGCCCGTATCTCGTACAGAGGTACGGGCCCTGCCCTGTGTCCACCCGGCCCGCCCGCGGCAGGGCGCTGGTGCCGACGGCCGCGTACCCCTCGCTGGGCACGGTGCGGGCGCGGTGCGACGCGCTGACCTCCCCGGGTGACCTGACGGGTGACGGCGGCCCGACCTGGTGGCCCGTCAGACGACCACCTGCGACATCCACCCGTACGCGGACGACGGCGCCCAGGGGCAGTGACGTCGGCCACCGGTCGGCGCCACCACCGCGCGCCATTGCGGCTGTTCCCCGCACTCCACGGCACGACGTGGCCCGTTCACCCGATACCCGATCGGATGGCGGGCGCCGTGGGGCTATGCTCAGGGGTGGCGCGTCGAGGGCCGTTAGCTCAATTGGCAGAGCAGCGGACTTTTAATCCGTTGGTTGTGGGTTCGAGTCCCACACGGCCTACGAATCAGCCCCAGGTCGGAGACTCTCCGACCTGGGGCTGACGCCGTTTCGGGAACGCCGCGGAAGCCGCCCCGGGACCCGCCGGGTGCCGCAGGGGGCGACGAGGCGCGCTCCGGCCGCGCAGGGGCCGGGCGCCATCAGGACCGTTTTGTCCCCTCCGGGTCGGCTGCCAGCGATATTGGTTAGGGATCGTGCTCCGGATGGCGTAGGGTGGTGTTCACCGACGCGGGGTGGAGCAGCTCGGTAGCTCGCTGGGCTCATAACCCAGAGGTCGCAGGTTCAAATCCTGTCCCCGCTACTGATGAGAAGGCCCGGTGCGCATGCGCACCGGGCCTTCGTCATGTCCGGACCGGAGCGTGTCGCTCGGTAGGCGGACGGCGGGCCGCCGTGCGGCGCGGCTCCGGGCGGCCGGGACGGGGCACGGTACCGTCCGCAGCCGTGGGTGGACCGGGGAGGAAAGCAGCGGTGGCGCGACGAGCACGGGACGGCGACGGCGGGCGGGAGGGTGTCCGGCTATTCGCCCGCTCGCTGCCCTGGCTGCTGGTCGCGGGGGGTGTGGCGTACGAGCTGACGACCCCGCGCAGTTTCACCGCCGTGCCGTTGTTCGTCGCCGCCCCGCTGGTCGCGGCGCCGCTGTTCGCCGCGCGGACGACGCTGCTGTCCGGCCTCTTCGCGGTCCTGGCCATGCTGGCCCTGCACCTGGGCAACGGCACGCTGGACGAGACCCAGACCATCACCGAGATCGTCACCGTGGCGGTGGTCGCGGCGCTCGCGCTGCTGATCAACCGGGTGGTGCGGCGCGGCGGTGAGCGGCTCGCGTCGGCCCGGGTGATCGCCGAGACCGCGCAGCGGGCGGTGCTGCCGACGCCCGCCGAGCGGATCGGGGGTCTTCAGGTGGCGGCGCGGTACGAGGCGGCGCAGGCGGACGCCTTCATCGGCGGTGACCTCTTCGCGGTGCAGGACACCCCGTACGGGGTGCGGCTGGTGGTCGGCGACGTACGCGGGAAGGGCATGGGCGCGGTCGAGGCGGTGGCGGTGGTCATCGGGGCGTTCCGGGAGGCGGCGGAGCAGGAGAGCTCCCTGGAGGGCGTGGCGCAGCGGCTGGAGCGGGCGCTGGCCCGGGAGGGGACGCGGCGGGACGGTCTGGACGCCTTCGAGGGGTTCACCACCGCGGTGCTGGCGGAGATCCCGCGCGGGGAGGCGGTGGTGCGGGTGGTGGACCGGGGGCACCCGGAGCCGCTGATGCTGTACGCGGACGGGCGCGTCGAACCGCTGGAGCAGGCGGAGCCCGCGCTGCCGCTGGGCATGGCCGAGCTGGGCGGGTGGCCGGACCGGGCGTACGAGGTGCCGTACCCGGCGGGTGCGACGCTGCTCCTCTATACGGACGGTCTGTCGGAGGCGCGGGACGCGGAGGGGGTCTTCTACGATCCGGTCGCGCGGCTGGCGGGGCGGCTCTTCCCGGGGCCCGAGGCGGTGCTGGACGCGCTGGTGAGCGACGTACGGCGGCATACGGGAGGCGGGGCGACCGACGACTTGGCGCTGCTGGCGGTGAGCCGGCCGGCGGAGGGGCAGCCGGGGCGGCGGCGGACGATTCCGGTCGTGCCCCGGTCGGCTCCCGGTCCTTGAGCACGGTCTGTGACCGGCGGGTGTCACTGCGCATAACATATGACACACCGTCAGTATTACCGTGGTCGGTAAACGTTTCTGATGCGCGGTCAACTCGACCGTGTGTGTCCGGATGTGGCCCGGTTGATCCATGGCGCTACTGGTTAATGATCAGTAGGAACGGCTTGGAATCCGGAGCCCGCGTCTATTAACGTTCGATAACGCAGCGCGGTCGTCCCAGCCGTCGACAGAAACGGCACCGCGCGCGTGCGCCGAATTCCGCGAGGGAACCGGGGAACCACCACCTTGGGGTGAATCGGGCCGAAGTGGGCCCGTAGGAGACCTTCCTGCTCCGAACCCGTCAGCTAACCCGGTAGGCGAGAAGGAAGGAAAGGAGTGCGCCTCCGTGGCGTCCAACAGGCCTGCCCCCGAAGCCCCGTACGGCTCCATCGGCTCGTTCAACTCTTCGGGTATCCCGGACGCCGCCCCCGTAAACGGGGAGTGGGAAGAATGGAACCCCACCGAGGAAACCGTCCGCCCCGTCCGGGGCCGTCACCGCGTGGCCAAGCAGCGCGGCGGACTCGCCCGTAGCTCCACGGTCCTCGGCGTCGGCGTCATCGCCGCGGTGGGCGCGGGCGGCATGGCCACCGCGCAGGACAAGCCGGCGGTCTCCATATCCCTGCCGGACGCCCTCACGGAGAGCCTCCCGGACGCCGGTTCCCTGCCCGGCATCGGCTCCCTGATCTCCGGCGACTCGGAAGGCACCGAAGAGTCCGGCTCCGACTCCGCCGGTTCCGCCGAGGCGGCCGACGGGCCGTTCACCACCGCTTCCCTCGCCGGGACCACCGACCAGGCCGCCGGGGAGCAGAGCGGCGGCGCCGACGCGGGCGAGGCACTGCGCGCCCGCATCCTCCAGCAGGCCGAGCAGCAGCAGGCGTCCGCCGACGCCGAGGCGAAGGCGGCCGCGGAGACGGCCGCGGCCGAGCAGGCCGCCGCCGAGGCGAAGGCGCAGGCGACCGCCGCCGAGAAGCAGGCCGCCGAGGCGAAGGCCAAGGCGGACGCGGAAGCGAAGGCGAAGGCCGAGGCCGAGGCGAAGGCGGCGGAAGAGGCCCGGCTGGCCGAGCTGGCCGAACGGGCCGGAAGCTGGTCCCTGCCGACGTCCTCGTACACCATCACGTCCACCTACGGCCAGGCCGGCAACATGTGGTCCTCCGGCTACCACACGGGCCTCGACCTGGCCGCGCCCACGGGCACGCCCGCCAAGGCCGTCCACGGCGGCACCGTCAAGTCGGCCGGATGGTCGGGCTCGTACGGCTACCGCATCGTCCTGGAGCTGGAGGACGGCACGGAGGTCTGGTACTGCCACCTGTCGTCGATGACGGTCGGCGCCGGTCAGACGGTCACCACCGGGGAGACCATCGGCCGGGTCGGCGCCACCGGCAACGTCACCGGGCCGCACCTGCACCTGGAGGTGCACACCGCGGGCGGCGGGGGGATCGACCCGCTGGCCTGGCTGCGCGGCAAGGGCCTCACCGTCTGAGACCCCGCTCGTGAGGACCGGCTCCCGCTCGTGAGCGACCGGGCTCCGGCCCTGGACCCGGCGCCCCCGGCACGGCTCGCCGCCCGCCCGCCAGCCCGGGCTCGCCGCCCCGCCCTCCCGGCCGTCAAGCGCCGCCCGTCACGCGTCGCCCGCCGGCTAGTACCGGTACGGGTTGTAGCCGCCGTAGTCGAGGTGCGGGGGCGGCGCCCACACCCGGCCGGTGGCCCGCGCGGCGTACGTCAGCGCCGGCCCCGCCATCTCCTTGCGCTGCCACAGATGGTGCAGCAGCTCCTGCTCGCGCGCCACGAAGTCCGGGTCCGCCGCGCCCCGCCGGGCCCGGTGGCGCAGGAACGCCAGCGAGGTCGCGAACGCCTCGTACTCCCCGACCGCGCGGGTCGCCGCCGGGCCGAAGCAGCGCGCCGCGTACCCCCGGGCCAGACCGCGCGCCCGCATCGAGGAGAGCGCGAGCGGCTCCGCGGGCGAGAGCCAGCCGGCCGCGGCGTACGCGGGCAGCTCGCCGGATATCGTGCGCAGCTCGCGTTGCCGCGACCAGACCGCCAGCCACGTCAACAGCCCGAACGCCGGCACCATGAACGCCCCGTACACGGCGTAGAAGCCCCATGGCCCCAACGCCGCCGAGCCGTTCCACAGCGCGTGCACGCCCATCGCCAGGGTCAGTCCCAGCAGCGGCAGCGCGACCCTGCGGATCTTCTTGTGCCGGGCGGTGACCGCGGCGACGCCGAAGCCGATACCGGTGAGCACGGTGAACAGCGGGTGCGCGAACGGCGACATCACGATCCGTACGAAGAAGGTCGCGGCCGTGACCGACGCGAAGCCCGACGTCCCGAACTGCTGGTCCTCGCCGAAGGCGTTGCCGAGGTAGAGGATGTTCTCCGTGAAGGCGAACCCGGTCGCGGTGAACCCGGCGATGACCACGCCGTCGACGATGCCGGTGAAGTCCCTTCTGCGGAAGACGAAGACGAGCAGTACGGCGGCGGCCTTCGCGCTCTCCTCCACGACCGGCGCGACGACGGTGGCGCCGAGCGTGTCCGCGGACGCCGGGTCGGCGGTGGCCGTGGCTATCCAGCGGGTCGCGAAGGTGTTGGCGACGATCGCGATCAGCGCGGCCGCGCACGCGCCCCACGCGAACGAGAACAGCAGGTTCCGCCACGGGCCCGGCTCCACCCGGTCCAGCCAGCGGAACGCGGCCATGAGGAGCGGGACGGGGAGCAGGGCGAGGCCGAGCCCGACCAGGAAGCCCTCGGTGCCGGTCTGTTCCCGTACCAGCGCGAGGATCACCAGCCCGCACAGGGCGAGTACGCCGGCGACCGCGGAGACCCGCACCACCTTGCCGCGCCAGAAGGCGCGGCGGGGTTTGTAGCGCCAGCGGGCGCGCTCCGGCACGGCGTCGAACAACGGCTGTGCTCCGTACGCCGGGACGGCCGGATACGGCGACTGGTGCTGCGCAGACGAATGGGACACGCGATCGACCCTAACCACCGTCACCGACAGCCCGCGACGGCATCGCCACGGCCGGGCCCGTGCCGCGCGCGGCACGGGCGCGTGGTCACACCCGCCGGAACAGCAGGTCGTGCACGACGTGACCCTTGTCGAGGCCCTGTCCCTCGAAGCGGGTGAGCGGCCGGAAGGCGGGGCGCGGCGCGTAACCGCCGTCGGGCCGGGTGTTCCGGAAGTCCGGGTGCGCGGTGAGCACGTCCAGCATCTGCTCCGCGTACGGCTCCCAGTCCGTGGCGCAGTGCAGCACGGCGCCCGGCTTCATCCGGGTGGCCGCCAGAGCGAGGAACTCGGGCTGGATCAGCCGGCGCTTGTGGTGCCGCTTCTTGGGCCAGGGGTCGGGGAAGTACACGCGTACGCCGTCGAGGGCGCCGGGTGTCAGCATCTCCCGCAGCAGGATGATCGCGTCACCGTTGGCCACCCGTACGTTGGTCAGGCCGGCCTTTTCGGCGAGGGAGAGCAGGTTGCCCTGTCCGGGCGTGTGCACGTCCACCGCGAGGATGCCGGTCGACGGGTCGTCCGCGGCCATCTGCGCGGTGGCCTCGCCCATGCCGAACCCGATCTCCAGCACGACCGGAAGCCCGCCGAACAGCTCGCCCAGGTCGAGTGTGCGCTGCCCGTCGATGTCCAGGCCCCATGTGCCCCACAGCCGCCGAAGGGCATCGCCCTGTCCGGGCGTGACGCGGCTGCGGCGGGGCTGGAAGCTGCGGATCCGCCGTTCGAAATGCGACCCGGCGGGGTCGGGCGCGGGCCCCTCGGGGAAGCGGGGCTCACCCTTGGGCCGGCGGGGGGCGGCGGTTTCACGGGACTCAGACACAATGCCCCGATTCTACGGCGCCCTGTCGGCGCACCGCTCCGGGCCGCACCGCCCCCGGGGCCGCCGAGCGCCCCGGCCGCGGGTCAGCCCAGGTGCGCCAGGGCCCGCCGGGCGACCTCGCGGCCGATGGGGAGGGACGCGGTCGCCGCCGGGGACGGGGCGTTCAGCACGTGCACCGTCCGCCGGGCCTCGCGGATCAGGAAGTCGTCGACGAGGGTGCCGTCCCGCAGCACGGCCTGGGCGCGGACGCCCGCCGGGGCGCGGTGGAGATCCTCGGGGCCGACGGCCGGCAGCAGCCGCCGTACCGCCTCGGTGAACGCCCGCTTCGACACCGACCGGCGCAGCTCGCCCGCCCCGTACCGCCAGTGGCGGCGCGCGATCCGCCAGGAACCCGGCCACGCCAGCGTCCCGGCCAGCTCCCGCGGGCGGACGACCGACCAGCCGTACCCCTCGCGGCCCAGCGCGGGCACCGCGTTCGGCCCCACGTGGACGCCCCCGTCGATGCCGCGCGTCAGGTGCACGCCCAGGAAGGGGAACGCCGGGTCCGGCACCGGGTACACCAGGCCCCGCACCAGCTCGGGCCGGGCCAGCTCGTAGTACTCGCCCCGGAACGGAACGATCCGCATGCCCGGGTCGTCGCCCGAGAGACGCGCCACCCGGTCGCAGTGCAGACCCGCGCAGTTCACCAGGACGCCGCCCCGCACGATCGTCCCGTCGGCCGTCCGCACGGCGACGCCCCAGGGGCGCCGGTCCACGGCGACGACCTCCGACCCGTACCGGATGTCCGCCCGGGAACCCTCCGCCAGCTGCGCCGCCACCGCCCCGTAGTCGCACACCCCGGTCGTGCCGACGTGGATGGCGGCCACGCCCCGCACCCGCGGTTCGTACTCGCAGATCTGGGCCGGGCCCAGCTCCCGCACCGGAATGCCGTTCTCCCGGCCGCGCTGGACCAGGGCGTGCAGCCGGGGCAGCTCGGCCCGCTCGGTCGCGACGATCAGTTTGCCCGTGACCTCGTGGGGCAGGCCGTACTCCGCGCAGAACTTCACCATCTCCGCGGCGCCCCGCACCGCGTACCGCGCCTTCAGCGAGCCCGGCCGGTAGTAGATCCCGCTGTGGATCACCCCGCTGTTGCGCCCCGTCTGGTGCCGTGCGGGGCCCTGCTCCTTCTCCAGCACCACCACGCGTGTCCCCGGGGCGGCGCGCGTGATCGCGTACGCCGTCGACAGCCCGACGATCCCGCCGCCGATCACGAGCACGTCGCAGTCGAACCGGCCGAAGCCCCTGCTGCCGTACGCGGACACCTGTGCCACCTCCCACCCCAGATAGTGCACTGGCCCACTGACAATGGCCTTAAACCAGGTGGGACACGGCTCACGCCGGAGTCATCAGCAGCGGACGCGCCCGCTCCCGCAGTTCCGCCACCCGGGGCTCGTCGCCGTACGGCTCCAGCCGGTGCAGCAGGTCCCGTACGTACTCGGTCGTACGCGCCGACGAGATCCGCCCGGCGACCTCCACCGCGCGCGTACCGGCCGCGCAGGCGGCGTCCAGGTTGCCCGACTCCAGTTCGGCCACGGCGCTCACGATCAGCCGGAGGCCGTGCGAGCGGACGTACTCCTCCGTTGGCCGGGACAGGGCCTGCTCGGTGAAGCGGCGCACCTGGCGCGGGGCCTTGAGGTCCCGGTAGCACTCGGCGGCGTCCGCGCAGAACCGGTCGTAGGAGTAGAAGCCCAGCCAGGTCGGGTCCGTGTCGCCCTCCCGGGACCGCTCGAGCCACCCCTCCGCGGCCCGCAGCGCCGCCCCCGCCGCCGCGGCGTCACCCGCCTTGGCGTGCGCGCGGGCCTCCACCAGCCGGAAGAAGGACATGGTCCGCGCGGTGGCCAAGCCCCGGTTGCGCTCCAGCGCCGCCTGCGCCAGGTCGACGCCCTCGTCGGCGAAGCCCCGGTAGGTCGCCTGGAGCGACATCGACGCCAGCACGTACCCGCCGAGCGGCACGTCAGCGGCCGCCCGCGCGAGCCGCAGCGCCTGGATGTAGTAGCGCTGGGCCGCCTCCTGCTGGCCGGTGTCGAAGGCCATCCAGCCGGCCAGCCGGGTCAGCTCCGCGGTCGCGCCGAACAGCGCCCGGCCGACCTCGTCCGAATAGGAGCCGAGCAGCAGCGGTGCCGCGTCCACCCGCAGGCACTCGGGCACCATCGACGAGCGCCAGTCCCCGCCGCCGTACTTGGAGTCCCAGCGCCGCGCGTCCTCCGCGGCCTCCCGCAGCTTCGCCACGTCGCTGTGGCCGACCCGCACCGCGGCGCCCTCGTCGGCGGCACCGTCCGGCGCCGCCGTCACCGAACGCTCGACCGACGAGTCCGCGGGGGTTATCAGCCATCTGGAGGCGGGTGTCGCATACGCGCTGACCGCGAAGGAGCCGGCCAGCGACTGCCAGATCCCGCCACCCCCGGCCCGCCGTCCGGCCAGGTCGAGCCGGTACAGCTCGGTCGCCGACCTCACCGCCTCGCCCACGTCGCGCGGGAAGGCCAGCCCCACCTCGGGCGCCGGGTCCGCGTCGGCGAGGCCGATCTCGTGCAGCGGCACCGGGCGGCCCAGCTTCTGCCCGATCGCGGCCGCGATGAGGTGCGGTGCGGCACCCTGCGGGACCATGCCCTTCGACACCCACCTGGCGACCGACGTCTTGTCGTACCGAAGGGTCAGACCGCGCTGCGCACCGAGGTCGTTGACCCGCCGGGCCAGACCGGCGTTGCTGATTCCCGCGAGGGCGAGAACGGTGCCGAGCTTCTCGTTCGGCCCGCGTTGCTCCCTGGACATGCGCCACCCCTCGACCACAGACGGCCGCCGCGACGCCAGGCATAGGCGCGCGGCATTCGTAAACCCAGCGTAGTTCGCCGCATCCCCACCGTTAAGGGGCGGTGTTCCGTATGGCGGGATTGTTGTGCGTACGGGTGGTCGCGCCGGCCGGCCGGGAGCCCGGCCGGTGCGCGGGCGCCCGGTGGCGTCGTCGCGCGGCCGTCCGGCGACGCGCGCGCGGGCGGCGCGCGCCCCGCGCAGGTGCGCCGCGCCGGTGACGTGCTCCCGGTGTGTGGCCGTGCGCCTGTCCGTGCGCTCTGGCTCGTCCCGTGGGGGAGCGCTTCCATGGGTGCTGCGTGGGTCGGCCCGCCGTACTGGAAAGCGGCGGGCTGGGGGACACCGCCGCCTCAATCCCCGCGGGTGGCGGACCGGTCCGGGAGGCGGACAGCGCCTCCCGGACCGAGCTTGTGGGGGTGTATGTAAGCACTTGTGTGGTTCGGGCAGGCACGGAGATTGGCTGAATAACGCCCATCGTTCGGTCGGCCGAACCGTTTCGCCGATCATTGCCAACTGGCCAATGCCAGGGGCGTGTTCCCCTTTCGCGGGGGCGCGCCGTGGACCCTCCCGTACGCCGTTGTCGTGGCAGCATGTCTCCATCAAGAGTGCTGAGTTGTCCACAGGCTGTGGAGGCGGCGATGCGGTGGCTGGTGGGGTGGAGCAGTATCGCCGCGCGTTTCGGTGCGGACTTCACCACCGCGGGGACCGTCGGGAACGATGACGAGAACGGCACCGTGCACCCCGTCGGTGCGCAACTCCTGTGGGGCGACCCCGATCCGCTCTGGGCGGTCGGCGACTGGCGCCCCGACGAGATCCGCGTGGTCGCCGTCGACGCCGACACCCGCCTCGCGGTGCTGGGCTGCTGTGCCGCGAGCGACGACCAACTGCGGGTGGGGCTGTTCGCCGCCCGCGGCGGTGCGATGCGTCACCTCACCGCCTGGCCGGGCAGTTACACCGCCGTCGTGCGGGTCGGCCGCCGCATCATCGTCACCGGCGACCTGGCCGGCGCCCGGCCCGTCTTCCACACCCCCTGGGCGCGCGGCACCGCGTACGCCACCGCCGCCCTGCCGCTGGCCGACCTCATCGAGGCCCAGCTCGACATCGGCCACCTCGCCGCGCTGCTGGCCTGCCCCGAGACTCCGGAGGCGCTGCGCGACTCGACACCGTACGTCGGCGTCAAGCGCGTGCCGCCCGGCCACGCGCTCGTGCTGCGCGAGGGCTCGCGCGAGATCACCGGGTACGAACCGGTTGCCTCGCTCGCCGTGGCGGCACCCCAGATCGACCCGGACCACGCGGTGGACGGCGTACGGCACGCGCTCGTCGAAGCCGTGCGCGCGCGGCTCACCGCGCCCCGGCACGCCCCCGAGACGCTGCCGCCCGACCCCGGCCCCGTCCCCGGCATGGGTCCCGCCGAACGGCGCGCCGCGCGCGGAGCCCCCGCGCCCGGCATCGGCGCCGACCTGTCCGGCGGCAGCGCCTCCGGGACGCTCGCCCTGCTCGCGGCCGGCCTGCCCGGCGTACCGGGCACGATCCTGGGGCACGGCACGGAGGCCGGCGAACGGCTGCTCGCCGTGACGTTCAACGACCTGGCCACCGGCGGGCGGGACGCCGAGGCGGAACGGGCCCGCGCCCGCGCCATCGCCGAGAACCCGCGCCTGCATCACGTCGTGGTGGCCGCGTCCGAGGAGGCGCTGCCGTACGCCGAGCTGGAGGGCCCGCTCACCGACGAACCCGGGCCTTCCCTGGTGACCGCCGAACGGCACCGGCGGCGCCTCGCGGCGGGCAGCGCCGACCACTTCACCGGGCACGGCGCACGGCAGGTGCTCGACGCCCACCCCGCGCGCCTGGCCGACCTGCTGATGGACCGCAGACGACGCCACCTGCTACGGCCGGTCGCGGCCCTCGCCAAGGCCACCGGGCCGTCGGCCGGTTCCCTCCTCGTCCCGCTCACCGTCTACCGGGCCGCCCGCAAACTGGCCCGTACGCCGTACCGCGCCGGTCTGGAATCGGCCGCGGACCGGCTCCTGGAGGCCAACCGGTCGGCTCCCGCCGTGAACGGCCCGCTGTCCGCCTCCCTCGCCGCCCTGGCCTGGGCGCGGCCCGGACCCGCCGCGCGCTGGCTGACCGGCGAGGCCCTCGCAGAAGTATCGGTTCGCCTCAACCAGGCCGCCACCAGGCCGACTTCGGTCCAGCGCCCCGGCGAGGCACGCGCCCGCGCGGCCCTCGCCCGGTACGCGGCGGACCACCGCGTGCTGGAGCAGTCCGCCGAGATCCGCAGCCAGCGGCTCCACTCGCCCTTCCTCGACAACCAGGTCGTACGGGCCTGCCGCGACCTGCCCGAGTCGCTGCGCGTCCAGCCCGGCGCCCGCGCCGCGATCCTGCGCACCGTCCTGGCCGGCGCGGGCATCCGCGACCTGCCGCCCGGCTGGGGCGCCACCTCGCACGCCCCGACGGCCACCGCCAACCGCGCGGGGCTCCGCGCCGCCCTGCCGCAGCTCATGGCGCTCTTCGAGGCGCCGCTCCTCGCGGACGCGGGCCTGATCGAGGCCC
Organism: Streptomyces gobitricini; assembly: GCF_039532985.1. Lineage (NCBI taxonomy): Bacteria > Bacillati > Actinomycetota > Actinomycetes > Kitasatosporales > Streptomycetaceae > Streptomyces > Streptomyces gobitricini. The sequence continues at coordinate 9,035 of NZ_BAAASR010000029.1, read as the reverse complement.
GGGTCGTCCGCAAGGCCCTGCGCGCCGCCTCCGAGGGCGAGCCGGTCCCGCTGGACGGGCTGGCCGACCTGGTCTCCACGGAGCTGTGGCTGCGCCGCCTCCTGGCCCGGCGGGGCACCTGCTGGACCGGCACGGCGGCTCCGCGGCAGCGCGCCGTGGCGGCCGGGGTGCCCCCGCGCCCCACGCTCCGGTCGTGACGGCCGCGCCGCCCTAGCCGCAGCTGATCCGCGACTCCGCCCAGTCGGCGGGCGCCACGGAACCGAGGGGTGCGGCCGGATCCGGCTCGACGACCAGGCGGATGGTGCCGCGGCCCGCGATCCCGACGCGCAGCGGCACCGCCGCGTCACCGCCGCGCAGCACCGGCGAGCGCCACAGCCGGCTGCCGTCCCCGTACACGGAGAAACGGACCGCGCCCAGCCCCAGCGCCATGTCGTCCAGCCCGGCGAGCGCCTCGTAGACCGAGCAGCGGCGGTTGAGGTCGATGGTGAGCGACGACCGGGCGTGCACGGTGACGCCGTGCCCGTACCGCTCGCCGCCGATCGACATCCCCCGGCGCTGCCACATCCAGCTGGACGCCCCCAGCCGGACCTCCGGGCCGGTGTGGTCGCCGTAGATGCCGTAGCCGAGCTGGTTGACCTGGTAGACGGCGGCAGGGGCCGACGGGGGCGGAGGCGTCGGAGCGGGCGCCGGGGCCGACGGGGCGGGCGGGGCGGGTGGCGGCGGAGGGGGCGGCGTGGGCCCCGGACCGGGTGCGGCGGGAGCGGGCGGCGCGGGCGTGGGCGTGGTGGACGGGGCGGGTTCCGTCGGCTTCCGGCTCGGCGGGACCGGTTCCGCCACGGGCCCGGGGGCCGGCGGCGGCGTGACCCGGCTCGGCGCGGCCACGGGCTGCTGCGGTACGACGGGTTCGACGGCCGGCGGCCGTGCCTGCGGCCCGGGCGGGGGCGCCGGGTTCCCGGACAGCGCCCACACCAACCCGGCGACGGCGGTGACGGCCACGGTCGCGGCGATGCCCGCCTTCACCGGGGCGCCGAGCCCCTCGGCGGCGACCCCGCCGGCCGCCGAACCGCCCGATCCGCTCGCCGCGGCCGCCGCTCCCGCACCGGCGCCCGCGGCCCCCGCCGCGCCACCGGCGGCCAGCCCGGCCGCCTTGAGCGAGAACCCGGCCGCGAACCAGCCGATGACGGCGACCGGCAGCAGCGCCGGGATCCCGGCGTTGACCTGCTCCAGTTCACCCACCGCCAGCCGGCACCGGACGCACTCCTCCAGGTGCTTGCGCAGCCCCCGCTCGGCCCGCATCCGCAGGCCTCCCCGGGCGTAGGCACCCAGCCGGTCCGCATAGCGCGCGCAGTCCCCGCCCGTGGTGAGCGACCGGCTCACGTGCGCCTGGAGGTACGCCTGCTTGAGCCCCTCCCGGGCCCGGCTCGCGAGCACGGCCGTGGCGTTCGGGGTCAGCCCGAACAGCGGCGCGACCTCGCTCGGCGACTCCTCCTCGACCGTGGTGTGCCACAGCACCGCCTGCCACCGCTCGGGCAGCGAACGGAAGGCCCGCATGGCGAGCGACTGCTCGGCCTCGTGCATCGCCCGCACGTCGGCGCCCAGATCCAGGGTGTCGGCGTCCGACACCGCGGAGACCCGCACCGCCTGCGCGGCGAACACCGCGAAGTCCTCCACCAGATGCTCGCGCCTGGACGTCTTCGTCCACGCGGCGGCCACGCGCCGCACGGTCGTCAGCAGGTACGCGCGCACGGCGTGGTCGGGCCCGGCGCCCCCGCGCACCGCCTGGAGTGTCCGGGCGAACACCTCCGCCGTCAGGTCGTCCGCGGTGTGGGCGTCCCGGCAGCACGTCCGGGCGTAGCGCCGCACCGCCTCCGCGTGCCGGCGGAACAGCTCCTCGTACGCAGTGTCGTCACCTTCGCGCAGCCGCCGGACCAGCTCGGCGTCCGACGGCGGCAGCTCGACGGGCGGCGGCAGCACGGACCCGCCGGCACGGCCCTCCCGCTGGGCGGGCACGGTGGCCCCGGTGTCACCGCCAGCCGGAGCCGGAGCCGGAGCCTCGCCGGGTCCGCCCCGGCCCGGCACCTGCGGCGAGGGGACGGCGGCCGGCGAGGGGACGGCGGCCGGCGGGGGGAGCGGTGCCGAGGGCGGCCCACCGGCCCCGGCGGGCCCGCCGCCGAACGACTCGTCGCGACCCTCACCGCTCGTCGCGGAAGCCCCGTACCCCTGCTCAGACCCGGACACCGGGCAAGAGTGCCACAGGGAACGTCCCCCACCGGGGGCAAGCGCCCGTCAACCACCCATCCGGGGAAAAGACCCGAACGCCGGAACGGACATGCCCCGTTCGGGGGACCTCACGCCGGGCGGGACCGGAGCCCCTCCAACAGGATGTCGAGCAGCCGGGCCGACGCGGCGCTCTGCTGCGCCGCGTCTGGCAGCGAGGGCGCCGCCGTGGCGATGACCAGCAGCACGTCCGCGACCGTCACGTCGCCACGCAGCTCACCCGCCTCCCGGGCGCGGTCGACCAGCTGGCCGACGACCTCCAGCAGCTCCGACGCACCCGCGTCGTCCAGCTCCGCCGCCGGCACCGCGCGGGGCGGAACCACCCGCAGCTCCGGCAGGGCAGGCACGCCCCGCTGCTGAGGCACCCGTGCCGCCTCGTCGGCCGGCCCGGCGGCCACCGTCCCGGCCGGGACCACGCCCGGCTCGTCCACGCCCACGCGCAGCACGTGCGGCGGCAGCAGGCGACCCGCGCCCGAGGCCACGGACGTCCGCAGGAACCGGGAGAGCGCCGACCACGGCTCCTCCTCCTGCCCCAGCGCCGTACGCGCCTGCTCGGTGAGCCGGGAGGTCTCCTCCTCCGCTATGCGGCGCACCAGCACGTCCTTGCTCGGGAACCGCCGGTACACCGTGCCGACCCCGACCCGTGCCCTGCGCGCCACGTCCTCCATCGGCGCCCCGTACCCGAGCTCGCCGAACACCTCCCGAGCCGCGCGCAGCACGTGCTCGAGGTTCCGCTGCGCGTCGACCCGCAGCGGCGCCGTACGACTGGAAGGCCCGCCGGTGCCGATCCGGCCGTTCACCCCGCCGCCGAGTCCCTCCGCCGGCGAACCGGACGAAGGGGACGCCGAGGCGACAGCGGTCGACCAGCGCGAATCCTGAATATGCATAAATGTTCCCCCGGAAATGATGTGTCTCCCCCCGGAGACTCCCCCACCCTGACAAGCGGGGCCCGGACCACACGCTCAGGTCATGCGCATCGAACCGTCTCCCCGACGACATACGAACATAGTTGAGTCGAGGTCAATTCAGAAGGGGCAGTTCCGACCGGTGCGCCCCCCGATCGGAGCAAGGACCGGAAGACTCCCGATTCTGCCCCCTCACGCCACCCCCCTCCCGCCCCCTGACCTGCGCCCCTTCCCCGGCCCGGGCCTTCCGCGCCACCCCGGACCCCGCCGGGTCTCCGGTCACACAATTTGCCGAGCCTGTGGACAAACGCCGAAGCCCGTTGCGTCATGGGATGGTGACCGAACCTGTGCGCATTCTCGTTGTCGGCGGTGGTTACGTCGGGATGTACACCGCCCTGCACCTCCAACGGCTGCTCAAGGCCGGGCTGAGAAGCGGCACGGCCGAGATCACCGTGGTCACTCCCGACCCGTACATGACGTACCAGCCGTTCCTGCCCGAGGCGGCCGCCGGCAACATCTCACCCCGCCACGTCGTCGTCCCGCTGCGCCGGGTCCTCGACAAGTGCCGGATCGTCATCGGCGAGGCCAAGGCCGTCGACCACGCCAAGCGCACGGCGACCATCACCACCCTCGCCACCGAGGAGGAGGGAGCGGGCCCGGTCCAGCTCACCTACGACGAACTGGTCATCGCGCCCGGCTCGGTCTCCCGCACCCTCCCCGTGCCCGGTCTGGCCGAGTACGGCATCGGCTTCAAGACCGTCGAGGAGGCCATCGGACTGCGCAACCACGTCATCGAGCAGATGGACATCGCCTCCTCCACCCGCGACCCCGCCATCCGCGACGCCGCCCTCACCTTCGTCTTCGTCGGCGGCGGCTACGCGGGCGTGGAAGCACTCGGCGAGCTGGAGGACATGGCCCGCTACACCGCGCGGTACTACCACAACATCAAGCCCCAGGACCTGAAGTGGGTCCTGGTCGAGGCGACCGGCCGCATCCTCCCCGAGGTCGGCGAGGACATGGGCAAGTACACCGTGCGCGAGCTGCGCGCCCGCAACATCGACGTACGCCTCGAAACCCGCCTGGAGTCGTGCGAGGACCGGGTCGCCGTGCTCAGCGACGGCACCCGGCTCCCGACCCGCACGCTCGTGTGGACCGCCGGCGTGAAGCCCGCCCCCGTCCTCGCCTCCACCGACCTCCCGCTCAACGAACGCGGCCGCATCAAGTGCACCGCCCGCCTCGGTGTCGAAGGCACCGACCACGCCTGGGCAGCGGGCGACGCCGCCGCCGTCCCCGACATCACCGCGGACGAACCGGGCCGGGAATGCGCGCCCAACGCACAGCACGCCGTGCGCCAGACCAAGGTCCTCGCCGAGAACCTCGTCGCCTCGCTCCAGGGCAGGCCGCTCAAGGACTACGCCCACCGGTACGCGGGTTCCGTCGCCTCGCTGGGACTGCACAAGGGCGTCGCCCATGTGTACGGCCGCAAACTGAAGGGCTATCCCGCCTGGTTCATGCACCGCGCGTACCACCTCAGCCGCGTCCCCACCTTCAACCGCAAGGCACGCGTCCTGGCCGAGTGGACGCTCGCGGGTCTCTTCAAACGGGAGATCGTCTCCCTCGGCTCCCTGGAACATCCGCGTGCCGAGTTCGAACTCGCCGCCGGACCACGGCCGCCCGAGCCCCAGGACGAGGCGTCCAAGGGCGGAACCGCGGACGGCGGCGCGAAGTCCGACTGACGAAGGACCCTGACAAGGGAAGGCCCCTGACAAGGACCTGACGAAGGACCCCGGGAAGGGCACCTGACGAGGCGGGGACGCGACAGACGCCTCCTGTCAGTGCGGTCGGTCACACTGGCCGTGTGACCATAGGTGGGCTCACACCTGCACAGAGTGACTCAGCACGGCAACGCTCGGCACCGACACCATGAGGCATACAGATCCGTGAACTTCACGCGTTGGAGCGCCCGGCTCCCCGGTACGCAGCGCCGCGCCGCCGCGCGCGGCACCGGCCATGGGGTCTCGCCGGCGCAGCGGGGCGACTCCGTCCCCGCGGCGCGAGGTGAGTCCGACCAGCAGCTGGAGCCCGTGTCCGACGACGTGCCGGCCCTGGAGGACTTCTCCGTACGGGAGATCCTCGGCAGCCTGCCCGGCCTCGTCGCTCTCACCTACGGCCCCGAGCACCGCGTCGCATACGTCAACGACGCCTACGCCGCCGCCTTCGGCCCCCGCCCGCCCGGCGCGACCGTCGCCACCGTCTGCCCCGAGCTCGCCGAGCTGGGGCTGCCGCCGCTCATGGACCAGGTGCTGCGCAGCGGAAAGCCCCGCACGGTCAAGTCCCGCCGCACGCACGCGGGAGGCTCGTACACGGTGACCTGCCTGCCCGTCGACACCCGCGGCACCGCCGAGTCCGGGGTCCTCGTCCACGCCGCCGACGTCACCGACCACGCGGAGGCCGCCGAGCGGCTGCGGGCCAGCGAGCGCCGCCACCGCGAGACCGCCGTCACCCTGCAGCGCTCGCTGCTGCCACAGGAGCTGGAGCAGCCCGACGACCTCCGTGTGGCCGCCACCTACCAGCCGGGCGGTACGGACGCCGCGGTCGGCGGCGACTGGTACGACGTGATCACCCTCGGCGCCGGCCGTACCGCTCTCGTCATCGGTGACGTCATGGGCCGCGGCGTCCGAGCGGCGGCCGTCATGGGCCAGCTCCGCACCGCCGTGCGCGCCTACGCCCGCCTCGACCTGCCACCCCACGAGGTGCTCCAGCTCCTCGACGGCCTCGCCGCCGAGATCGACGCCAGCCAGATCGCCACCTGCGTCTACGCCGTCCACGACCCCAACGAGGGGCGCCTCGTCTACGCCTCGGCCGGCCACCTGCCGATCCTCGTCCGGGACGAGGACGGCACGGTACGCCGCGCCGAGGAACCGACCGGCCCCCCGCTCGGCACCGGCGGCTGGCTCCACACCTCCGGGACCATCGCCCTGCCGCCAGGCTCGTCCGCCGTGCTCTACACCGACGGCCTGGTCGAGCGGCGCAGGGAGGACATCGACGAGGGCGTCGCCGCTCTGGAGCGCGCCCTGTCCGGGGCCACCGGCAGCCCCCAGGTCGTCTGCGACCGGCTGCTGCGGGCACTCGGCGTCACCGCCGAGCACGATGACGACGTCGCCGTCCTGGTGCTCCAGCACCCGTCCCGCACGGGACCGGACGCGGAGCTGTTCCACAACGCCGCCCTCGACCTGCTCGGTGGCGTCGAGGCGGCGCCACGCGCGCGTGCCTTCGCCTCCGGGGTCCTCTCCAGCTGGCGTTTCCCGGTCGAGCTCCGGGACCTGGGCGTGCTGGCCACCAGCGAACTGGTGGCCAACTCCCTCCAGCACGGCACCCCGCCCATGCGCCTCAGACTCCGCCGCACCGACCGGCGTCTGATCATCGAAGTGACGGACGGCGACGACCACCTCCCGCGCCGCCGCCGTGCCGAAACGGAGGACGAGGCGGGTCGCGGCATCTCGATCATCGCCACGATCGCCTCGTCCTGGGGCAGCCGCCGCACACCGGGGGGTGGCAAGGCGGTCTGGTGCGAGTTCGCGCTGCCCGGTTAGGCGGCCGCCTCCACGGCCCGCTCCGGCGTGTGCCGCGCCACCACCCGCGCGTTCGCCACGAGGTAGGGGTGGTCCTGCTCCGGCGTGAGCTTCCTGCCCAGTCGCAGCGCCAGCAGCGTGATGCCCAGCGAGAAGAGCACGAAGGTCACGATGTACGGCCCATGGAGCGCGGCCCCCATAGGACCGCCCACGGCCGGACCGACCGCCAGCGCGAGCTGCTTGACCAGCGCGAACGCCGAGTTGTACTGCCCGACCATCGACTCCGGCGCCAGGTCGGCCACCAGCGGGGCCACGGTCGGCGACAGCATCGCCTCGCCCAGCCCGAACAGGCCGTACGTCGCGATGAACGCGGCCGTGGCCATCGCCTGGCTGCCGTGCCCGAGCCCCGCGTACCCCGCGAAAAGCCACGCCACGGTCCAGATGAGCCCGGCCCACGCGATCACCCGCGTCCGCCGGCGCCGCTCCACGAACCGCAGCACCAGGAACTGCGCGGCCACGATGACGGCCGTGTTCGCGGCCAGCGCCATCCCGAGCACCGAAGGCTCGATCCCGGCGGCCTCGGTCCCGTACGCGGCGAGCCCCGACTCGAACTGCCCGTAGCACGCGAAGAACAGCACGAAGCCCAGCACGCACAGCTGCACCATGGCCCGGTGCCCGAGCAGCGCCCGCAGCCCGCCCCCGGACTTCTCGTCCTTGGGGGCCTGGCCGAGGGACGGCGTGCGCGGCATCGTCACGGTGACGGCGATTCCGGCGAGCACCAGGAACATCGCGGCCTCGATCGAGAACAGGAGCAGGAAGCTGCCCGGCCGGCTCTCGTCGACGAGCTGCCCGCCGATCAGACCGCCGACACCGAGCCCGAGGTTCTGCAGGAAGAACTGCATGGCGAACGCCCGGGTCCGGGTCGCCGTGGAGGAACACCAGACGATCATCGTGGCGAGCGCTGGCTGCATCACCGCCGTACCCGCACCGAGCAGCGCGGCCGCCCCGACGACGGCCGGGACGCTTCCCGCCAGCCCCATGCCCAGGGCCCCGAGGGCTGCCAGCAGCGCGGCCCCCACCAGCACGGGCAACGGCCCCCGGCGGTCGATCGCCCGCCCGATGAAGGGGAGGACCACCAGAGCGGCCATGGCGAAGACCGCCAGTACGGCCCCCGCCGTACCGGCGCCCAGGTCCCGCACCTGAGCCACATACACATAGAGATACGGAACGGTGAACCCGAGCCCGAACGCGCTCAGCACGTTCCCCGCCTGGATCCGGCGCATCGCAGCGCCCCTCGCCTTGGTCACACTCACCTACTTCGACTCTGTAGGACTCAGTCCTGAAGACTTCAATACTAAAGTTCGATCCTTAACTGTACACATCGAAGGACTTCAACGCCAACGACCGCCGTGGGATACTCCCCGCATGTCCGACACGCAGGAACCGAGCCTCGACGAGCAGATCGCCGCCTATCAGCGCGAGTTCCGCGACCTCGACCCCCAGGTCGAGAAGGTGGTCTCCGCCCTGGGCCGACTGAACCGCCGCATGAACGTCGCGTACGGCCGCCAGGTCGCCGAGCTCGGCATCAGCAGCGCCGAGTGGGAGGTCCTCAAGCACCTCGTCCTCTCCGGCGCGCCGTACCGGCTGGGACCCGGCGAACTCGCCAAGCGTCTCGGGCTCACCCCCGCGGCCATGACCCACCGCATCGACCGCATGGCCGCCGAGGGCCTGGTCACCCGCGACCGGGACGAGAACAACCGGGTGCGCGTCATCGTCGAACTCACCGACGAGGGCCGCACCAAGTGGCTGGAGGCCATGCGCATGGCCACCGCCTTCGAGGAGGACCTGCTCCAGGACCTGTCCACGGACGAGCGCGGGGCCCTGGGCGACATGCTCATCCGGCTCCTGCGCCGCGTGGAACACGCCCAGCCCGACGCGGGCGGACGGCTCAAGGACCTGGACTAACCGGGCTCCAGGGGCCGGGGGTTGACACGCCTCGGCCTGATCCGTAAAGTTCTTCGGGTTGCCACGGAGCCGTAACGGTTCTGCGGTAGCCATCCCGCCGCACTGCGCGGCAACCAAACTCAGCACGGACTCCCGATCGGGACATATTTCGGTGTGCCGAAATATATTTCGAAGGCTCGATTATGAGTCGCCCGGGAAATCCGCTAGGGTTTGAAACGTCGGAACGGCCCAACAGCCGGAATGACAGACCCTTCTGACTGGGAATCAGGCCCGATAAGGATCTGATAGAGTCGGAACCGCCGGAAAGGGAAAGCGC
>NZ_BAAASR010000028.1:0-3595 GCF_039532985.1 Streptomyces gobitricini | reverse complement strand
GAGTTGGGCGGTGGTGGCGAGGCCGCTCGCCGCACCCTGCTGGGCGTTGGACAGCCCGCTGGTGGCGGGGATCGTGTAGGACACGACCGCCATCATGTGGCCCCAGCCGGCGATGCCGGTGCCGACGAGGAGCAGAGCCGGCCCGCCCTCGGTGCCGAGCAGGAGCAGCATCAGGGTGCCGGCGGTCTGCACCAGGAGCCCCGCCGCCAGGGTGGCGCCCGGGCCCCACACGCGTACCAGACGGGGCACCAGCGGACCGGCCACGAGCATCGCACCGCCGAGGGAGGCGAAGCAGAGGCCGATCTTGAGCGGGTTGTACGCCATCACCTGGTGCATGTACATCGTCATCAGGAAGACCACCGAGGTGATCATCGAGAAGGTGACGAGGCCCGCGAAGTTGCCCCAGCCGACCGTGCGGCGCTTCAGGACGCGCAGCGGGACGAGCGGCGAGGCGCTGCGCGACTCCACCCGTACGAAGGCCACGAGGAGCACCACACCGGCGGCGAGGGACGCCAGGACCACCGGGTCGGCCCAGCCGCTCCGGTCGGCGGTGGTCACTCCGTAGATGACGGCCAGCAGCCCGCCGGAGACGGTGACCGCGCCGGGCACGTCGAGGGTGCCCTTCTCCGCGTTCCGCGATTCGGCGACCAGCAGCATGGTGACGACGACGGCGAGGACACCGAAGGGGACGTTGATGAACATGGTCCAGCGCCAGTTCAGCGACTCGGTGATGACGCCGCCGAGGATGACACCGGCGGTGAAGCCGAGTGAGAGCAGCGCGCCGTTGATGCCCAGCGCCTTGTTGCGCAGCGGCCCTTCGGGGAACGAGGTGGTGATCAGGGCCATGCCGGTGGGCACGATCATCGCGGTCGCGAGCCCCTGGCCGACGCGCGCCGCGAGCAGCGGCAGGGGCTCCTGGGCGAGTCCTCCGGCGAGGGAGGTGACGGTGAAGAGCGACAGCCCGATCAGGAACCAGGTGCGCCGGCCGTAGAGGTCACCGGCCCGCGAGAACAGCAGCAGGAAACCGCCCGAGGGCAGCGCGAACGCGGTGATCACCCACTGGAGGTGGGAGAGCTCGAAGCCCAGGTCGTCGCCGATGGTGGGCAGTGCCACGCTGACGATGGAGAAGTCGAGCGCGGCCATGAACTGCGCGGCGCACAGGACGGCGAGGACGCACCAGCGCCTGGCGCCCATGCGTTCCGGTGGCGGTTCGTGCCGGGCGGCGAAGGGCGCCGCCCGGTCGGTCCGCACGGTGTCCGAGGACAGGGACATGCGTGAACTCCTAGGGAGAGAGGGAGGGGGGATGGGGTGTTCGGTGGTAGGGGGTCCGGAGCCTCAGCGCTTAATGGCGGTCAGAGCTACGGCGCTTGAGGGCTCAGGGCAGGGCTTGAGGGCTTCGAGGCTTCAGGGCTTCGGGGGCTTCGGAGGGCTTCAGGCGACGCTCCGGCCGAGCAGCGCGAACCGGGTGTGCGGGCCGGGCAGGCTGAGCGCCGGGTCCTGGTTGAGGATCGCCATCTCCAGTCGCCGCAGCTCGTGCCCCGGCTCCAGCCCGTACCGCTCTCGCAGCGCGGTACGGGTTCCGCGATAGACGGCGAGCGCGTCGGCCTGCCGGCCGCACCGGTAGAGGGCGAGCATCAGCTGTCCGCAGAGCCGTTCACGGTGGACGTGGGAGGCGGCCGTCGACTCCAGTTCTCCCAGCACCGCGAGGTGCCGGCCACACGCGAGCTGGGCCTCGAAGTAGTCTTCCAGAGCGGCCAGTTCGTAGTTCTGGACGGCGGTCAGCTCGGCCGTGTCGAGCCCGGACTCGACGAGGTCGGCGAGCACCGGTCCCTGCCAGAGGTCCAGGGCGGTACGGAGCAGCCGGGTGGCCTGCTCCGGGTCGCCGCCCGACAGGGCGGTCCGGCCCTGTTCCACCAGCCGCTGGAAGCGCTGCATGTCCACCTGGTCGGCGTCGAGGCTCAGCATGTAGCCGGGCGGCTTGGTCAGCAGGCTCACCCGTGGCTCGCCGGGTCGCTCCTGGGAGCCCTCGGTGAGGAGGCGCCGCAGCGCCCAGATGGAGTTCTGCACGACCTTGCGCGCCGACGGCGGCGGCACTTCGGGCCACATCGCCGACATGAGCCGGCTCGTCGACATGACCCGGTTGGGCTGGAGCAGCAGCAGACCGAGGACGGAGCGCTGTCTGACGCCGCCCAGGGTCACGGGGCGGCCACCCGCGATGACCTCGAGCGGGCCGAGTATCCGGAAGTGCATGATCCCTCGCTTCGTGGTGCGGGACGCGGTACCGGCGGGCGGTACGCGCCGCGATGTCGGTAGGGGTCGCGGGGCGGGCGGTCACACCGGTGACGGCCCCGGGGACGGGTGCCGCCGGCGCGGCGGCCGGTGGCCGTCCGCGAGGACGTCCACCGGCACCAGCCGGGTGGAGGGGGGTTCGGTGGCGTACGCCCGGGCGACGGCCGCGGCGTCGTGCCGGGGCCCGCACTCCGCGTCCGGGACGGGCCGGTCGGCCGGCCACCGGTCCGGCTCCGGGTCGCCGGGGCAGCCTGCCGCCGGGTACCGGACGAGGTCGGTGCCCAGGCCCTGGGGATACGCCTCCTTGCGGGCCGGGATCCGGCCGGAGACCCGGCGCCGTCCGGACGCGCCGGCCCGGCGCACCTCGACGCGTTCCGCCGGGCGCGGTGAGGCCGCGCAGACGTCCGCCGTCTGCGGGCCGGGGCCGAGCCGCACGTCCGCCCCGGCCCGCTCCGACACCACGGCGATCAGTACGGTGCCCGGCGGGTGGGACGGGGAGAAGCGCGGCGGCGCGCCCCCGGACGTACGGGCCCCGGACGTACGGGCCGCGGGCGTACGGGCCGCGGGCGTACGGGCCGTCGCCAGGGACGGGTGCCCGTGCGGACCTCCGCAGTCCCGGCACGGTTCGCGGGTGCAGGCGGCCCGGGAACGTGGGTAGCCGGTGTACGCGCCGATCACCTCACGCGGGGCGGTGTGCGCGCCCCGGTACGGCGTCCGGTCCGCCGGGTCGGCGAACGAGCCGGCCCCGCCGCGCGCCTCCTGGTCGAGTGCGGAGTCGTCGGCGTACCCCGCGCCCGGCCTCACACCCGGCCACGCGCCCGGCGCCGGTTGCCGCGCCGTACCGCGTAACACCAGCCGCAGCGTCCACAGGTCCAGGAGCCCGTTCACCGCTGCGACTCCCGTCTCCGTGCCGCTGCGGCGGTGCGCGTGCGGCCCCGCCGCAGCAGCCGCTTCACGCCGAACCGGCCCTTGTGCAGGATCCACTTCAGAGGCATGACCGCGCCGCCCCTCAGTCCGTGATCCGGCAGATGACGGTGCCGGCGGAGAGTGAGACGCCCGCATCGGCGGCCAGGTCCTTGATCGTGCCGGCGCGGTGGGCGTTGATGGGTTGTTCCATCTTCATCGCCTCCAGGACGACGACGAGGTCGCCCTCGTCCACCCGCTGCCCCTCCTCGACGGCGATCTTGACGACGGTGCCCTGCATGGGGGACGCCAGGTCGTCACCGGTGACCTGGCTTCCGGTCTTCTTGGTGGCGCGGCGTTTGGGTTTGGCGCCGGCGGCGAGGCCGGTGCGGGCGAGGCTCAT
>NZ_BAAASR010000027.1:172661-270938 GCF_039532985.1 Streptomyces gobitricini | reverse complement strand
CCCTCGGCCGCGCCGTGCTCCGAGCCGCTGCCGCCGGCGCCGACCGGTCCGGCCGCCACCCCGAGCACGGCGCCGGCGACGGCCGGCCCGGCCGCCTCCCCACGGCCCGGCCTCCCCGGGGCGCCCCACGCCCGGCCGTCCGACGCCCGGCCGCCGTTCGACGCCCAGCCCGAGCCCCGGCCGTCCGAGGCCCGGTCGTCCTCCGACGCCCGGCCGTCCTCCAGCGCCCGGTTGTCCGACGCCCGGCCGGGGGAGCCCGGCCGGCCCGGCGCGGGCGGGGGGACCGCTGGGGAGCCCGGCCCGTACGGGGTGGCGCCGCGCTCGCTGGTACAGCGGGTCACGCCGCCCCTCGGCGCACTCGCCGGGGTCGCGGCCGCCTTCGCGTACGTCGGGACGGTCGATCCCAACGAACCCGGGCACTACCCCGTCTGCCCGCTGCTGCGCTTCACCGGGCTCCTCTGCCCCGGTTGCGGCGGCCTGCGCAGCGCCCACGCCTTCATCCACGGCGATCCGGCCACCGCCCTGGGTGCCAACGCGCTCGCCGTCGCCGCCTATGTGCTCTTCGCGGTGGGCATCGTGTTCTGGCTGGTGAGGGCCGTCCGGGGACTCCCCGTCCGGATCACCCTCGGCCCCGTCTGGTGGTGGTCCGGGGGTGTGGTGCTGGCGGTTTTCTCCGTCGTCCGGAATCTGCCGTTCGGTGCCGCGCTCGCTCCGTGAAACCGCAGCTCACAGCGGTGCGATCGGGCGGATGAGGACTCTTGGCCCCGGTGCGGATACCATCGAGGTGACCGATCGTGATCCAACATCGCCGTCCCGGAAGGGGGCCTCTCGCGTGAGTGTGCTCGACGAGATCATCGAAGGCGTTCGCGCCGACCTCGCAGAGCGACAGGCGCGGGTCTCCCTCGACGAGCTCAAGGAGCGGGCTGCCAAGGCGCCCCAGGCCAAGGAGGGTGCCGCCGCACTGCGCGGCGACGGCGTCAAGGTCATCTGCGAGGTGAAGCGCTCCAGCCCCTCCAAGGGCGCGCTCGCCGCGATCGCGGACCCCGCGGGGCTCGCCGCGGACTACGAAGCGGGCGGCGCCGCCGTCATCTCCGTACTGACCGAGCAGCGGCGCTTCGGCGGCTCACTCGCCGACCTCGAAGCCGTGCGCGCCAAGGTCGACATCCCGGTCCTGCGCAAGGACTTCATCGTCACCGCCTACCAGCTCTGGGAGGCCCGGGCGTACGGCGCCGACCTCGCCCTGCTGATCGTCGCCGCTCTGGAGCAGCCCGCCCTGGAGTCGCTGATCGAGCGGGCCGAGTCCATCGGCCTGACCCCGCTGGTCGAGGTGCACGACGAGGACGAGGTCGAGCGTGCCGTCGACGCGGGCGCCCGCGTCATCGGTGTCAACGCGCGCAACCTGAAGACCCTCAAGGTCGACCGCTCCACCTTCGAGCGGGTAGGTCCTGAGATCCCCGCCGGCATCGTGAAGATTGCCGAGTCGGGCATCCGCGGCCCCCACGACCTGATCGCGTACGCCAACGCGGGCGCGGACGCCGTGCTCGTCGGCGAGTCCCTGGTGACCGGGCGCGACCCCAAGTCGGCCGTGGCCGACCTGGTCGCCGCCGGCGCCCACCCGGCCCTCCGGCACGGACGGGGCTGAGCCCTCCCCATGACCGTCGCCGCCCGCCCCGTCGCCGCCGCGACGCCGCACCGGACGCCCCCGCGCCCGGCGCAGGCGTCACCCGCGGCCACGCGCGCGTGCCCGGCGGACGGTTCCACCTCCGCGTCCCGGGGCCGGCGCCCCGGGGCCCCCGGTACGGACGCCTCCACGCGCGCGTGCCCCGGCGCCCCGGCCGTCCTCGGCGTGCGGCCCATCGACCCGCCCGGCACGGGCACCACACCCGCGTACCTGACCGCCCCGGCGGCGGACGCCACGGCGTCGCGCGACCCCTACGCCCGGCTGGCCAGGGGCTGCCGTCCCCGTGGCTGCCGGGCCCCGGCACGGCGCGTGCGCGGGCGCCGCGTCCGCTATGTCATCGGTGACGAGCCCGGTCAGGTCAACGGCATGCGATGGCGGGCGCGCACCGCGCGCCACCCCCACCGCTGACCCACAGCCCTCCGTACCCGCGCGACGCGGGCACCCGGACGGGCGGGCGGCCTGCGGTCGACCGGTGGCGTCGGCGCACACCGAGACCACCGTCACGCCAAGACATCCGGGGGCGCACGCCGCCTCCGTAGAGGAGCATGTCGCATGCCCAGCGAGTTCTTCATTCCCGATCCCGAGGGCCAGGTCCCGAGCGCCGAGGGCTACTTCGGCGCCTACGGCGGCAAGTTCATCCCCGAGGCCCTCGTCGCCGCGGTCGACGAGGTCGCCGTCGAGTACGACAAGGCCAAGAACGACCCCGCGTTCGCCGCCGAGCTCGACGACCTGCTGGTCAACTACACCGGGCGGCCGAGCGCGCTCACCGAGGTCCCCCGGTTCGCACGGCACGCGGGTGGCGCCCGGATCTTCCTCAAGCGGGAGGACCTGAACCACACCGGCTCGCACAAGATCAACAACGTCCTGGGTCAGGCCCTGCTCACCAAGCGCATGGGCAAGACCCGGGTCATCGCCGAGACCGGTGCCGGTCAGCACGGCGTCGCCACCGCCACCGCCTGCGCCCTGTTCGGCCTCGAATGCACCATCTACATGGGCGAGATCGACACCCAGCGCCAGGCGCTGAACGTCGCCCGGATGCGGATGCTCGGCGCCGAGGTCATCCCGGTCAAGTCCGGCAGCCGCACGCTCAAGGACGCCATCAACGAGGCGTTCCGCGACTGGGTCGCCAACGTCGACCGCACGCACTACCTCTTCGGCACGGTCGCCGGACCGCACCCGTTCCCCGCCATGGTCCGCGACTTCCACCGTGTCATCGGCGTCGAGGCCCGCCGCCAGATCCTGGAGCGGGCCGGCCGGCTGCCCGACGCGGCCGTCGCCTGCGTCGGCGGTGGCTCCAACGCCATCGGGCTCTTCCACGCGTTCATCGGGGACACCGACGTGCGGCTGGTGGGCTGCGAGCCCGCCGGACACGGCGTGGAGACGGGCGAGCACGCCGCCACGCTCACCGCCGGCGAGCCCGGCATCCTGCACGGCTCGCGCTCGTACGTCCTCCAGGACGACGAGGGCCAGATCACCGAGCCGTACTCGATCTCCGCCGGTCTGGACTACCCGGGCATCGGCCCGGAGCACTCGTACCTCAAGGACAGTGGCCGCGGCGAGTACCGCGCGGTGACCGACGACGCTGCCATGCAGGCCCTGCGCCTGCTGTCCCGCAGCGAGGGCATCATCCCGGCCATCGAGTCGGCCCACGCGCTGGCCGGCGCGCTGGAACTCGGCCGGGAGCTCGGCGAGGACGGCCTCATCGTGGTGAACCTCTCCGGCCGCGGCGACAAGGACATGGACACCGCCGCGCGCTACTTCGGCCTGTACGGCACCGACGCCGCCCCGGTCGAGGCCGACGCCTCCGCCGACGACGGCGCCGCCGAGATCCAGACGGACACCGAGACCCGGACGGACACCGAGACCCGGACGGGCACCGAGGCCCAGGGGGGCACCAAGTGAGCGGGAACATCCAGCTGCTTCAGCACACCCTGGAGCAGGCCAGGACCGAGAACCGGGCCGCGCTCATCGCGTACCTCCCGGCCGGCTTCCCCACCGTCGACGGCGGGATCGAAGCGGTCAAGGCCGTCTTCGACGGCGGCGCCGACGTCGTCGAGGTCGGCCTGCCGCACAGCGACCCGGTCCTGGACGGTCCGGTCATCCAGACCGCCGACGACATCGCGCTGCGCGGCGGCGTCAGGATCGCCGACGTGATGCGTACCGTCCGCGAGGCTCACGAGGCCACCGGCAAGCCGGTCCTGGTCATGACGTACTGGAACCCCATCGACCGGTACGGCGTCGAGCGCTTCACCGCCGAACTCGCCGAGGCGGGCGGCGCCGGCTGCATCCTGCCCGACCTGCCCGTCCAGGAGTCCGCCGTCTGGCGCGAACACGCCGACAAGCACGGCCTGGCGACCGTCTTCGTCGTCGCGCCCAGCAGCAAGGACGAGCGGCTCGCCACCATCACCGAGGCCGGCTCCGGCTTCGTCTACGCCGCCTCCCTGATGGGCGTCACCGGCACCCGTGAGTCCGTCGGCGAGCAGGCGGCCGACCTGGTGCGCCGCACCCGGGCCACCTCCGGCCTGCCGGTCTGCGTCGGCCTCGGCGTCTCCAACGCCGAACAGGCCGCCGAGGTCGCCACCTTCGCCGACGGGGTCATCGTCGGTTCCGCCTTCGTCAAGCGGATGCTCGACGCCGACGACCAGGCGGCCGGCGTCGCCGCCGTACGGGAACTGGCGGGCGAACTCGCCCGAGGAGTACGGCGAGTTTCGTAGCTCGTACGGGTGGATCCGGGCCGGGGAGGCGCGCCCGCGCCTCCCCGGTTCGTTGCTGTGGGCGTGAGCGAGAAGAACAGTGAAGGCAAGCGGAGCGCGCGCGAACGGCTCCAGATCGAACGCGAGCAGCAGAAGGCCCGGGAGCGGCGCAGGCGCACGCTGCTCGTGTCGGCGGCCGTCGTCGGAGTGCTCGGCCTCGCCGCGGTGGTCGGCGTCATCGCCGCGAACACCGGCGACGAGGGTGACGGCTCCGGCTCCGGCCCCGTCGTGGCCCCCACCGGCGCGGTCGGCGAGGAGCAGCTGGCCATCCCGGCCGGCGCCACCGACGCCCCCTCCACGCTCACGATCTGGGAGGACTTCCGCTGCCCGGCCTGCGCCCAGTTCGAGAACGCCGCCCGGGACACCATCCACCAGCTGACCGACTCCGGCCAGATCAAGGTCGAGTACCGCCTCGCCACGATCATCGACGGCAACATGGGCGGCAGCGGCTCGCTCAACGCGGCGAACGCCGCCGCGTGCGCCCAGGACGCCGGCAAGTTCGTCCCGTACCACGACGTGCTCTACCAGAACCAGCCCCCGGAGCCGGACGACGCCTTCGCCCGGGACGCCAAGCTCTTCGAGCTGGCGGCGAAGGTGCCCGGACTGGACACCCCCGCCTTCCGCTCCTGCGTGTCGGAGGGTACGCACGACAGCTGGGTGAAGAAGTCCAACGAGGCCTTCCGCAGCGGCGACTTCCGGGGCACGCCGACGGTGCTGCTCAACGGAGAGTCCATCTTCCCGAGCAAGGGCGACGAGCAGATCTCCATCGAGAACCTGAAGAAGTGGGTCGCCGAGGCGAACAAGGGCAAGAAGCCGGGCACGGCCTTCCCGTCCCCCGCCGCTCCCGCCTCGCCGCAGGCCCCCGCGTCGCCCACTGGGAACTGAGCGCGGCGGCGGCTGTCGCTGTTATGCAGTCTTTGCCGGGCGGGTTGCCCTGTCTCCCGCCCGGCAGGGTAGCGTCGGACCTGCCATGGACCTTGCCTACATTCCCAGCCCGTCGACCGGTGTGCTCCATCTCGGACCGGTCCCGCTGCGCGGCTACGCCTTCTGCATCATCATCGGTGTCTTCGTCGCCGTCTGGTACGGCAACAAGCGCTGGCTCGCCCGGGGCGGCAAAGCCGGCACCGTGGCCGACATCGCCGTATGGGCCGTGCCCTTCGGCCTCGTCGGCGGTCGGCTGTACCACGTCGTCACCGACTACCAGCTGTACTTCAGCGAGGGCGAGAACTGGGTCGACGCCTTCAAGATCTGGGAAGGCGGCCTCGGTATCTGGGGCGCCATCGCGCTCGGCGCGGTGGGCGCCTGGATCGGCTGCCGGCGCCGCGGCATCCCGCTGCCGGCGTACGCGGACGCCATCGCGCCCGGCATCGCCCTCGCCCAGGCGATCGGACGCTGGGGCAACTGGTTCAACCAGGAGCTGTACGGCCGGCCCACCGACCTCCCGTGGGCGCTGGAGATCAGCGACGGCGCCAACCGCGAGGCCGGTCTCTACCACCCGACCTTCCTGTACGAGTCGCTGTGGTGCGTCGGCGTCGCACTGCTGGTCGTCTGGGCGGACCGTCGGTTCCGGCTGGGCCACGGCCGGGCGTTCGCGCTGTACGTCGCGGCGTACTGCGCCGGACGCGGCTGGATCGAGTACATGCGCGTCGACGAGGCGCACCACGTGCTCGGCCTCCGCCTGAACGTGTGGACCGCGATCGTGGTCTTCCTGCTGGCCATGACGTACATCGTCGTCTCGTCGCGGATGCGGCCGGGGCGCGAGGAGATCGTGGAACCGGCGGCACTCGCGCAGCAGGCGAAGGCCGACGCGGCCAAGGCGGTTACGGACAGCACCGGCATGGCGAAGACGGACAGGACCGGCTCGGCGAAGGCGGACTCGGCGGGAGCCGCTGACCCGGCGGGGTCTGCCGACTCGGCGGGGTCTGCCGACCGGGCGGGGTCTGCCGGCCCGGACGCGAACACGTCCGGGGCCGGTACGGCGGCCGGTTCGAAAGAGCCCGGTGTGAAGCCGGAGTCGGCCGAGAAGAGCTGATCCGTCCGTGGTGTGAGGCGGCCGTCGGGACCTGGAGGGTTCCGGCGGCCGCCTCGTTTCACGCCCGGTGGGCCCTGGCGATGGACAGGGTGCGGCGGGCGGCCGCGACGACCGCCGCGTCGACGAAGCGGCCGTCCGGAAGGGCCGGCGCGCCCGCGTCGGCGGCGGCCGCCTTCACGATCTCCTCCTCCGCCGCCACCTCCTCGGGGGCCGGGAGGTACGCCCGCTCGATGACGGCAGCCGGCGCGGGTGGGTCGCCGTACGGCCCAGGAATCCGAGCGCACGACCATGGGCGACGCAACAAGCGGCGAGGCCGTCGAGGCCGTCCAGGTCGCGGACGTCCGGATGGACGGACTGCGCGGGCGGGGGCAGGTTCGGACCTCGCCCTCGGAGTCCCGCTGCACGCCCTGCGCCGTGGCGCGGCCGCCGGGGGTGGACAGGTCGACGGTGATGGCGCGCTTGTTGCGGCCGAGCAGCTTCCACCGGAGTCCGACGCCGTTCTTGGCCGGCCGTGGCCCGGGAGGGGTCGGGTCTGCGGGGGTGCTCGACCTTGATGACGTCGGCGCCGAAGTCGCCGAGCATGGTCGCCGCCGGCGGGCGGGCGAAGAGGGTGGCGAGGTCGAGGTCGCGCAGGCCCTGGAGCGGGGGAGCGGCCGGAGAGGTGGTGGTCATGCGGTGTCGATCTCCGTGCGGTACGGCATCGAGGACGTGGCGCCGGGGCGCTGGACGGACAGGGCGGCGGCGGACGACGCCCAGGCGAGGGCGTCGGGCACGGGGGTGCCCTCGCCGAGGGCGACGGCCAGGGCGCCGACGAAGGTGTCGCCGGCGGCGGTGGTGTCGACGGCCCGGACCCGAGGGGCGGGGACGGTGACCGGGTCGGCGCCGCGGGCCGCGTACAGGCTGCCGGCCCCGCCGAGGGTGATGACGACCTCCGGAACCTGGCGGAGCAGCGCGTCGGCGGCCGCGCGCGGGTCGGCGTGGCCGGTGAGGGCCGCCGCCTCGTGCTCGTTGGGTACCAGCAGGTCGGTGGCGGCGAGCAGTGCCGGGGGGAGTGGCTGGGCGGGGGCGGGAGTGAGGATCGTGCGCACGCCGTGGCGGCGGGCGGCTTCGGCGCCGGCGGTGACGGCGGAGAGGGGGAGTTCCAGTTGGAGCAGCAGGGCGGAGCCGGTGGCGATGAGCGTTTCGTCGCCGGGGGCCAGGGAGGTGACGCTGCCGTTGGCGCCGGGGATGACGACGATCGCGTTGCCGCCCTCGTCGTCGACGACGATGTGGGCGGTGCCCGAGGGGCCGTCGACGGTGCGGAGGAGATCGGTGTCGACACCGGCGGCGGTGAGCCCGGCCCGGAGGCGGGCGCCGAACTCGTCGGAGCCGACGGCGCCGATCATCGACACCTCCGCCCCGGCGCGGGCGGCGGCGACCGCCTGGTTGGCGCCCTTGCCGCCGGGGATCGTGCGGAACTCGCGTCCCGTGACGGTCTCGCCGAGTTCGGGGGCGCGGCCCACATAGGCGACGAGGTCCATGTTGGTGCTGCCGAGCACCACGATGTGGGTCATGGGCGGGGTGCCTCCTGGTGTGCGAGCCGGTGAGTGAGGGTGGCGAGGGTGTCGGAACCGACGCCGTCGAACGTGGGGACGGAGGTGGCGAGGCGGTTCTTGAGGGGCGCGGCCCAGCGGTCGGGGATCCTTTCGGGACGGGCCGGCCGGGAGACCGGCGACGGAACCGGCGGTGGCACCGTTGCAGCCGGTGTCCCAGCCGCCGGAGACGGCACGGCAGATGGAGAGGATGTAGTCGCCGTCGGCGTGGGTGGGCGCGGCGGCGAGGAGGGCGGTGTTCGGGACGACGTGTACCCAGTGGTAGGAGCCGTAGGCGGTGTGGAGCCGGTCGACGACGGTGTCGAAGCCGGAGTGGGCGTGGGCCGTCGCGATGCCGAAGCGGACCGCTCGGGCCAGGCGTGAGTCGGGTGGGACGACGGTCAGCCCGGCGGCGCGCGACTGGTGGACGTCGACGGTGCCGGAGGCGGCGGTGGCGATGACGGCCGCGGTGAACATGGCGCCGAACACGCCGTTGGCGGTGTGGGCGAGGACCGGCGTCCCGGTGGGCATGCTCGGCGGCGGCCGCCGGGTCTCCGGGGTGGGTCCAGCCGTGGACGTCCGCGCGGATCCGGGCGCCGATCCACTCGCGGAACGGGTTGCGGGCCTCGGTGAAGGCCGCCCACTCGGCGTCGTCGGAGGGGCCGAGGCGGAGCGGTTCGGGGGCTGGTGGAGGGCGATGGGGACGGGGAGGGTGGTGGTGGCGTTCTGCTCGGCGAACGTGTCGGGTTCGCGGGTGAGGCGTCGGGCCCACTCGGGCATGCGGGCGGCGCGGTGCCGGGCGGCGGGCCCGGCCCGCGGCGTCACCGGCGGCGAGGCCGAGGAGGAGACCCTCGACGCGCCGCGGTCCGCCAGGAGGGGCGGCGGGCGCCACGCCTCTCCCGCCGGTGCCCGTGCCGCGGCCGGACCCGGTGCGTCCGCCGGGGCCGGCACCGCGGCCGTCCTGTGGCCGGGTGGCCCCGGAGGGGGAACGGGGGCGGTGCCGCGCCCCGGGGGCGGGTCGGACGGACGCCCGGCGGCCGGTACCGGCTCCGCCCGCGAGGCCGGGCAGGGCCGCGGTGCGTGGCAGGTCCGGTGCCTCCCGCCCCGGCCCCTCCCGCCGGGCGGGCCGGAGCCGGGCTGGCCGCCGGGTGGGCGTGCGGGGCGGCCGGCGTCCCGGGGCCGGGCGCGGCCGTGGGGCGGGCCCCGGTGCGTCAGGTCCCGGGGCGGCGCGGCCGGGCGGCCGGGCGGAGGCGCGGATCAATGCGACCGGCGCTGTCACTCGCCTGCCGCAGCCGCAGCCGCAGCCGCAGCCGCAGCCGTCCCGCACGCCTGGCGACGGGGGAGGGCGAAACGGCCTGGCGGACGCGCGGCCGATGCCTGCGGACGCCTGGTCGGACGCCTGGTCGGACGCCTGGTCGGACGCCTGGTAAGTAAAGCCTGCCTTGCTGGCGCGCCCCTTACATGGCGCGTATTTTCGAGGTGTCGGGGGAGGCGGGGTCACCCGGACCCGCTGCTGTACGCAAGGCGTAAGGGGAGAGCTGTGTCCATCATCGAGACCGAGGCGACGCTTCACGAGGCGCACCGCGACAACCACACCCACCGAGATGTGAACGGCGGCTGGCTCCGTCCCGCCGTCTTCGGCGCGATGGACGGTCTTGTCTCCAACCTCGCGCTGATGACCGGTGTCGCGGGTGGCGCCGTGTCCCAGCAGACCATCGTCATCACGGGGCTGGCCGGGCTCGCGGCCGGCGCGTTCTCCATGGCCGCCGGCGAGTACACCTCGGTGGCTTCGCAGCGCGAACTCGTCGAGGCGGAACTGGACGTGGAGCGTCTCCAGTTGCGCAAGCACCCGGTGGACGAGATGGAGGAGCTCGCGGCGCTGTACGTGGCGCGTGGCGTCGAGCCGGCGCTGGCCCGCGAGGTCGCCATGCAGCTGTCGAGGGACCCCGAGCAGGCGCTGGAGATCCACGCCCGCGAGGAGCTCGGCATCGACCCGGACGACCTGCCCTCGCCGACGGTCGCCGCCGCGTCCTCCTTCGGGTCGTTCGCGCTCGGCGCGCTGCTGCCCGTCCTGCCCTACCTGCTGGGCGCCACCACGCTGTGGCCGGCGGTCCTGCTGGCGCTGCTGGGACTGTTCGCGTGCGGCGCCCTGGTGGCCCGGGTGACGGCGCGGAGCTGGTGGTACAGCGGCCTGCGCCAGCTCGCCCTGGGCGGCGCCGCCGCGGCCGTCACCTACGGCCTGGGTGCCTTGTTCGGCGCGGCGGTCTAGTCGCCGCGGGTCGGCCCTCTCGGCAGGCGGCCGAGGGGGCTTCGCCGTACGGTTGGCCTACTGTTGTGGAGAACGCCGCGACCGCCCTGGACGGACGCGGTGAGCGTTGTGGAGAACGCCGTGACCGTTGTGACGAACGTCCAATAGCCCTATCCGCTCCTCCGGTGAGACACTATGCGGCGCGGCACATAAGTAGCCGTAATACGGCGGTTTCGAAGCCCTCGCCACGGGGCATGAGCCGTTAGCGCTGCGGGCAACGAAGCCCGCTCACCCCACGGGCCGCCGGATGTCGATCTCTCGACGGTCCGTCCGCCCGCCGGGCCCGGAACCCCCCACCGCCATGAGCGGTGTCCGCATGCTGGAACGAGCTTTCCGCTTTTCGAGAAGCACTCCATCATGTAACCTGCACGAAATTTTGCGGAGGGCCAGCGTCGTCCCTCTGGTACTCGCTCCCCCAGGCTCCGTCTGGGAGGTGCCCCCAGCCACGACGACGACGGGAGAGCCGATGCGTTCCGACGCCTGGTCGCCCATGGACGGTCGCCCCGCCCCGCAGGGTATGTACGACCCCCGCAACGAGCACGACGCCTGTGGTGTCGGCTTCGTTGCCACCCTCACCGGTGTCGCCAGCCACGCGCTGGTGGAGCAGGCGCTGACCGTTCTGCGCAACCTTGAGCACCGGGGCGCCACCGGCTCCGAGCCCGACTCCGGCGACGGCGCGGGCATCCTGCTCCAGGTGCCGGACGCGTTCCTCCGCGAGGTCACCGACTTCGCACTCCCGGCAGCCGGTGAGTACGCCGTCGGCATCGCCTTCCTCCCCGCCGACGGCTCCGCACAGGCCGTCTCGCGGATCGAGACGATCGCCGCCGAGGAGAACCTCACCGTCCTCGGCTGGCGCGACGTCCCCGTCGCCCCCGAGCTGCTCGGCGCCACCGCCCGCTCGACCATGCCGGCCTTCCGCCAGCTGTTCGTCGGCGACGGCGGTACGAGCACGTGCATCGACCTGGACCGCAAGGCGTTCGTGCTGCGCAAGCGCGCCGAGCGCGAGGCCGGGGTCTACTTCCCCTCGCTCTCCGCCCGCACCATCGTCTACAAGGGCATGCTCACCACCGGGCAGCTCGAGCCGTTCTTCCCGGACCTGTCGGACCGCCGCTGCGCCACCGCCGTGGCGCTCGTCCACTCCCGGTTCTCCACCAACACCTTCCCGAGCTGGCCGCTGGCCCACCCGTACCGGTTCGTCGCCCACAACGGCGAGATCAACACGGTCAAGGGAAACCGCAACTGGATGCGCGCCCGCGAGTCGCAGCTGGTCTCCGACCTCTTCGGGGCCGAGAAGCTGGACCGGATCTTCCCGGTGTGCACGCCGGACGCCTCCGACTCCGCCTCCTTCGACGAGGTGCTGGAGCTGCTCCACCTCGGTGGCCGTTCGCTGCCGCACAGCGTGCTGATGATGGTCCCCGAGGCGTGGGAGAACCACGACTCCATGGACCCGGCCCGGCGCGCCTTCTACCAGTACCACTCCACGATGATGGAGCCCTGGGACGGCCCGGCCTGTGTCACCTTCACCGACGGTGTTCAGGTCGGCGCCGTTCTCGACCGCAACGGCCTGCGCCCCGGTCGCTACTGGGTCACCGACGAGGGCCTCGTCGTGCTCTCCTCCGAGGTCGGCGTCCTGGACATCGACCCCGCCAAGGTCGTCCGCAAGGGCCGCCTCCAGCCCGGCAAGATGTTCCTCGTCGACACCGCCGAGCACCGCATCATCGAGGACGACGAGATCAAGGCCGCCCTCGCCGCCGAGCACCCGTACCAGGAGTGGCTGGAGAGCGGGATCATCGAGCTCGAGGACCTTCCCGAGCGCGAGCACATCGTCCACACCCACGCCTCGGTCACCCGCCGCCAGCAGACCTTCGGCTACACCGAGGAAGAGCTGCGCGTCATCCTCGCGCCGATGGCCCGCACCGGTGGCGAGCCGCTCGGCTCGATGGGTACGGACTCGCCGATCGCCGCGCTCTCCGAGCGCCCGCGGCTGCTGTTCGACTACTTCACCCAGCTGTTCGCGCAGGTCACCAACCCGCCGCTGGACGCCATCCGCGAGGAGCTCGTCACCTCGCTGCGCTCCTCGCTCGGCCCCCAGGGCAACCTGCTGGAGCCGACCGCCGCGTCCTGCCGCAGTGTCACCCTGCCGTTCCCGGTGATCGACAACGACGAGCTGGCCAAGCTCATCCACGTCAACGCCGACGGCGACATGCCCGGCATGACGGCCGCCACGCTCTCCGGCCTCTACCGGGTCTCCGGCGGCGGCGAGGCCCTCGCCGCCCGCATCGAGGAGATCTGCGCCGAGGCCGACGCCGCCATCGAGGCCGGCGCCCGTCTCATCGTGCTCTCCGACCGGCACTCCGACGCCGAGCACGCGCCGATCCCGTCGCTGCTGCTCACCTCCGCCGTCCACCACCACCTCATCCGCACCAAGCAGCGCACCCAGGTGGGCCTGCTGGTCGAGGCCGGCGACGTCCGCGAGGTCCACCACGTCGCGCTGCTGATCGGCTACGGTGCCGCCGCCGTCAACCCGTACCTCGCCATGGAGTCCGTCGAGGACCTGGTCCGCGCCGGCACCTTCGTCGAGGGCCTGGAGCCCGAGCAGGCCATCCGCAACCTGATCTACGCCCTCGGCAAGGGCGTCCTGAAGGTCATGTCCAAGATGGGCATCTCGACCGTCGCCTCCTACCGCGGCGCGCAGGTCTTCGAGGCCGTCGGCCTCGACGAGGCCTTCGTCGAGAAGTACTTCCACGGCACCGCCACCAAGATCGGCGGCGCCGGCCTGGACATCGTCGCCAAGGAGGTCGCCGCCCGCCACGCCAAGGCGTACCCCGCCTCCGGCGTCCCCTCCGCGCACCGCGCGCTGGAGATCGGCGGCGAGTACCAGTGGCGCCGCGAGGGCGAGCCGCACCTGTTCGACCCGGAGACGGTCTTCCGTCTCCAGCACGCCACCCGCTCCGGCCGCTACGACATCTTCAAGAAGTACACGGCCCGTGTGAACGAGCAGTCCGAGCGCCTGATGACGCTGCGCGGCCTGTTCGGCTTCGCGTCCGACCGCCCGTCGATCCCCCTCGACGAGGTCGAGCCGGCGTCCGAGATCGTCAAGCGGTTCTCCACCGGCGCCATGTCGTACGGCTCCATCTCGCAGGAGGCGCACGAGACCCTCGCCATCGCCATGAACCAGCTGGGGGGCAAGTCCAACACCGGTGAGGGCGGCGAGGACCCCGAGCGCCTGTATGACCCGGCGCGCCGGTCGTCGATCAAGCAGGTCGCCTCCGGCCGCTTCGGTGTGACGAGCGAGTACCTGGTCAACGCGGACGACATCCAGATCAAGATGGCCCAGGGCGCCAAGCCCGGCGAGGGCGGCCAGCTGCCCGGCCACAAGGTCTACCCGTGGGTCGCCAAGACCCGGCACTCCACCCCGGGTGTCGGCCTGATCTCCCCGCCGCCGCACCACGACATCTACTCCATCGAGGACCTGGCTCAGCTGATCCACGACCTCAAGAACGCCAACCCGGCCGCCCGGATCCACGTGAAGCTGGTCTCCGAGGTCGGTGTCGGGACCGTCGCCGCCGGTGTCTCCAAGGCGCACGCGGACGTCGTGCTCATCTCCGGCCACGACGGCGGTACGGGAGCGTCCCCGCTCACGTCGCTCAAGCACGCGGGCGGCCCCTGGGAGCTCGGCCTCGCCGAGACCCAGCAGACCCTGCTCCTCAACGGCCTGCGCGACCGGATCGTCGTCCAGACCGACGGCCAGCTCAAGACCGGCCGCGACGTCGTCATCGCCGCGCTCCTCGGCGCCGAGGAGTTCGGTTTCGCGACCGCGCCGCTCGTCGTCTCCGGCTGCGTCATGATGCGCGTCTGCCACCTGGACACCTGCCCGGTCGGCATCGCCACCCAGAACCCGGTGCTGCGCGACCGGTTCACCGGCAAGGCCGAGTACGTCGTCAACTTCTTCCAGTTCATCGCGGAGGAGGTGCGCGAGCTCCTCGCCGAACTGGGCTTCCGGACGCTGGAGGAGGCCGTCGGCCACGCCGAGCTGCTCGACACCGAGCGGGCGGTCACGCACTGGAAGGCGCAGGGCCTGGACCTCGAGCCGCTGTTCTACGTGCCCGAGCTGCCCGAGGGCGCGGTGCGCCACGCGCTGATCGAGCAGGACCACGGCCTGGAGAAGGCGCTCGACAACCAGCTGATCCAGCTGGCCGCCGAGGCGCTCAACGCGGCCAGCGCGGAGGAGGCCCAGCCGGTCCGCGCCCAGGTCGCCATCCGCAACATCAACCGCACGGTCGGCACCATGCTCGGCCACGAGGTGACGAAGAAGTTCGGTGGCGCGGGCCTGCCCGACGACACCATCGACATCACCTTCACCGGCTCGGCCGGCCAGTCCTTCGGCGCGTTCGTGCCGCGCGGCGTCACGCTGCGCCTGGAGGGCGACGCCAACGACTACGTCGGCAAGGGCCTGTCCGGCGGCCGTGTGATCGTCCGTCCGGACCGGGGCGCCGACCACCTGGCCGAGTATTCGACCATCGCGGGCAACACCATCGCGTACGGCGCGACCGGCGGCGAGATCTTCCTCCGCGGCCGCACCGGCGAGCGCTTCTGCGTCCGCAACTCCGGCGCGCTGGTGGTCTCCGAGGGCGTGGGCGACCACGGCTGCGAGTACATGACCGGCGGTCACGCGGTCGTCCTCGGCGAGACGGGCCGCAACTTCGCGGCCGGTATGTCGGGCGGGGTCGCGTACGTCATCGACCTCGACCGGGACAACGTCAACTCCGGCAACCTCGGCGCGGTCGAGGCCCTGGACGGGACGGACAAGGCGTGGCTGCACGACGTCGTGCGCCGCCACCACGAGGAGACGGGCTCGACCGTGGCCGAGAAGCTCCTTGCCGACTGGTCCACGGCCGCGGACCGATTCAGCAAGATCATCCCGACCACGTACAAGGCAGTGCTCGCCGCCAAGGACGCCGCTGAGCTCGCCGGTCTCTCCGAGCAGGAGACCACCGAGAAGATGATGGAGGCGGCGACCAATGGCTGACCCCAAGGGCTTCCTGACCACCGGGCGCGAAGTCGCCAAGACCCGCCCCGTGGGCGAGCGCGTCAAGGACTGGAACGAGGTCTACGTTCCCGGCTCCCTGCTGCCGATCATCAGCAAGCAGGCCGGCCGGTGCATGGACTGCGGCATCCCGTTCTGCCACAACGGCTGTCCGCTCGGAAACCTCATCCCCGAGTGGAACGACTACGCCTACCGCGAGGACTGGTCCGCGGCGTCCGAGCGGCTGCACGCCACGAACAACTTCCCGGAGTTCACCGGGCGGCTGTGCCCGGCCCCCTGCGAGTCGGCGTGCGTGCTGGGCATCAACCAGCCCGCCGTCACCATCAAGAACGTCGAAGTCTCCATCATCGACAAGGCGTGGGAGACCGGTGACGTCACGCCGCAGCCGCCGGAGCGGCTGTCGGGCAAGACCGTCGCCGTCATCGGCTCGGGCCCGGCGGGCCTGGCCGCCGCGCAGCAGCTGACCCGGGCCGGCCACACGGTCGCCGTGTACGAGCGGGCCGACCGCATCGGCGGTCTGCTGCGGTACGGCATCCCCGAGTTCAAGATGGAGAAGGTGCACATCAACCGGCGCATCGAGCAGATGCGCGCGGAGGGCACCAAGTTCCGTACGGAGGTCGAGATCGGCCGCGACATCGACGCCGCGAAGCTGCGGCGCCGGTACGACGCGGTCGTCATCGCCGCCGGCGCCACCGTCTCGCGCGACCTGCCGGTCCCGGGCCGGGAGCTCAAGGGCATCCACTTCGCGATGGAGTACCTGCCGCTCGCCAACAAGGTGCAGGAGGGCGACTTCGTGGCGCCCCCCATCACCGCCGAGGGCAAGCACGTGGTGGTCATCGGCGGCGGTGACACCGGCGCGGACTGCGTGGGCACCGCCCACCGCCAGGGCGCGGCCTCCGTCACCCAGCTGGAGATCATGCCGAAGCCGGGCGAGGAGCGGAACGCGAACCAGCCCTGGCCCACGTTCCCGATGCTCTACAAGGTCACCTCGGCCCACGAGGAGGGCGGCGAGCGGGTCTACTCCGTCTCCACCACCCACTTCGAGGGCGACGAGGACGGCAACGTCCAGTTCCTCCACCTCGTCGAGGTCGAGTTCAAGGACGGCAAGCTGGAGCAGAAGCCGGGCACCGAGCGGAAGATCCCGGCCCAGCTGGTCACCCTCGCCATGGGCTTCACCGGCACCGACCAGTCCAACGGCCTGGTGCGGCAGTTCGGCCTGGAGCTCGACGAGCGCGGCAACATCGCCCGCGACGGGGACTACGCGACCAACGTCGACGGCGTGTTCGTCGCCGGTGACGCCGGCCGCGGCCAGTCGCTCATCGTCTGGGCCATCGCCGAGGGCCGCTCCGCGGCGCGGGGCGTGGACCGCTACCTGACGGGCGCCAGCGAGCTGCCGGCCCCCGTCCGCCCCACGGACCGCGCGCTCACGGTCTGACGTCCCGGCCGGGCGTCCCGCACGAGACGGTGCGGGACGCCCCCGGCACGCCCAGGGCGGGACGCCCGGCTCCCCGCCCCGCCGGGTCGCACCCCGCCGACACCGACGCCGACGCCCCCGGGCCGAGGCACCCGCCACATCCCCCGCCGATCCGGCACCGGAACTCCGGCGCCCGGGTCACCGCCCCGGTAAGGCACCCCGCCCGGCTCCGCACCGTCGCCGGGGACCGCCCGCGGGCGCGCCGAGCCCCGTGGGCGCCCGCCGACGGGCCGGCGGAGGCCGCTCCCGCGGGCCCATGGCGGGCAGGGGCCGCCGCGCGGGGTACAGTCGGGGGCAGCCGGCCGTGCCGGCCCGCCCGCTCCAGCGGCCCGGGCACCCCTCATACGTCCCGTACAACGGCGTGCGGAACACAGCAGCGCCTGCCGTGTCCCCGACCGGACCTTCGGCAGGCGCTGCGCCTTTTCCGGCGCGGGTGATGCGGGTGGCGTCCGTACGCGCGCCGAGTGCGCGCCGTGCGCGTACGCCGCGTGCGCCCCGCCGGTGCGCGGCCCGCGACCACTCCTCACGGTCCCGGACAGCCCGGCACGCCTGGGGGAACCCGCCGTCGGCACCCACCCTCCGGCGGCCACACGCACAAGGGCGGTCTGACGGGCGGGCTCTGGCACACGAGGGGCATGTACCGGTCCCGGCCGGGGAGTTGAACGGGTCCGTGCCCGGCGTCCGCCGTCTCGGCACTCGGAGAGGAACCGCGGCGGTCGCATAGTCTCGCCGTATGCCGATCAGCCTGCAGAAGCTCGAAGAGACCGCGCCCGCCCTGGTCGACCTCTACAAGAGCGCGGGGGTCTCGCTGCGCAAGCACGGGCTGAGCGGCGAGCGCGCCGCCGTCTACCTGGTCGTCGACCACTCCGGGTCGA
Organism: Streptomyces gobitricini; assembly: GCF_039532985.1. Lineage (NCBI taxonomy): Bacteria > Bacillati > Actinomycetota > Actinomycetes > Kitasatosporales > Streptomycetaceae > Streptomyces > Streptomyces gobitricini. Next base: position 253,197 of record NZ_BAAASR010000027.1, on the reverse strand, counting down.
TGAGGCCGTACTACAAGGACGGCAGCGTCCAGGCGCTCGCCGACCGGGTGCTGGGTCTGTCGGCGAACCTCGACGACGACGGGCGCGTCCCGGTGGTCTTCTTCTCGACGGACGTCGACGCCGAGACGGAGATCGCCCTCTCCGACCACCAGGGCCGGATCGAGCGGATCGTGGCGAACCTCGGCCACATGGGCAGGACCAACTACCACCTCGCCATGGACGCGGTCATCGACCACTACCTGGACAGCGGGGCGACCGACCCGGCCCTCGTCGTCTTCCAGACGGACGGCGGACCGAGCAGCAGGGCCGCTGCCGAGGGCCATCTGTGCAGGGCCGCGAGGCTCCCGCTCTTCTGGCAGTTCATCGGCTTCGGCGACCCGGCCAGTCGCCAGTTCGAATTCCTCCGCAAGCTCGACGAGCTGGCCGTACCCGCCAGGCGCTGCGTCGACAACGCGGGCTTCTTCCACGCGGGTACCGACCCGCGCGGCGTCCCCGATGACGAGCTGTACGACCGGCTGGTCGCCGAGTTCCCCGCCTGGCTCGCCGCCGCCCGCGCCCGGGGCATCGTGCGATGACGGCGGCGCGCGTGCTGCGGGCGGCCGACCGGACGGCCGTGCCGTGGAAGAACGGCGGTGGCGTCACGCGGGAGATCGCCGCCCTGCCCGAGGACGCGGGCATGGAGGGCTTCGACTGGCGGGTCAGCCTCGCCGACGTCCACGCCGACGGGCCGTTCTCCGCGTTCCCCGGTACGGAGCGGATCCTGACGGTCGTCGACGGCACGGGCATGGACCTCGACGTCGACGGGCGGCACCTGTGCGCCGAGCGGTACGCCCCGCGGCACTTCCCCGGCGACGTCCCCACCGGCGGGCGGCTCCGCGCCGGACCGGTCGTCAACCTCAACGTCATGCACCGGCGCGGGGCGGTCGCGGCGGCCGTCACGGTCGTACGGGGCGGGCGGGCCGTGGCGGTCCCGCCGGACGCGACGGTGCTCGTCGTCGCCCTGGACGGGCCGGCGGAGGCGGCGGGCGTGGAACTGGGGCGCTACGACGCGGTGTTGTGCGCGGCCCGGCAGACCACGGTACGCACGGACGGGTACGCGGCGCTCGTCACGCTCCGCCGAACGGGCTGAGCCGGCCGTGTGATTGTGCCCCGACCGTCGTGAAGGGCCGCCGGCGGCGGGTAGTGCTGCACCTCGGGGACGGCCACCGGACAGGAGACACTCATATGCGCCGTGCAGCTTTCACCGTCGCCGCCACGACCGCCGCGCTCACCCTCGCGGCCGCCGGGCCGGGCTGGGCGTCCACGTCCAGCGGTGACATCACCACCAGCTGGGGCGACCGCAGCCGGATCCAGCTGACCTGGGTCGACCGGAACTCCTTCCAGGGCGGCACGCTCACCGTCGCCGACCAGACGTGCGACGACCGCTCGGTCTACGCCACCCTCACCATCCGGACGGGCTCCGGCACCACTCTCGCGTCGGACGACAAGCACAACACCCGCGGCTGCGGCACGACCGCCGACTTCCAAAACCTCCGGGCCACGGACCCGAGCGGCATCAAGAGCGTCACGATGACCCTGTGTCGCCGGGTGGCGGGCACACCCGACCACTGCGAGACCCGGTACACCGGCTTCAACCCGTACAACCCCTCCCTCGCGTTCTGAGACCCGCCGCGCGAGGACGGCTCGCCGCGCGTCACCGCCCGGCCCGGGCAGCGGTACGGACACGGGGGGGCGGTGACGTTCGGTCCGGGAAGGCGGACGCGCCGCGGCCGCTCCACCTCATCGGCGGAAGGCGCCGACGACCCACGGCGTGCCCTGTTGCGGCTGGGGCGCGAGGATGGTGTGCTACGGTTGTCCACGTTGCAGTTTTGGTACCCATGAACTTTATGTGCGCCTGACGGGAATGTTCCTCAGGCGCATTATTGTTTTACCGGCTTTCTCCGGATGGGGCCCCGACACCATCAGGAGATAATTATGGCCACCGGTACCGTGAAGTGGTTCAACTCGGAAAAGGGCTTCGGCTTCATCGAGCAGGACGGCGGCGGCGCCGACGTCTTCGCCCACTACTCCAACATCGCCACCTCGGGCTTCCGTGAGCTCCAGGAAGGCCAGAAGGTGACCTTCGACGTCACGCAGGGCCAGAAGGGCCCGCAGGCGGAGAACATCCTCCCCGCCTGATCACCGGATACGCAGCACCGGTATCTCGCAGCCGGGACCCGCACCATGCAGTCGAGGTGCGGGTCCCGGCTTGCGCTGTGCTCAGGCCAAGGAAGGCAAATGTATGACAACGACTCGACCCGAACGCCCCGCCCGTAAGCGCCCCGCGAGGACCGGCAACGCGAATCCCGCGCGCTCCGGGAACGGCAGGACGGCCGGAAACGGCAACGCGCCCGCCCGCGCCACGGGCAGCCGGGCCCCGATCGCGGCTCCGCGCGACTTCGCCCTGCCGGAAACCGCCACGCCCGCGCTGCCCCCGGTCGAGGCCTTCGACGACCTCGACATGCCGGCCGCCCTCCTCAAGACGCTCACCGCCCAGGGCGTCACCGAGCCGTTCCCGATCCAGGCCGCGACCCTGCCGAACTCCCTGGCGGGCCGTGACATCCTCGGCCGCGGCCGCACCGGTTCCGGCAAGACCCTCGCCTTCGGCCTCGCCCTGCTCGCCCGCACGGCCGGCCGGCGCGCCGAGCCGAAGGCCCCGCTCGGGATGGTCCTGGTCCCCACGCGCGAGCTCGCGCAGCAGGTGACCGACGCCCTCACCCCGTACGCGACCTCCGTGCAACTGCGGATCGCCACCGTCGTCGGCGGCATGTCGATCAGCCGGCAGGCGGGCGCGCTGCGCCGCGGCGCCGAGATCCTCGTCGCCACCCCCGGTCGCCTCAAGGACCTGATCGAGCGCGGCGACTGCCGGCTGGACCAGGTGTCGGTCACCGTCCTGGACGAGGCCGACCAGATGGCCGACATGGGCTTCCTTCCCCAGGTCACCGCGCTGCTGAAGCAGGTCGAGCCGGACGGCCAGCGGATGTTGTTCTCCGCCACGCTCGACAAGAACATCGACCGGCTGGTGCGGATGTTCCTCACCGACCCGGTCGTCCACTCCGTCGACCCGTCGGCCGGCGCGGTCTCCACCATGGAGCACCACGTCCTGTACGTCGCGGACGAGACCGACAAGAAGGCCGTCACCGCCCGTATCGCGGCCCGCGACGGCCGGGTGATCCTCTTCCTGGACACCAAGCGCTCCGTGGACCGGCTGGTCAAGCGGCTCCTCGCCAGTGGCGTACGGGCCGCCGGCCTGCACGGCGGCCGCTCGCAGCCGCAGCGCAACCGGACCCTGGACCAGTTCAAGACCGGCCAGGTCACCGCACTGGTGGCCACCAACGTGGCGGCTCGTGGCATTCACGTCGACGACCTCGACCTCGTCGTGAACGTCGATCCGCCGACCGACCACAAGGACTACCTGCACCGAGGCGGCCGCACCGCCCGCGCGGGCGAGTCCGGCAGCGTGGTCACCCTCGTGCTGCCCGAGCAGAAGCGCGACATGAGTCGGCTGATGTCCCACGCGGGCATCACGCCGCGCAGCGCTCGCGTGAAGTCCTCCGACGAGGAACTGGCCCGGGTCACCGGCGCCCGCGAGCCGTCCGGCATACCGGTCACCATCGAGGTCCCGGAACCGGCCCGGCCCGCCGCGCAGGGCGACGGCAAGACCGGCCGTCGGCGCCGTCCCCGCCGCAGCGGCCAGGGCACCGGCGGCGCCGCCGCGACCACCGCCACCGCCACCGCCACCGGCGCCGGCGCTCAGGCGGGCGCTCCCCGCCGCCGTGCCTCGGGCACCGGCGCGGCCCGCACGTCCGGGGCGGGACGCTCGGGGAGCACCGGACGCACGTCCGGCACCGGCCGCTCGGGCGGCTCGGGCCGCGGCGGTCGCCGCACCGCCGCCTAGCGGCACCCCCGCCCGGCACGGCAGGGCCCGGAACACCGCGACGCGCGGCGTTCCGGGCCCTCACGCCGTTCAGGCCCCGGCCAGCCGCCGCGCCCCGGACGGCACCACGCGCTCGATCCGGCTCCTCGCACCCCGCGAGTCCTCGGCGCGGCGGGCCCTCAGGCGGAGGGGGCGACCACCACGCCCGTCCCCTCCGGCCCGGAGAACGGCCCGCTGGGATCGCGAGGGCGAACGAGGCGACCGCCCCGTACCCCCTCATCGACGGCCTCCCACGACCTGGGGTGGCCGTATCCGCGCCGGGTGATGTTCGGAGCCCTTCCCTTCCTCGCCGTGGGCTCCGTGGCCGCCGGCGCGCTGGTGCTGTGGCTGGTGTCCTGGTTCAGCACGGGGCTGCGGCCCACACTCCACGTCTCCGGCCTCGGCACCTTCCTGTCGGCGGGCGTGACCACGGCGGTGGTGCTGTGGGCGGTGGGCCTCCCGTTCTTCCTGCACGGTCTGAAGAGCCGGGGCGTGGGCGCCCCGCACGGCGGCCCGCGGCCTCTCGTGGTGCGCGCCACCGGCTTCGGCTTCGTCTGGCCGAGGACCCCCGGCTCCGCGCCCCCGGACGGCGCCGGGGGAGACGTTCACCTTCTCGCCCCGTAAGTGACGGGCACGTCAACGTCCGGGGAATTCAGGCGACTTGACGTTGACGTGCCCACGTCTACACGCGTCATCATCGGCGTATGAGAATCCCCCCGCGGTTCACCCTGCTCGGCGGCGCCGTGGCGCTGCTGTCCACCCTGTTCGCCGGACCGGCCACCGCTGTCCCGGCCGTCCCCGCCGTCTCCGCAGCCCCGGCCGCCATCACCGCGGTGGGGAGCGTCTGCTACTCGCGGCTGCCCTCGCAGGCGCACGACACCCTCGACCTCATCGAGGCCGGCGGTCCCTACCCCTTCCGCCAGGACGGCACGGTCTTCCAGAACCGCGAAGGCATCCTGCCGAGCCGGACGACCGGCTACTACCACGAGTTCACGGTCATCACCCCCGGCTCCACCACCCGGGGCGCCCGCCGCATCGTCACCGGCGACACCGAGCGGGAGGACTACTACACCGCCGACCACTACGCGTCCTTCGACCGCGTCGACCACGGCTGCTGAACCGGACACCACCATGACGACCGTGTACGTCATCGAGGGCCGCCGGGTCGCCGGACCCGACGGCTTCTGGCGGGCCGTCGGAGAGGCCGTGAACGGCCCCGGCGGGTACTTCGGCGACAACCGCGACGCGTTCGCGGACTGCCTGAGCGGCGGCTTCGGCACGCCGGAGGACGGTGACTTCGTCATCGAGTGGCGCGATCACGACGCCTCGCGCCGCGCCCTCGGACCGGCCCTCTTCGACGAACTCGTGGAGATCATCGACGAACGGGCGCCGGGTACGCTCCGGCTTCGCTGACCCCGCCCGGACGGCACACCGCGGCTTCGCCGGCCCCCGGCCCGGGACGGCCCGCCGTGCCGGCGCCGGGGGCGGCGGTCAGCGGCGGCGCGGCAGGATGTGCTCCAGGCGGCGCCGGTCGCGCTCGTCCCGTACGTGGGCCAGGGCCGCCTCGGCGACACCGCGCGCCGGACTCCCCGGCGCCTCGCTGCCCAGGATGCGCGCCAGCGCCTCCGGAGCACGGTCGTCACGGCGCTTCGCCAGACCCCGGGCGGCCTCGGCGGCCGTGCCGGGGTCGGGGTCGTCCAACCGGGCGGCCAGCGCCTCCCGCAGCGCGGGGGAGTCGTCCGGCACCTCCGCGAGCGCCAGGGTCGCCCAGTCGCGCACCCACGGGACCGCGTCGCGGCTCAGCCCGATCAGCACCTCCACGCCCTCCCGGTGGCCGGCGGGCACCAGCCCGGTGAGCGCGACGGCGACACCGCGCCGTACGCCGGGGTCGACGTCCGCGGCGTGCCGCAGGATCTCGGGCAGTGCGGCCGGGTCGCCGAGCCGTCCGAGCGCGCCCACCGCGGCCGTCACCGGTCCGGCGTGCCGTGCGGCCCGCGCCACCTCCCGCAGGACCGGCAGGGCCCGCTCCGCGCCGACGCCGAGCCCGCCGAGCACGTCCGCGGCGAACGCCTGGCGCAGGGGGTCGTCGCTCGCGGCCCAGCCGAGCGCCGCCTCCAACGTCGCCTCGTCGCCGCGCCCGCTCAGCGCCCGCACCGCCTCGGTCCAGTCGTCCTGCCCGGGGTCGCCGCAGCGCAGGGCCCGCCCGGCCAGTTCCTCCGGGTCGGCGCGGACGCCCAGCGCGTCCTCCAGGAGCGTGGCGATCGCCGCGTGGCCGGTCTGCTGCTCGGCGCCCGCGCCCGGCACACCGTCCCGCAGCAGCTCCACCACCACGGTCACCCCGCCGTCCTCCGGCACCCGACGGGTCACGACCTCGTACCCGTCCGGCCCGTACGCCTCGGCCAGGTCCCGCCGCAGCGCCTCCGCGACGTCCGTCCCGGCCCACCGCCGGGCCTCGCGCAGGGCTTCGTCCAGGCCGGGCGCGCCGCGCTCCAGCAGTGCCCGCACCACCGAGGGGGAGCCGCGCCGCGCGGCCGCGACGAGCGGCGGCTCGTGGCCGGGTTCCGGCCCGGGCAGCCCGGGGTCGGCCCCGTACTCCAGCAGGGCCTCCACGGTGCCGGTGTGCCCCTGGCGCACCGCCCACGCCAGCGCGGTGAACCCGAACTCCTCGCGCTGGTCCGCCCGCGCCCCGGCCGCGAGCAGGGCCCGCACCACCCCGGTGTGGCCGTTGCACGCGGCGCCGCACAGCGGCAGCTCCCCGGCACCCTCGCCGCTCGCGTGCCCGGGGTCCGCGCCGGCGGCTAGCAGCAGCCGGACGATCCCCGCGTGACCGCTCACCGCGGCCGCGTAGAGGGCGGTCCGCCCCTCGTCGTCGGCCGTCGAGGCCGGGACGCCCGCCCGCAGCAGCCGGACCACCGCGTCCTCGTCGTCGCCGTGGACGGCTTCGAAGAGGTCCTCCATGTCCTTGGTCATGGTCCGACCTTCACCCGCGCGCCCCCCGGCCGCCAAGTGGATATCGTCCAAGGGGTCTTATGTGTCGCGTCCCAGTCATGTATCGCATTCCAGCACCGTCCGGCACAGCCCGCACCGGGCCCGGACCCGCCCCCGCACCGGGATCCGGATGCGCTGGTGACAGGTGGGGCACGGGAAGGAGACCCGCAGTCCGGTGTCCGGGCCGCCGCCCTCGAAGGCGTACGGCAGTCCGGTGGTGGCCCCGGGATGGTCCCGCGCGTGGCGGCGGTCCTGCGCGTAACGGTGCCGGCCCGCCCACCCCGCCGCCGTCAGCGGTGGCTGCCGTGCGTCGTGCAGTGCCACGTCCCGGCCGTCGGTGTAGGCGGTGTACGCCTGCGGGCTGGTGAACCACGGCGAGGGGTCCTCCCCGAACGCCAGCGCCCGCTTGGCCAGCACGTACCCGAACTCCTCCGGGGTCAGGTAGCCGAGCTTCTGGCTCGTCACCCCGTCCTCGCGGTACGCGTCCAGCAGCAGCCAGCCGGCGCCGAGGTACGTCGTCACCGTGTCCGTGAGGATCTCGTTGTCCCGCGTCCCGGCGAAGCTCAGCCCGAGCCGGTGCAGCAGTACGTGGGTGATCTCGTGCGCGAGGGCCGCCCCGATGTCCCGGCGATGCGTACGGAACCGGTCGTTCAGCTCGATGAAGTACTCCGGCCCGGCCGCCAGTTCGACGCTGGCCGCGTGGGTCATCCCCCGGAAGCTGACGATCATCCGCGCGTCCGGCAGCCGCAGCTGCTGCACCAGGGCGTGGGCCACCCGCTGCGCGCCCAGGTGGAGGTCGTCGCCCTCGGCGAAGGACACGTCGGCGGGGGCGACACTGGCGGCGTACGCGTACAGCCCCTCCCGGCTCAGCCGCCGGTACAGGGCCGTGATCGCCGCCCGCACGGTGTCGAGGTGCGGGTAGCCGTGCACGACCTCACTGCCGTTCGCCACGCCCCTGCCCCCATGTGCGACGTCGACCTTCCTCCACTGTAGGGCCCGCGCGCGGGCCGGGGGAGAGGGGGCCAGGGGGGCGGGTGGTGGCCGAAAACGCCGCCTTGTGGTCCCTCCGGCCGCCTCCGGATAATCCGGAACACGCTTTGACGGGCGCATGTCATTGAGTGTCATCGAGCTGCCTTCCGGCATGGTCCCGTCACGCGCGCACGGATCAACCCCCCACGAAAGGCAGACAGTTGTCCACTCTTCTTCGCACCCTCAAGAGATGTGCCGCGGCCGGTGCCGTCGCCCTCGCCGCCGTCAGCCTCCAGCCCACCAGCGCCTTCGCGGCTCCCCAGCCGATCGTCGGCGGCACCCAGGCCGCACAGGGCGAGTACCCCTGGATGGTCAGGCTCTCCATGGGCTGTGGCGGTTCCCTGCTCACCCAGCAGATCGTGCTGACCGCCGCCCACTGCGTCAGCGGCTCCGGCAACAACACCAGCATCACCGCCACCGCCGGTGTCGTGGACCTCCAGAGCACCGCCGCCATCAAGGTCCGCTCCACCAAGGTCCTCCAGGCGCCCGGCTACAACGGCAAGGGCAAGGACTGGGCCCTGATCAAGCTCGCCCGTCCGATCAACCTGCCCACCCTGAACATCGCCACCAACACGGCCTACAACAGCGGCACCTTCACCGTCGCCGGCTGGGGCGCCGCCCGCGAAGGCGGCGGTCAGCAGCGCTACCTGCGCAAGGCCACCGTGCCGTTCGTCTCGGACGCCAGTTGCCGGCAGTCCTACGGCTCCGACCTCGTCCCCGGTGAGGAGATCTGCGCCGGCTACCCCCAGGGCGGCGTCGACACCTGCCAGGGCGACTCCGGCGGCCCCATGTTCCGCCGTGACAACGCCGGTGCCTGGGTACAGGTCGGCATCGTCAGCTGGGGCCAGGGCTGCGCACGCCCCGACTACCCCGGCGTGTACACCGAGGTGTCCACCTTCGCCTCCGCCATCAAGTCCGCGGCCGCGACTCTCTAGCACCGCCCGGCCGAGCAGCGAGGGGCAGGCCCGGCGGGGCCTGCCCCTCCCGCCGCGCCAGGCGTACGCGGACCCCGGCACCCTCCAGCTCCAGTACCCACACCTCGTTCGTACCCTCCCGCAGCACGGGCCCCGGCACGAACAGCGACTGCTGCGGCCCCACCCCCCAGAACCGCCCCAGGCAGAACCCGTTCACCCACACGAACCCCCGCGTCCAGCCGGGCAGCTCCAGCACCGCGTCCCCCGCACCGGCTACCCCCACGACCACCCGGTACAGCCCCGGCACCCCCTCCCGCGGCACCGGCCCGAACGGCACCTTCCCCACCCCGCCCGCCGTGAACGCGTCCACCCGCAGCCCCCGCGCCCGCACCCCGTGCACGTACTGGCGCTCGTGCAGCACCCCGCCCGTGACGCCCTTGCTCTCCCCGAGCCGCGGCCCGTAGTTGACCCGCCCCAGCGACTCCACCCACAACTCCACCACCGCCGGGCCCGCCACCGGCTCCGCCAGCACCGCGTCCTCCCCCTCCAGCACCCCCGCCCGCACCCCGTCCACGTACACCACCGCCAGGTCCCGCAGCCCCACCACCGACAGCGGACGCGGCAGGCGCGGCCCCGGAACCTCCAGCCGGTAACGGACCAGCCCCCGGTCCACCCCCAGCTCCTCGAAGGACGGCGGCACCGGCCCGTACCGCTCCTCGTCGCCCAGCGCCTCCAGCACGCCGTCCAACGGGACCCACCCGCACGCCGCCGCCCCCACCCCGCGCGCCAGCCGCGGCGGCGGCGCCGGAACCGGCGGCAGCGGGTCCGCCGCGTACGCCGCCAGCACCTCCCGGAACGCCCAGAACTTCGCCGTCGGCAGCCCCGCCTCGTCGACCGGCGCGTCGTAGTCGTACGAGGTCACCGTCGCCTCCAGCGGCCCGTCGTGCAGCGCGCCGGACCGGTTCGCCCCCGCCCACCCGCCGAAGTTCGTCCCCCCGTGCGCCATGTAGACGTTGAGCGAGGCCCCGCACTCCAGGACCTCCGCCAGCGCCGCCGCCGCGTCCTCCGCGTCCCGCGCCGCGTGCGCGTCGCCCCAGTGGGTGAACCAGCCGCACCAGAACTCCATGCACATCAACGGCCCCCGAGCCCGGTGCCGCCGCAGTACCTCGAACGCCGCCCGCGCCCCCGACCCGAAGTTCACGGTGGCCAGCACCCCCGGGATCGACCCACCCGTCAGCATGTGGTCCTCGGGCCCGTCCGAGGTGCACAGCGGCACGCTCACCCCGCACCCCACCAGCAGATCCGCGACGTACCGCAGATACCCCGGGTCGGAGCCGTAACTCCCGTACTCGTTCTCCGCCTGCACCATGATCACCGGGCCGCCCCGGTCGATCTGCCGCGCCACCACCTGCGGCAGCAGCGTGCGGAACCAGCGGCTGACGTGCCCCAGGTACTCCGGGTCATCCGTCCGCACCCGCCGCCCCACCCGCCCCGTCAGCCAGTGCGGCAACCCCCCGTTCTCCCACTCCGCGCAGATGTACGGGCCCGGCCGCACGATCGCCCACAGCCCCGCCGCCCGCACCGCGTCCAGGAAACGCCCCAGCGCGGCCACGTCCCGGTAGCGTCCCGGACCCGGTTCGTGCAGATTCCACGGGACGTACGTCTCCACGCAGTTCAGGCCCATCGCGCGCAGCATCGCCAGCCGGTGCTCCCACTGCTCCTCGTGCACCCGGAAGTAGTGCAACGCCCCCGACAGCAGCCGCACCGGCCTGCCGTCCATCAGGAACTCCCGCTCACCCACCGTGAACTCCGCCAACGAACCCACCCGTCTCCCGGCCCGTCTCCCGGCCCCGTACCGCGACCAACTGTCGCCCTCTGGCGGCCGGCGGGTCCATGGACAAAGATCGGCGCTGTTTGGACGCGAGAGCGCCGGAACGATTTCCCGGGGAGGCCGAAGGATGTACCACACCTGGATGCGCTTCTTCTCACCCGGCCCGCTGCACCAGCGGCTCGGTCTCGTCTGCCTCGGCGTCGGGCTCCAGCACGGCGCCCTCCCCACGGTCGGCCCCCGCACCCTCGACCACCACGTCGCCGTGGTGATCAGCGCGGGCGGCGGCTGGTACCGGTTCCCCGACGGGCGACGCGCCGACGTGACCGCGCCCGCCCTCCTCTGGCTCACCCCCGGCGTCCCGCACCACTACGCGCCCGACCCGGCCACCGGCTGGGACGAGGGCTTCGTCGACTTCACCGGACCGGTCACCGCCACGTACACCGAACTCGGTTACGTCGAGCCCGACCGCCCCGTCGTCCCCCTCGCCGACGCCGGCCCCGCCCGCTCCGTCATCGGCCGCGTCGCACGGGCCGCCCGGCGAGGCAACGCCCTCCTGGAGGTCGAGACCTCCGCCGCCGTCCACGAACTGCTCGTCACCCTGCGCCGCACCCGCGCCGACACCAACGCCGACGGTGACCTCGTACTGGAGGCTCTCGCCCGCGACGCCTTCCGGCCCCTGTCGGTCGCCGAGCACGCCGCCCGGCACGGGATGACCCCCGCCGAGCTGCGCGCCGCGGTACGCCGCGGCGCGGGCTGCAGCCCCAAGGACTACCTGCTCGGCATCCGGCTGGGCCGGGCCAAGGAGCTCCTCGCCGGCACCGAGCTGCCGGTCGCCGCGATCGCGCGCCGCGTGGGCTACGACGACCCCGCGTACTTCTCCCGCCTGTTCGCCCGCCGGGTCGGTACCGCCCCCGTCCGCTTCCGCGAGCAGCAGGGCCGCGCCGTACCGGGCGGCTGGAGCACCCGGATCCCGGATGCCGAACACCCACCGACGATCGTCACGGGACACGTCTAAGCTCGCTCCCCATGAGCACCAGCGAGACCGAGGACTCCGTACGCGCCGAGCTGAACCGGCTGCGCGAAAGCATCGACAACATCGACGCGGCGGTCGTCCACATGCTGGCCGAGCGCTTCAAGTGCACCCAGCAGGTCGGCCACCTCAAGGCCCGCCACCACCTGCCCCCGGCCGACCCGGCCCGCGAGGCCCGCCAGATCGCCCGGCTGCGCCAGCTCGCGGAGAGCGCCAACCTCGACCCGGCGTTCGCGGAGAAACTGCTGAACTTCATCATCGCCGAGGTGATCCGCCACCACGAGACCATCGCGGGCGGTGCGCGAACCACCTGACCCGGCCCCGCGCCCGGACCCGCGCCCCGGCCCCCGCCGGACCCTCGACCGGATGACGCCGGGCGCCCGCCGGGCTCGCGACCGGGCCAACCGGACTCACGACGGCCCCCGCCCGCCGGCCCCACGACCGGACGGCGAGGCCCCCCGCGTGCCCCCGACCGGACCTCACCAACCCCCGACCGACCGCGAGAGACGGCGACGGGCACGCGCGCCAGGCCCTCGGCCGGGCCCCGGCGGGACCGCTCCCGGCGGCCGGCGACCGGGCACCGGCCCCGCCACCCGATCAGCCGTGAGACGAACCCCCGTGCCCCGCCCCCACCCCATCGGGCAGCATGGCCCTCATGCCCGTACTGACGCGCGACGAAGCGCAGACCCGAGCCCGGCTCCTCGACGTCCACCGGTACACCGTCGGCCTCGACCTGACGACCGGCGACGAGACGTTCGACTCCAGCACCGTCATCCACTTCACCGCCCGTACCGGCGGGAACACCTTCGTCGAGCTGAAGCCGGCCGTCCTGCGCTCCGTCACCCTCGACGACTCGCCCGTCGACCCGGAGACCCTCGTCGACAACCGGCTGCCCCTCACCCTCACCGAGGGCGAGCACACCCTCCGCGTCGACGCCGCCATGCGCTACTCCCGCACCGGCGAGGGCATGCACCGCTTCACCGACCCCAGCGACGGCGAGACCTACGTCTACACCCAGCTGTTCATGGAGGACGTCCAGCGGGTCTTCGCCGCCTTCGACCAGCCCGACCTCAAGGCCGTCTTCGACGTCTCCGTCACCGCCCCCGACCGCTGGACCGTCCTCGCCAACGGCATCACCACCCACCAGGGCGACGGGCACTGGCAGGCCGCCCCCACCCCCCTCATCTCCACCTACCTCGTCGCCGTCGCCGCCGGCCCCTGGCACTCCGTCCGCACCGAGCACGCCGGCCTGCCCTTCGGCATCCACTGCCGCCGCTCCCTCGCCCCGTACCTCGACGCCGACGCCGACGAGATCCTCGACGTCACCCGGCAGTGCTTCGACCGGTACCACGAGAAGTTCGACGAGCCCTACCCCTTCGACTCCTACGACCAGGCGTTCGTCCCCGAGTTCAACGCGGGCGCCATGGAGAACCCCGGCCTCGTCACCTTCCGCGACGAGTTCGTCTACCGCTCCGCCGTCACCGTCACCGAACGCCAGACCCGCGCCATGGTCATCGCACACGAGATGGCTCACATGTGGTTCGGCGACCTCGTCACCCTCAAGTGGTGGGACGACATCTGGCTCAACGAGTCCTTCGCCGAATACATGGGCTACCAGATCGTCAACGAGGCCACCAGCCGCTACCCCGACACCTGGACCGACTTCGGCGTCGCCCGCAAGGCCTGGGGGTACGACGCCGACCAGCGCCCCTCCACCCACCCCGTCGCCCCCGACCCCGACGCCGTCCCCGACACCGCCTCCGCGATGCTCAACTTCGACGGCATCTCCTACGCCAAGGGCGCATCCGCGCTCCGCCAGCTCGTCGCCTGGATGGGGGAGAAGGAGTTCCTCGCCGGCATCAACGCCCACTTCGCCCGCCACAAGTTCGCCAACGCCACCCTCGCCGACTTCATCGACAACCTCGCCTCCGCCACCGAGCGGGACGTCCACGGCTGGGCCGCGACCTGGCTGCGCACCACCGGCGTCGACACGCTCACCCCGGCGTACGACCAGGCCACCGGCACCCTCACCGTCACCCGCGCCGGCAGCCGGCCCCACCGCATCACCGCCGCCGTCTACGACCCCGACCTCGCCGACGGCAGACGCCTCGTCCTCCGCCACCGCCTGGAGATCGACGTCCCGCAGGACACCCCGGCGAACCTCCCCGGCCCCCGCCCGGCACTGGTCGTCCTCAACGACGGCGACCACACCTACGCCAAGATCCGCCTCGACGAGCACTCCGAGGAACGCGCCCTGCGTACCCTCTCCGGCATCCCCGGCGCCCTCACCCGGGCCGTCGTGTGGAACTGCCTGCGCGACATGGTTCGCGACGGCGAACTCGAGCCCGTCGCCTACCTCGAGGCCGCCCGCGCCCACCTTCCGGAGGAGAGCGACCTCGCGATCGTCCAGGGCGTCCTCGGCTTCGCCTCCACCCACATCGCCGACCGGTACGTCACCGCCGAGGGCCGCCCCGCCGCCCTCGCCCTGATCACCGACCTCGCCCGCGACCTCATCCGCCGTACCGAGGACGGCAGGGACCCGGGCCTGCGCCTCACCGCCGTACGCCACCACATCGACGCCACCGACCGGACCGGCACCCTCCAGGGCTGGCTCGACGAGGGCGGCGTCCCGGGCGGCCCCGAACTCGACCCCGAGCTGCGCTGGCGCGTCCTGGGCCGGCTCGCCGTCCTCGGCGCCACCGACGAGGCCGCCATCGCCGCCGAACTCGACCGGGACGCCAGTGCCACCGGAGAGGAGGGCGCCGCCCGCTGCCGCGCCGCCCTGCCCACAGCCGAGGCGAAGGCCGCGGCCTGGGAGCGCATGTTCGCCTCCGACAGCCTCTCCAACTACCTGTTCACCGCCACCGCCCAGGGGTTCTGGCAACCCGAACAGGCCGAGCTGGTACGGGAGTACGTGCCCCGCTTCTACCCCGACGCGACCGCCCTGGCCGACCGCCGGGGTCCCGCCATCGCGGAAGCGGCCGGCCGCTACGCCTTCCCCGTCCACGCCGTCGACGCCGCGCACCTCCGCCTCGCCGAACAGCACCTGGCGTCGGACAACCTCCTCCCGGCCCTCCGCCGCAAGCTCATCGACCAGGTCGACGACCTGCGGCGCGCGCTGGCGGTCCGCAAGGCCTGACCCCGGGCCCCGCCCCACCTCGCCCGCCCCGCCCCGTCCCGGCCGCCAGCCGGCCATCGGCCCGGGCGGGGCCGGGCGGAGGCCCTTGCGGGACCATACGGATCCGTACGGGGCCACGGTTGGCCGCCCCGCAGGGGCCGGCGGCGAAAGCCGGGCCACACCGCCGCGCCCAAGCCGCCGGCCCCGTGGCGCGTCCACTCCGCAAGGGCCAGGCGCCCGGAAAGAGCCACGCGCCCGCAAGAGCCAGGCGCCCGGAAGGGCCACGCGCCCCACCCGCCACCGCCGCCGCCCCGGCCGGCCACCGCACCACCCCGCGGCGTCCCACCTTCCCCGGGAGCCCACCGCACCGCCCCATAGCACGTCCTGCGCACCCCGCCACCCCCTCGTCCCCCTTTCGGGTTGCGATCGCCCCGCCCCGCAACCGCGCTTCGGCGTGGCGGGTCACGCTGGCAGCATGAGCAGCAGCCCGTGGAGCACCACCTCGTGGACCGCGCCGCCCCTCGCCGGAGGCCCCGGAGGCGCCGACGCGCTGCGGCCGCTCCTCGGCACCGTGCTCGACGCCCTGCGCGACGGTGCCGTCGCCCGGGGCGGGCCGGTGCCGCCGGGCGGACCGCAGGACGTGACCGCCCACCTGCGCGACGCCCTGCGCGACGGTGCCGCCCACCACGGCGGACCGCAGGACGTGACGGCCCACCGGCGTGACCGGCTCGCGGACGTCCTGCCCGACACGGGGACCGGCGCCGAGGAAGCCCTCCGCACCCTCGTCGCCGCCGTCGCCCGGGGTGCCGCCGACCCCGCCCACCCGCACTGCGTCGCCCACCTCCACACCCCGCCGCTCGCGCTGGCCGCCGCGGCCGACCTCGCCGCCTCCGCGCTCAACCCGTCCCTCGACTCCTGGGACCAGGCCCCCGCCGCCTCCGCGCTCGAAGCGCTCGTCACCCGCGCCATCGCCACCGAGACGCACCCCACCGGGCCCGACCCCGACGCCCTCGTCACCACCGGCGGTACCGAGTCCAACCAGCTCGCGCTGCTCCTCGCCCGCGAACACCACGGCCCCACCCTCCAGACGGTCTGCGGCGCCAACGCCCACCACTCCATCCACCGCGCCGCCTGGCTGCTGGGCCTCCCCGAACCCGTCACCGTCCCCGCACCCGGCGGCACGATCGACCTCACCGCCCTCGCCGCCGTCCTCACCGACCTCCGCGGGCCCCTCCTCGTCACCGCCACCGCCGGCACCACCGACACCGGCGGCATCGACCCCCTCCCCGAGATCGCCGACCTGTGCGACAAGCACGGCGCCATCCTCCACATCGACGCCGCGTACGGCGGCCCGCTCCTGTTCAGCGAGACCCGCCGCCACCTCCTCACCGGCCTCGACCGGGCCCGCACCGTCACCCTCGACCTGCACAAACTCGGCTGGCAACCGGTCGCCGCCGGCCTCCTCGCCGTACCCGACACCACACTGCTCGACGCCCTGAACCACACCGCGCCCTACCTCAACGCCGACGACGACACCCGCGCCGGCCTCCCCGACCTCCTCGGCCGCTCCTTCCGCACCAGCCGCCGCCCCGACATCCTCAAGATCGCCGTCACCCTCCGCGCCCTCGGCCGCACCGGCCTCGGCCACCTCGTCGACCGCGTCTGCGCCGGCGCACGGCAACTCGCCGACCTGATCGAGACGGACCCCCGCCTCGACCTCTACGAACCCCCCACCCTCAGCACCGTCCTCTTCCGCCCCTGCGGTGCCACCGACCACGCCGTCGCCGAAGCCCGCCGCGACCTCCTCACCCATGGTCACGCCGTCCTCGGCCGCGCGCACGCCGACGGGCGCCTCTGGTTCAAGGCCACCCTCCTCAACCCCCACACCACCCCCGACGACCTCCGAGAACTCCTCGCACTCACCGCACTCGTGGAAGGCACCACCACCCGATGACCGGCAGCACACCCCAGCGCGACCCCGACCAGCCCCACGACCTGGTGGGCATCGGCATCGGCCCGTTCAACCTCTCCCTCGCCGCCCTCGCCCACGGCGTCCCCGGAGGCCTCGCCACCGCCTTCTACGAGCAGCGCCCCACCTTCCAGTGGCACCCCGGACAACTCATCGACGGCACGACGCTCCAGGTTCCCTTCCTCGCCGACCTCGTCACCCTCGCCGACCCCACCAGCCCGTGGTCGTTCCTCAACTACCTGCGCGGCCGCGACCGCCTCTACCCCTTCTACTTCGCCGAGCGGTTCCACACCCACCGCACCGAGTACGACGCCTACTGCCGCTGGGTCAGCGACCAGCTCCCGGGCCTCCACTTCGCCCACCGGGCCGACGCCGTCCGCTGGAACCCCGAACGCGACCTGTTCGAAGTCGACTACACCCGGCTCGACGCCCATGGAGAGCCCGAAGCCCTCGGCCGCACCCACACCCGCCACATCGCCCTCGGCGTCGGCACCGAACCCCACATCCCCGAACCCCTGCGCCCCCTTACCGAGCAACCGGCCGTCCCCGTCATCCACTCAGCCGACTACCTCCACCACCGCGAACGTCTCCTCGCCGCCGAGCACGTCACCGTCATCGGCTCCGGCCAGTCCGGCGCCGAGATCTTCCTCGACCTCCTCCGCACCCGCCCCACCGGCGCCGAGAAGATCCACTGGCTCACCCGCACCGAGGCCTTCGCCCCCATGGAGTACTCCAAACTCGGCCTCGAACACTTCACCCCCGACTACACCCGCTACTTCCACGCCCTCCCCGAACAGGTACGCGGCGACCTGGTCCCCCGCCAATGGCAGCTCCACAAAGCCATCGACGCCGACACCATCGCCGCCATCCACGACGAGCTCTACCGCCGCACCCTCCACGGCGGCTGGCCCGACGCCGTCCTCACCCCCGGCGTCCGCGTCCGCACCGCCGGCCGGCTCGCCACCACCAAGGTCGAACTCCACCTCGAACACATCCAGCAGGGCACCCGGTCCCGCCTCACCACCGACGCCGTCGTCCTCGCCACCGGCTACCGTGAACGCCCCCTCGGCCGCATCCTCGCCGGACTCGAGCCCTATATGCGCCGCGACTCCCAGGACCGCCCCCGCGTCGACGCCCACCACCGGCTCGTCCTCGACCCCTCGGTCACCGGCTCCCTCTACGTACAGAACGCCGAGACCCACACCCACGGCGTCGGCGCACCGGACCTCGGCCTCGCCGCCTGGCGGAGCGCCACCATCCTCAACCACCTCACGGGCAAGGAGCCCTACCCGCTCCCGCGCCGCACCGCCTTCACCACCTTCGGCCTCGAACGGCAAGAGGCGCCCGGCATTCCCAGCCAGACGCCTCGGCCCGTACGGCACCTCAACCGCTAGAACACCGGCACACCGTCCCGGGTCAGCTTCCAGTCCACCGACGCGAACCGGCCCGGGTCGACCGTCCCCTGCGCCTTCACCCACTGGATGATCGTGTTCCGGATCTCGTCCGAGTCCGTCCACAGCTGCTTCGCCGTCGCCACGTGCGGGAACGCACCGCCCCCGGACGCCCGGTAGTTGTTCACCGCCAGCACGAACCGCGCGGCCGGATCCAGCGGCTTGCCCTCGAACGACAGGTTCACGATCCGCGACCCGGCCGGCTTCGCGATGTCGATCTCGTACGACAGCCCGTACACGGCGTCGTAGTTGTAGTCCGGCGTCCCACCCGCGTTCGTCAGCTTCGCCGGGTCCACCGGCGCACCCGCCGGGGTCAGCACGTAGTACCGCGCCGAGAACTCCAGGTAGTCCTTCAGCTGGGCACCCGTCAGCAGCCGCGCCTCCAGGGTGTTCTCGAACGGATACAGCCCCGCCGCGTCCCGGATCGTGACCTCACCGGCCGGGATCCCCGCCGTCCGGGAGAAGCACGACGCCTGAGACAGCACCGGAAGCGACGCGTACTCCCCGCCCGCCAGCGCCGCCTTCACCGTCTCGGCCTGCACGTGGTTGATCAGGTCGATGATCGGCTCGTCCTTCCAGGGCGCG
Organism: Streptomyces gobitricini; assembly: GCF_039532985.1. Taxonomy (NCBI): domain Bacteria; kingdom Bacillati; phylum Actinomycetota; class Actinomycetes; order Kitasatosporales; family Streptomycetaceae; genus Streptomyces; species Streptomyces gobitricini. Next base: position 234,327 of record NZ_BAAASR010000027.1, on the reverse strand, counting down.
TCGGCCGTGGACATCACGGCGGTCGACGTGCCGATGACCTGGTTGACGTACGCCACGACCTTCTCGTGCTCGTCACCCAGCAGCCTGACGATCTCCGGGTCCTCCTCGACCGTGTTGGAGTTCAGCACCCGCGCGCCGACCTTCTCCACCGTCCAGCGCCCCTTCGACCACACCAGGTCGAAGTCGAAGAGCGTCAGCCGTTGTCCCCACTTCAGTGGCTCGGACAGCACGACGTCCTTGCCCGTCTCCTTGTTGGCGACCCGGTACTCGGGGATCTCCGTGTGCGCGTGCCCCACCAGGATCGCGTCGATGCCCGGCACCTGCTCCGCCACCAGACCGGCCGCGTTCTCGATGTACGGGAGCTGGTCGCCGTACGACGACGTACCGCTCGACCCCGAGTGCGCCGACACGATCACCACGTCTGCGCCCATCGAACGCAGCTTCGGCACCCACTTCGCGGCCTGCTCCTCCAGCCCCGGGAACACCATCTTCCCGCTGACGTTCGCCTTGTCCCAGATGGCGATGCCCGGGTTCGTCAGCCCGAGGACGGCCACCCGCACATCCCGGCCGTGCGGCGTGCACAGCCGGTGCATGCTGTACGGGGGGAACGCCGGCCGCAGCGTCCTCGCGTCCAGCGCGTTGGCCCCCAGCAGCGGGAAGTCGCACTGCTGCTGGAACTTCCGCAGCACCGGTATGCCGTAGTTGAACTCGTGGTTCCCGAGCGCCGCGGCGTCGTACCCGATCGCGTTCATCGCCTGCGCCATCGGGTGCACCGGGCCGCGCTCGGCCGTGATCGGGTCGACCTTGGCGTAGTAGTACGAGAGCTGGGTGCCCTGGATCGTGTCGCCCGCGTCGATCAGCAGCGTGTTCCGGCGCCCCTTCTCCTTCCGCACCCGCTCCACCAGCGTGGAGATCTTCGCCAGGCCGACGTCGTTGCGCGCCCTGTCGTCGAACTCCCTGTCCGTGAAGTAGTCCCAGTTGAAGACGTTGCCGTGCAGGTCCGTGGTGCCCATGACGGTGAAGGAGTACCGCCTGGCCCGGGGCGCCGCGGCCGCGGGCGTGCCGCCGACCGCCCCGGCGACAGCCGCCCCGGCGCCGGCCACGGCCGAAGTGCCCAGGAAAGTCCTACGATTCAGCGGCATGTGATCTCCTTCGTCCAGTGCATGACGCGCGTAGATTCTGGCGCAGACACGCCCCTCGCAACAGCCCCTCCAGGTTTCGATCCGGTGACCACCTACGGAAGAGTGGAACCCCCGAGCGAAGGGACCGACCGGCGATGACACAGTCCAGCGACCTCCCCTACGGCACCCCCCAGAACCCCCGCGTCGCCGTACGCGGCGAGGCCCACCTCGAAGTCGACCCCGAGATCGCCCGCATCGGCATCACCGTCGCCGCCCGCGGCACCGACCGGCGCGCGGCCCTCGACGACCTCACCCGCCGCAACACCACCGTCCTCGACCTCATCAGAAGCTACGGCGACGCCGTCGAGAACCTCCGCACCGGAGCGTTCTCCATCAGCCCCGAACTCGGCCGCCACGGCCGCGCCGAACGGGTCCGCGCCTACCACGGCAGCGTCCACATCACCGCCGAGCTCACCGACTTCACCGCCCTCGGCGAACTCACCACCCGCCTCGCCGACCTCGAACTCACCCGCGTCGACGGCCCCTGGTGGGCGCTGCGCCCCGACTCGCCCGCCCACGGCGAGGCCCGCCGCCTGGCCGTCCAGGAAGCCGTCCAGCGCGCCCGCGAATACGCCCAGGCCCTCGGCACCCGGCTCGCCGCCCTGGTGGAACTCGCCGACCTCGGCGCCGAGAACGCGACCCCCCACCTCTCTCCCGCCGTCGGCGGCGCCCGCATGGCCTTCGCCGCCGCCGAGCCGGCGGAATCAGCCGCTCCACCGCTCGACCTCGAACCCCAGCGCCAGACCGTCACCGCACAGGTCAACGCCCGGTTCACCATGCACCCGCCCCAGCTCTGACGCTCATCGGAGCATGCCCCCGCACAATTCAACACTTGTCAATAGGGCTTCACACAAAGGTTGTTGAGTAGTCATGTGGGACCAAATCTCTACCGGCCGGTAAGCCATAGGCTCGAACCATGCGCCGAGCCAAAATCGTCTGCACCCTGGGCCCAGCCACCGACTCATACGACCAGATCAAGACGCTGGTCGAAGCGGGAATGGACGTCGCCCGCTTCAATCTCAGCCACGGCACCTACGCCGACCACGAGGAGCGCTACCAGCACGTACGCAAGGCCTCCGACGAAACCGGCCGGAGCGTCGGCATCCTCGCCGACCTTCAAGGCCCGAAGATCCGCCTCGGACGCTTCCACGAAGGACCCGTACTGCTTGAACGCGGCGACGACTTCACCATCACCGTCGAACCCGGCGTCCAAGGCGACCGCCACACCTGTGGCACCACCTACGACGGCCTCGCCGCCGACGTCACCCCCGGCGAGCGCATCCTCGTCGACGACGGCCGTGTCACCCTCGAGGTCACCGCCGTCGACGGCCCCCGCGTCCGCACCACCGTCGTCGAGGGCGGCATGGTCTCCGACAACAAGGGCCTCAACCTGCCGGGCGTCGCCGTCTCCGTCCCCGCCCTCTCCGACAAGGACGTCGAAGACCTCCGGTGGGCGCTGCGCACCGGCGCCGACATCATCGCCCTCTCCTTCGTACGCGGCGGACGCGACATCGAGGACGTCCACCGTGTCATGGACGAGGAGGGCCGCCGCGTACCCGTCATCGCGAAGATCGAGAAGCCACAGGCCGTCGAGAACATCGACGACATCGTCGCCGCCTTCGACGGCATCATGGTCGCCCGCGGCGACCTCGGCGTCGAGATGCCCCTCGAGCAGGTCCCCATCGTCCAGAAGCGCGCCATCAAGCTCGCCAAGCGCAACGCCAAACCGGTCATCGTCGCCACCCAGATGCTCGACTCGATGATCGACAACCCCCGCCCCACCCGCGCCGAGGCCAGCGACGTCGCCAACGCCGTCATCGACGGCACCGACGCCGTCATGCTCTCCGGCGAGACCAGCGTCGGCCGCTTCCCCATCGAAACCGTCCGCACCATGAGCCGCATCGTCGAAGCGGCCGAGGAGGACGTCCTCGCCAAGGGCCTCCCGCCCCTCACCGAACGCAGCAAGCCCCGCACCCAGGGCGGCGCCGTCGCCCGCGCCGCCGCGGAGATGGGTGACTTCCTCGGCGCCAAGTACCTCGTCGCCTTCACCCAGTCCGGAGACACCGTCCGCCGCCTCTCCCGCTACCGTTCCCCGATCCCGCTCCTCGCCTTCACCCCCGACCCCGCCACCCGCTCCCAGCTCAACCTCACCTGGGGCGTGGAAACCTTCCTGGGCCCGCACGTCGACTCCACGGACGCGATGGTGGCCCAGGTGGACGAGCACCTGCTGGAGATCGGCCGCTGCCGCAAGGGCGACGTGGTCATCATCACCGCCGGCTCCCCACCGGGCGTCTCCGGCTCCACCAACCTCGTCCGCGTCCACCACATCGGCGAACCCCTGGCGTAACCCGCTCAGTACTTCGGCCCGACGTGCGCGTCCATCAACCCCACGGACGCGCGTCGGGCGACCGAGATGTTGTACGGATTCCCGCCGCGGGCGCACTGCGTCCACTCGACACCGAGCGTGTCGAGGGTGTCGGTGAACAGTCGCCGGATGTCGTCCGACACGTTGGTGAAGAAGTACCGCGGATACTCGTACCGCCTCCGCTCCCCGCCCACGAGGCGCGTGGTCCAGTTCGTGACCCGGCAACCGTCGGAGTGGACGAGCCCCCGGACGAACTCCCAGGGATGCTCTGCGACGATCTCCCGCTGCCAGTCCTCGAGCACGATACGGCGCTCGTGCTTCCTGCCCGGGCCGTGCTGAGGGAAGAGGCACCACAGGTGTCGGGAGTAGATCTTCAGCTCCTGACATCCCTTCCTCCGCACCTTCGACACCGAGTTGCCGGGGAGCACGGATCGCATTGCGCGCACGCATTCCTCGAGCAAGCCGGGCCACGTGCCCGCGCAGGCGACCGACAGACTGGGGACTCTCATCGCTCGGTTCTGGATGATGTGGCCGTCGCCGAGGTAGAGGCCCAGGAGGTAGGCGTATGCGGCGTGGTCCAGCCCTCCTTCACACCGCGGGCAGGCAGGGGTGTGCTTGTCGGGACACTCCCCACGCTTGGCCCGGTCCATGTGCAGCCAATAGGACACCGTGCCGGGCGGCACATCCAGCTCTCGTGCCACGTCCGCGTTCCGGGCGCCGCCGCGCAGCAGGGTGAGGGCCTTCTGTCGCACTGCTGTGCCGTGAAAGTTCATACGGCAACTCTGAGTGAGCGAACATCACGACGGGCAGCAAAAAGCGGATGTTCACGAGAATGAGAACATCCGCTTCAAGCTCTTGGTGCCGGGTGCGGGATTCGAACCCGCAAGCCCTTTCGGGCAGATGTGTTTGAGACATCCGTGTATGCCCTTCCACCAACCCGGCAGGAGGTCGCTCGTCGGAGTCTACCCGGTGCCCATGATCCCTGACAGCTAGGTAGGCTCATGGGGAGCTGTACCTGCCTTGGAACGAGGAGCCCACGTGACCGCCCCCGAGTCGCCCCAGCCCGACGCCGCCGACGACGACACGTCGCACGTCCCGCCGCTGACGACCCGTGTCGTCATCGCCGAGGACGAGGCACTCATCCGCCTCGACCTCAAAGAGATGCTCGAGGAAGAGGGCTACTCGGTCGTCGGCGAGGCCGGTGACGGTGCCCGCGCCGTCGAGCTGGCCCGGGAGCACCGGCCGGACCTGGTGATCCTGGACGTGAAGATGCCCGTCCTGGACGGGATCTCCGCCGCCGAGAAGATCGCCGGTGAGTCCATCGCGCCCGTGCTGATGCTGACCGCGTTCTCGCAGCGCGACCTGGTCGAGCGGGCGCGGGACGCCGGGGCCATGGCGTACCTGGTGAAGCCGTTCAGCAAGAGCGACGTCGTACCGGCCATCGAGATGGCGGTGTCCCGGTTCGCGGAGCTGAAGGCGCTGGAGAAGGAGGTCGCGGACCTCTCGCAGCGGCTGGAGACACGGAAGCTGGTGGACCGGGCGAAGAGCATCCTGCAGACGCAGTACGGGCTGTCGGAGCCGGCGGCGTTCCGGTGGATCCAGAAGACGTCGATGGACCGGCGGATGTCGATGCAGCAGGTGGCGGAGGCCGTCATCGAGGACGCCGAGGAGAAGAAGGCCGCGAAGGGCCAGTAGTTCCCCGTGCACGAGGAGGGCCCGCCCGTCACCGGGCGGGCCCTCCTCGTGCGTACGGCTCAGTCCTCGCCGAGGTAGGCCTTGCGGACGGACTCGTCGTGCAGGAGGTCCCGTCCGGAGCCCGAGAGGACGATCTTGCCGATCTCCATCACATGGGCCTGGTCGGCGAGCGAGAGCGCGGCCTGGGCGTTCTGCTCGACGAGCAGGATGGTGGTGCCCTGGGCCTTGAGCTCGGCGATGGTCGCCATGATCTTCTGCATCATGATCGGGGAGAGGCCCATGGAGGGCTCGTCGAGCATGAGCAGCTTGGGCTGGGACATCAGGGCGCGACCCATGGCGAGCATCTGCTGTTCACCGCCCGAGAGGGTGCCGGCGGCCTGCTTGCGGCGTTCACCCAGGATGGGGAAGAGGTCGTAGGCGCGCTGGATGTCCTTCTCGATGCCCGTCCGGTCGCTGCGGAGGAAGGCGCCGAGGCGGAGGTTGTCCTCGATCGTCATGCGGGGGAAGATGTGCCGCCCCTCGGGGGAGTGGGCGAGCCCGAAGGAGACGATCTTGTGGGCGGGGTACTTCCTCAGCGGCTTGCCGTCGAACTTCACCTGGCCGCCGACCGGCTTGAGCAGCCCGGAGAGGGTGCGCAGGGTGGTGGTCTTGCCGGCGCCGTTGGTGCCGATGAGGGTGACGACTTCCCCCGCGTCGACGGTGAAGGAGATGCCCTTGACGGCTTCGATCTTGCCGTAGGCGACGCGCAGGTCCTCGACTTCGAGCAGGGCGGTCATGAGTCGTTCTCCTTGCCGGAACCCGAGTCGCCCGGGGCTTCGGCGGCGGTGGTCGGGGCGGTGGTGCGGTCGGTGTCGCCGTCGCGGCCGGCGTCGCGGTCGGCGTCGTCCGAGGTACCGGTGTCGTCGGATGCCCCGGCGTCCGTGCGGGTGGTGTCGTCCGCGTCGGCGGCGTCCGCCTCCGGGGCGTCGTCGGCGTCCGCTTCGGCGCCGGCCCCTTGGGAGGCCTCTTCGGAGGCGGCTTCGGCAGCGGCGACTTCCGCGGCCTCCGCCTCGCCGGGCTCTCCCTCGAAGGGTTCGCCGAGGTAGGCGGCGATGACGCGTTCGTCGCGCTGGACGGTCTGGCCGTCGCCCTCGATGAGCTTCTCGCCCTGGACGAGCACCGCGACCCGGTCGCAGAGGTTCATGATGAACCGCATGTCGTGCTCGATGACGAGGATGGCGATGCCCATGTCCCGGATGGCGAAGACCAGTTCCTCGGTGGCGCGGGTCTCCTGCGGGTTCATGCCGGCGGTGGGCTCGTCGAGGAGCAGCAGGCCGGGCTCGCTGGCGAGTGCGCGGGCGATCTCGAGCTTGCGCTGCTCGCCGTAGGGGAGGTTGCGCGCGAGGTGGTCGGCCTTGGCGCCGAGGCCGACGAACTCCAGGAGCTCGGTGGCGCGGGCGCGGGAGGCGGCTTCGGCCTTGTGGAAGCCGGGGCCGCGGAGGAGGGCGGACCAGAGGCCTTCCTTGGTGCGGGTGTGGCGGCCGACGAGGACGTTCTCCAGCACGGTCATGTTGCTGAAGAGCCGGATGTTCTGGAACGTCCGGGCGATACCGGCGGCGGTCACCTTGAAGGACTTGGGCGGCAGGACCCGGCCCTTGTACCGGACTTCTCCCTCGGTGGGGATGTAAAGGCCGGTGAGGCAGTTGAAGAAGGTGGTCTTGCCGGCGCCGTTGGGTCCGATGAGGCCGACGATCTCACCGCTCTTCACCGTGAGGTCGACCGAGCGTACGGCGGTGAGGCCGCCGAAGCGCATGGTCACGCCGCGGGCGTCGAGGACGGTTTCGCCGGGAGCCGGAGCCTTGGCCGTGGTGGCCGTCGTAGGGGTGGTCATGTTCAGGCACCTGCCTTGGTGAGGGTGGCGGGCGCTTCCTCGTTCTCGTGGAACTCGAGCTGACGGCGGCGGTTGGGGATCAGTCCCTCGGGGCGGAAGCGCATCAGCAGGACGAGCGCGACGCCGAAGGCGAGGAGCTGGTAGTCGCCGAGGAACTGCAGCTTGTTGGGGATGAGGAAGAGCAGGGCGCCGCCGACGAGCGGTCCGCTGATGGTGCCCATCCCGCCGAGGACGACGGCGGCCAGCAGGAAGGCCGAGTTGGGCGGGACCACGTGGGCGAACTGGTACTGCTCGGGGGTGACGGTGTAGGTGACGTGGGCCTGGACGGCGCCGGCGAGGCCCGCGAGGGTGGCGCCCAGGGCGAAGGCGACGAGCTTGACGCGGAAGCCGTTGATGCCCATGGCGAGCGCGGCGGTCTCGTCCTCACGGATGGCGATCCAGGCGCGGCCGATGCGCGACTCGGCGCTGCGGCGGAACACCACGACGACGATCAGGGTGACCAGCAGCATCAGGAAGAAGTAGTTCGCGAACCGGCCGATGGTGAAGCCACCGATGGTGTGGACGGCGCCGAAGTCGAAGCCGAACATGTTGAGGTTCGGGATCGAGGAGATGCCGTTGGAGCCGTTGGTGACGTCGGGGCCGGAGGTGCCGTCGAGGTTCAGCACGGTGATGCGGAAGATCTCGCCGAAGCCCAGGGTGACGATGGCGAGGTAGTCGCCGCGCAGTCGGAGCGTCGGTGCGCCGATGAGCACGCCGAAGATCATGGAGACGGCCGCGCCGACGAGGATGGCCGCCCAGAAGGGCAGGTGGACGTCGTACGGCGAGGAGGGGGAGCCGGAGACCATGGCCGCGGCGTAGGCGCCGACGCCGAGGAAGGCGACGTAGCCGAGGTCGAGGAGGCCGGCGAGGCCCACGACGATGTTCAGACCGAGGGCGACGGTGGCGAAGATGAGGATGTTGACGCCGATGGTGGCGTACTGGTCGTCGCTCTGGGTGAACGGAAAGGCGGCGGCGGCGACGAAGGCGCCGATCATGGCCACGTTGCGGTGCCGTGCGGTGAGCAGGGAGACGCGGGCGATCAGGCCGGCCTTGTTGAGGGCCGCGAAGCCGAAGCCGGCGGTCATCAGGAAGCCGAGGAAGAGTTCGTCGTACTCGGTGCCGATGCCGTAGGTGAAGACGGTGAGGCCGAGGGCGAGTACGGCGGTGATGATGAGGATCTCGGCGTAACCGGGCAGCCGCCGGGCCGGGGCGATCGGCCCGGTGGCGAAGGCGGCCTTGGTGGTGGCCCACTGGTTGCCGGCGCGGTGCTTGAACTGGTCCCAGCCGGCGTCCTCGGGGTCGGCGGGCAGCAGCTGCGGCCGTTCGAAGGGGAGGGCCAGCGCGCCGATGAGCGCCGCCAGGGTGGCCAGGGCCACGACGTAGCCGCCGGGTTCGAGATTGATCACGCCGCCGAGCTGGACGCTGATGGCGATGACCGTGTACCAGGCGGTGACGAAGGCGGCGAGGGCCGACAGCTTGATGGCGGAGTCGGCGCCGGCGGGCACGAGCCAGCGGGTGCCCTTGATGCCGTACGAGGCGAGTCCGAACAGGGCGGTCAGGGCGCCGCCGATGAGGACGAGCCACTGGAGGCCGCCGGGGTAGCCGTAGTACGTGAGGTCCCCGGGGAAGGCGGGGGTCCAGGTCCAGGCCAGGAACGCGGAGACGACGGTGAGCGCGCCACCCGCGGTGGCGGTGGCCCGCGCGATGTGCGGGGGCAGGGCTATGAGGCCGGTGCGCTCGTCGGTCGTCGTGGTGTGCGGGGTGTCCGCGGTGGTGGTCTGTGTGGTCATGGTGGTGTCACGCCCTGTCCGCGACGCGCTCGCCCAGAAGCCCCTGGGGCCGGAAGAGGAGCACGAGGATGAGGAGTACGAACGCCCAGACGTCGGCCCAGGACTGGCCGCCGAGCTGCTGCATGCCGGGGATGTCGGCGATGAAGGCGGTGGCGAGGGTCTCGGCGAGGCCGAGGGCGAGGCCGCCGATCATGGCGCCGTAGATGTTGCCGATGCCTCCGAGGACGGCCGCGGTGAACGCCTTGAGGCCGAGGATGAAGCCCATGCGGAAGTTGACCTCGCCGTACTTGAGGCCGTACGCGACGGCTCCGATGGCGGCGAAGGCGGCTCCGAGGGCGAAGGCGACCACGATGATGCGGTCGGTGTTGATGCCCATGAGCTTGGCGGTGTCCGGGTCCTGTGCCGTGGCCTGCATGCCGCGTCCGGTCCGGGTCTTCATCACGAAGTAGCCGAGGATCGCCATGGAGAGGGGCGCGGCGGTGAGGAGGAAGATGTCACCGGTCTGGATGGTGACGCTGCCGAAGTGGAAGGGTCCGCCGGGGATCTCGGGGAAGGTGAGGGAGGAGGTGGCTCCCGGGTACCAGGCCCAGACCGCCTGCTGGAGTGCGAGCGAGATGCCGATGGCGGTGATGAGGGGCGCCAGGCGTGGTCCCCCGCGCAGGGGCCGGTAGGCGAATCGTTCGGCTCCGACCGCGATGGTGACGGCGACGATGATCGCGCCGATGATCATGAGTGGCAGGGCGAGCCACAGGGTCGTGCCGCCGGGGAGTATCAGCCAGACCGTGAGGGCGCCGAAGCCGCCGGTCATGAAGATCTCGCCATGGGCGAAGTTGATGAGCTGGACGATGCCGTAGACCATCGTGTAGCCAATGGCGACCAGCCCGTACATCGATCCGAGTAGCAGGCCGTTGACCAGCTGTTGCGGCAGTTCGTTCACCGCAGGTCCTCCGAAGTCTTTCGCCGGATGTGACACCGCGCGGGGCGCTTTGTGCAGCGTCCCGCGCGGCCAGGGATGTGATGCGGAGTGCTGATCAGCCGGTGTAGGTGCCGGACTTCACGGGCTTCCAGGCGTTGCCCTCGTAGCGGTACACGGTGAGCTGCTTGTTCGTCGCGTCGCCGAACTCGTCGAAGGAGACCTTGCCGGTGACACCGTCGAAGGAGACGCCCTTCATGGCGTCGAGGACCTTGGTGCGGGCGTCGGAGGGCAGCTTGCCGCCGTTGTCGTCGACGACCTTCTTGACGGCCTCGATGATCGACCAGGCGGAGTCGTAGGAGTAGCCGCCGTAGGCCTCGAAGGCCTCCTTGTACTTGGCCTTCTCGTAGTTCTCGACGAACTCCTTGGCCGAGGGAAGGGTCTCGACCGGGGCGCCCACGGAGGTGGCGAGGTCGCCCACGCCCTCCTTGCCGGAGAGCTTGATGAACTCGGCGCTGTAGATGCCGTCGCCGCCGATGAGCGGGATCTTGGCGCCGGAGGCCTTGATCTGCTTGCTCAGCGGGCCGGCGGCGGGGTACTCGCCACCGTAGTAGACGACGTCCGCGCCCGAGTTCTTGATCTTGGTGACGACCGCCGAGAAGTCCTTGGTGTCCGGGTTGACGTGGTCCTCGCCGGCGACCTTGCCGCCCAGCTTGACGAACTCGGCCTTGAAGGTGGCGGCGAGTCCGGCGCCGTAGGTCTTCTTGTCGTCGACGACGAAGACCTTCTTCTTCTTGGCGTCGTTGAAGAGGTACTGCGCGGCGAAGGGGCCCTGGATGGCGTCCGTGGTCGAGGTGCGGAAGTACGAGGCGTACGGCCGCTTCTTGGTGCCGTCGTTCCAGTCCTGTCCCTGGGTCAGGGCCGGGTTGGTGTTGGCGGGGGAGACCTGGACGAGCTTGGCGTCGTCGAACACCTTCTGCATGGACTCGGCCACGGAGGAGTTCAGCGGGCCGACCACGCCGAGGACGTTCTTGTTGGCGACGAGCTTCGTGGCGTTCTGCTGGCCCGAGGAGGGCTGTGCCTGGTCGTCGAGCGCCTCGATCTTGAAGGTGACGCCGTCGACGTACTTCTTCTCGTTGGCCTGCTTGGCCGCGAGGTCGACCGAGTTCTTGATGCCGAGGCCCAGGGCGGAGAGGTCGCCGGTCAGCGGGGCGTCCACACCGATGACCACGGTGGTGCCGCCACCTGCGGCGGCGTCCCCACCCTTGTCGTCGCGCGAGCCGCAGGCGGTGAGCGACAGTGCTCCGGTCGTGAGCACTGCGGTGAGTATGAGCAACGAACGCTGTCGCACGAAGGGGTCCTTTCCCTGGCGCGGTCTCCTCGGGTCGAGGAGCCGTGTCGAGCGCCGGGCCGTACATGGAGTGGTACAGCCGTGCAGTTGACGCGCCCGGCGGCGCGGTGACTGGCCGTGACTCTAAGCGCAGGCGGGGCGGCTCGGGGAGCGCCATCGGCAGGATGTGACTCTCTTGTTATGCCGTGGCCAAACGTTTTGATGCGTGGCGCTTACACCCTTCGGAGACGATCCGGCGTTCCTCTCACATGCCGAGAACGCCCAGTTCCGCTAAGGGGCTTGGGGTGATCTTGGTGCTTACGGCCGGCTCCGGTGCCGGTGCTCCGGGAGGGGTGGCCGAGGGTCCCTCGCGGCGCCCCGAGCCCTCCTGCGGGCATGATCGTCCGCTCGCCATGTTTATCACGCAGAGTGACGGTCGGCCGTTGGGCGTCAGGGTCATTGCCAGGGGTGGCCGGTGGGTCCGCCGCTCCCGTGGCGCTCGGCGCACCGCCGGTTCGTCTCCGCCGTGACCACCCTCTCGGCGCCGGCCGCACCGGAGCGTTCACGCTCGTCGCGGGCCGCTGCGACGACCGCCGTGAGGATCTCGTTCTGGCCGCCGGACAGACCCTTCTGCATGAAGTCCCCTCCGGCGCGCCCGGCCAGCTCTTCTCGTGCCCAGTGTCCGATGAGGGAGACGCAGAGTTCGATAGGTGAAGTGGGGTGCGGCGAGGGCGACTTGGGGTCGCCGTCGCTGGGCGGCCGGGGACTGCATCCGGCGAGCAGGGTGACGGAGACGAGCAGGGTGAGCGGCAGTGTGCGCCGTCGTCCGCGGTGCGGAACGCCGAGCCTCATACGGCAGACGTTACGGCGTGCCCGGGGCCCCGGCCAGTGGCGGAGGACATCAACTGTGCGTGAGCGGGGGGAGGTTGGGGCGGACTGGTGTGACTGGTGTGCGGATCGTGGAGCATGTGGGCGCATCGGGCGGCCTCGTCGGGTCCGCCGCCCTCCGTGGGTGGGGCTATGCCGCGATCAACCGGATTGTCCATGCCTCATAGGGAGTCGTCGGCTCGGCCTCGGGCGCCGTCGCCGCTCCACTTCCGGTGGCGTTGCCGCTGCCGCTCGGGCGGGCGCCGGTGACGCTCCCGTGGCGCGGATCCCGGGGAGGCGGCCAGGCCGTTCCTGTCGCGTGCGGGCGGGTCCCACCGGCGGGTGGACGGGCGGGCGGCGACGGACAGCGACGGACGGCGACAGCGGTGGAGGGGCGTGGCCGTGAGCGGACGGGGGTCTCGCGTGCCTGGGGACGCCGCTGCGGGCCGGGGCCGCGACCTCTGTGGCGGCGTCGCGGGGGCCCGGCGAGGTGGAGGCGCGGAGGGTGGGCCGAGGTGCCGCGAAGTAAGGAGCGCCGGCGGTCTGCGGGGCTTCCCCAGGGGGCGGCGCGCTGCTCACGAGGGGCGGGCGGGGGCGGGCGCCTCATCGCGGTGGCGCCGGTGACGTGTCCAAGGGGTGGACGCCCCGGGGGGGGCGCCCGGAGTGGTGCCCGGCCGGGGGTGCGGCGGGGTCGAGGGGCGCCGGGGCGGCGGGCGGCGGGCCGGCCGGGGCGTCGTGCTGCCGGTCGGCCCTTGACGGCTCGGACGGTCAGCGCGTGGTACCCGGGGCCGGCGTCCCGGGGACGGTGTCCGCGTCCTTGGGGGAGGCGTCGCGCAGCAGGCAGGTGAGGCGGGCCGTGCAGACCCGCTTGTCCTGCTCGTCGGTGATGACGATCTCGTACGTCGCGGTGGAGCGCCCGCGGTGGACCGGGGTGGCCACACCGGTCACCAGTCCGCTGCGGACACCGCGGTGGTGCGTGCAGTTCAGGTCGACGCCCACGGCGATCTTGGAGCTGCCGCCGTGGAGCATGGAGCCGACCGAGCCGAGCGTCTCGGCCAGGACGGCGGAGGCCCCGCCGTGCAGCAGTCCGTACGGCTGGGTGTTGCCCTCGACCGGCATGGTGCCGACGACCCGCTCGGCGGACGCCTCGACGATCTGGACGCCCATGCGGTTGCCGAGGTGCCCGGCGGAGAAGAGGGCGGGCAGGTCCACACCGAGCGAGGCGTACTCGTCGATGATCTCCTGCGGGAACTTCACCTGTGTCTGCTCGCCCATGGGTCCGGCTCCGATCGTCGTACGGTCATGTCCCTGCACTGCCGCCCCCGCCTAAGCGAACGCTCAGGCGGGGGGCGATTGTTCCAGACGCACGATGACCGACTTGCTGGCGGGGGTGTTGCTGACGTCGGCGGTCGAGTCCAGGGGCACCAGGACGTTGGTCTCCGGGTAGTACGCGGCCGCGCAGCCGCGCGCGGTCGGGTAATGGACGACGCGGAAACCGGCCGCGCGCCGCTCGGTGCCGTCCGTCCACTCGCTGACCAGGTCGGTGTACGCGCCGTCGGCCAGGCCCAGCTCCCGGGCGTCGTCCGGGTGGACCAGCACGACCCGGCGGCCGCCCCTGATGCCCCGGTAGCGGTCGTCCAGCCCGTAGATCGTGGTGTTGTACTGGTCGTGCGAGCGCAGCGTCTGCAACAGCAGCCGGCCTTCGGGGACCTCGGGGTACTCCACGGGCGCGGCCGTGAAGTTCGCCCTGCCGGTCTTCGTCGGGAAGCGGCGTTCGTCGCGCGGGCCGTGCGGCAGGGCGAAGCCGCCGGGGCTCGCCGCCAGCTTGGCGTTGAAGTCCTCGAAGCCGGGCACCACGCGCGCGATGCGGTCGCGGATCGTGGCGTAGTCCTCCTCGAAACGCTCCCATGGGGTGGCCGACGCCGCGCCGAGGACCGCCCGCGCCATGCGCGCCACGATCGCCGGCTCGGACAGCAGGTGGGGGCTTGCCGGCGGCAGGTTCCCGCGCGAGGCGTGGACCAGGCCCATCGAATCCTCGACGGTCACGAACTGCTTGCCGCTCTTCTGTACGTCCTTGTCGGTGCGGCCCAGCGTGGGCAGGATCAAGGCGCGCCTGCCGGTGACCGCGTGGGAGCGGTTGAGCTTCGTCGACACGTGCACGGTGAGCCGGGCGCGCCGCATGGCGGCCTCGGTGACCTCGGTGTCGGGAGTCGCACCGACGAAGTTGCCGCCCATGGCGAAGAAGACCTTGGCCCTGCCGTCGCGCAGTGCCTGGATGGCGCGTACGACGTCGAAGCCGTGGTGACGGGGGGAGGTGATCCCGAATTCCCTGTCGAGCGCGTCCAGGAAGCCGGCCGAGGGGCGCTCGAAGATCCCCATGGTGCGGTCACCCTGCACGTTGGAGTGGCCGCGCACCGGGCAGACGCCGGCGCCGGGGCGGCCGATGTTGCCCCGCAGCAGGAGGAAGTTGACCACCTCGCGGATGGTGGCCACGGAGTGCTTGTGCTGGGTGAGGCCCATGGCCCAGCAGACGATGGTGCGCTGCGAGGCGAGCACCATGCGCAGTGCGCGCTCGATGTCGCCGCGCTCCAGGCCGGTGGCGGCGAGGGTCTCGTCCCAGTCGGCGGCCTCGGCGGTGGCGGCGAACGCCTCGAATCCGTGGGTGTGCTCCTCCACGAAACGCCGGTCGACCGCGCCGTCGGTTTCCAGGATCAGCTTGTTGAGCAGCCGGAACAGGGCCTGGTCGCCCCCGATGCGGATCTGGAGGAACAGGTCGGTGAGGGCGGCGCCCCTGATCATGCCCTGCGGGGTCTGCGGGTTCTTGAACCGCTCCAGCCCGGCCTCGGGCAGCGGGTTCACCGAGATGATCCTCGCTCCGGAGGCCTTGGCCTTCTCCAGGGCGGAGAGCATCCGGGGGTGGTTCGTGCCCGGGTTCTGCCCGGCCACGATGATCAGGTCGGCCTGGTGCAGGTCCTCCAGCGAGACGCTGCCCTTGCCGATGCCGATCGTCTCCGTGAGCGCCGAGCCGGACGACTCGTGGCACATGTTGGAGCAGTCCGGCAGGTTGTTGGTGCCGAACTCGCGGGCGAAGAGCTGGAGCAGGAAAGCGGCCTCGTTGCTGGTGCGGCCGGAGGTGTAGAAGACGGCCTCGTCGGGGGAGCCGAGCGCCGTGAGCTCCTCCGCGATGATCGAGAAGGCGCGCTCCCAGCTCACCGGCTCGTACCGGTCGGCGCCTTCGGCGGCGTACACGGGCTGGGTGATGCGGCCCTGCTGGCCCAGCCAGTACCCGCTGCGGGTGGTGAGGTCCGCGATCGGGTGGGCGGCGAAGAAGTCCGGTGTGACCCGGCGCAGTGTCGCCTCCTCGGCGACGGCCTTCGCCCCGTTCTCGCAGAACTCGGCGACGTGCCGCTTGTCGCCCTCCGGCCAGGCGCAGCCGGGACAGTCGAAGCCGTCCTTCTGGTTGACCTTGAGGAGTGTGCGCGCGGTGCGGCGCACGCCCATCTGCGCTTGCGACATCCTGAGCGTGTGCCCGATCGCCGGGAGGCCCGCGGCGGCGTGCTGCGGCGGCGCGACCCGCGGCGCGTCCTGGACCGGGTCACCTGCGGGCGGCTTGCTGGCCATCGCGCTCCCCCTTGAGCGGTCGTGTCCGTCGGACGTCCTCGATGTACGTCTCCGATCCTGTCACGCGGCACCGACAGCGGCGGACTCAAGGCTCGCTCGGTCGGGATTGTCAGTGGGCCGTGGCAGGATCGTCCCCGTGGTAGAGACAGCATCGAAGAAGACCGACGACAACCGTCCGCGCCTGCTCCTCATGGACGGGCACTCCCTGGCGTACCGGGCGTTCTTCGCGCTGCCCGCGGAGAACTTCACCACCGCGAGCGGCCAGACGACCAACGCCATCTACGGCTTCGCGTCGATGCTGGCGAACACGCTGCGCGACGAGGCGCCCACGCACTTCGCGGTGGCGTTCGACGTGTCCCGCAAGACCTGGCGCTCGGCGGACTTCCCCGAGTACAAGGCCAACCGCTCCAAGACCCCCGACGAGTTCAAGGGGCAGGTGGAGCTGATCGGCGAGCTGCTCGACACCATGAACGCGGACCGGTTCGCGGTCGAGGGCTTCGAGGCCGACGACGTGATCGCCACCCTGGCCACCCAGGCCGAGGCGGCGGGCTTCGAGGTGCTGATCGTCACCGGCGACCGTGACTCCTTCCAGCTGGTCTCCGACCACATCACCGTGCTGTACCCCACCAAGGGCGTCTCGGAGCTGACCCGCTTCACCCCGGAGAAGGTCCAGGAGAAGTACGGGCTGACCCCCGCGCAGTACCCGGACTTCGCCGCCCTGCGCGGCGACCCGTCCGACAACCTGCCGGGCATCCCCGGCGTCGGTGAGAAGACCGCCACGAAGTGGATCAACCAGTTCGGCTCGTTCGCGGAGCTGGTCGAGCGGGCGGACGAGGTCAAGGGCAAGGTAGGGCAGGCGCTGCGCGACCACCTGGAGTCGGTCAAGCTCAACCGTCACCTCACGGAGCTGGTCCGTGACGTCGAGCTGCCCAAGGCCGTCGCGGACCTGGAGCGCAGGCCCTACGACAGGACGGCGCTGAAGGGGTTCCTGGAGATCCTGGAGATCCGCAACCCCAGCCTGCGGGACCGTCTCCTCGCGGTCGACCCGGGCGCCGAGGAGGAAGAAGCCCCTGCCCCCGCCGCCGGCGTCGAGCTGGACGGCTCGGTGCTGGGCGCCGGGGAAGTGGCGTCCTGGCTGGAGGAGCACGGCCGGCAGCCCCTCGGCGTCGCCACCGTCGCCACCTGGGCCCTGGGTGTGGGCAATGTCAGCGAGGTCGCGCTCGCGGCCGCCGACGGCAAGGCGGCCTGGTTCGACACCACCCAGCTGGACGAGGCGGACGAGAAGGCCTTCGCCGGCTGGCTCGCCGACCCCGGCCGACCGAAGGTCATGCACAGCGCCAAGGAGGCGCTGCGGGTCTTCCCCGAGCACGGCTGGCACATCGAGGGCATCACCATGGACACCGCCCTCGCCGCCTACCTGGTCAAGCCCGGTCGCCGGTCCTTCGCGCTGGACGCCCTGTCCGTCGAGTACCTGCACCGCGAGCTGGCCCCCGCCGCGGCCGACGGGCAGCTCGCCTTCGGCACCGACGAGCAGGCCGAGGCCGACGCCCTGATGGCACAGGCCCGCGCGGTCCTCGACCTGGGCGAGGCGTTCGGCGAGAAGCTGGACGAGGTCGGCGCCGCCCAGCTGCTCCACGGGGTGGAACTGCCCACGTCCCTGCTGCTCGCCCGATTGGAGCGGCACGGCATCTCCGCCGACCGCGCCCATCTGGAGGCGATGGAGCAGCAGTTCGCGGGAGCGGTGCAGCAGGCGGTGAAGGAGGCGCACGCCTCCGTCGGGCACGAGTTCAACCTCGGCTCGCCCAAGCAGCTCCAGGAGGTCCTCTTCGGCGAGCTGAACCTGCCGAAGACGAAGAAGACGAAGACCGGTTACACCACGGACGCCGACGCTCTGGCGTGGCTGGCGGCGCAGACCGAGCACGAACTGCCGGTGATCATGCTGCGCCACCGCGAGCAGGCGCGCCTGCGCTCCACGGTCGAGGGCCTCATCAAGACGATCGCGGCGGACGGCCGTATCCACACCACGTTCAGCCAGACGGTGGCGGCGACCGGCCGCCTGTCCTCGACGGATCCCAACCTCCAGAACGTCCCGGTCCGTACCGACGAGGGCCGGGCGATCCGGCACGGCTTCGTCGTGGGCGAGGGCTTCGAGTCGTTGATGACGGCCGACTACAGCCAGATCGAACTGCGGGTGATGGCGCACCTGTCCGAGGACGAGGGCCTGATCGAGGCGTTCACCTCCGGCGAGGACCTGCACACCACCGTCGCCTCCCAGGTGTTCTCGGTGGAGCGGTCCGCCGTCGACGCCGAGATGCGCCGCAAGATCAAGGCCATGTCGTACGGCCTGGCGTACGGCCTGTCCGCCTTCGGTCTCTCCCAGCAGCTGAACATCGAGGCGGGCGAGGCGCGCGTCCTGATGGACACCTACTTCGAGCGGTTCGGCGGGGTGCGCGACTACCTGCGCCGAGTCGTCGACGAAGCGCGCGCCACCGGGTACACGGAGACGATGCTCGGTCGCCGCCGGTACCTGCCGGACCTGAACAGCGACAACCGCCAGCGCCGTGAGTCGGCCGAGCGGATGGCGCTGAACGCTCCGATCCAGGGCACCGCCGCCGACATCGTGAAGGTCGCCATGCTCAACGTCGACCGGGCGTTGCGGGAGGCGGGCCTGAACACCCGGATCCTGCTCCAGGTCCACGACGAAATCGTGCTGGAGGTCGCCCCGGGGGAGCGTGAGCGCGTCGAGGAGCTCGTCCGTCACGAGATGTCCACCGCGGTCGAACTGCGCGCCCCGCTGGACGTCTCGGTGGGCGTGGGCCCGGACTGGGACTCCGCCGCTCACTGACGCGACCACCCGCCGTCCCGGAGCCCGCCGCCCCGGGCACGCCGCCCCCGGACCGGGGGCGGCGTGCAGGCCGGAGCCGGTCCGCCGGCCGGTGCCCCCGGCCCCGGATGCGGAGGCGCCGGCCGCGCGACGGCTCCTTACCGCGCCGCCCGCAGCCGCATGCCCGCGCCGTACAGCAGGAGACCCGCCGCCAGCCCCGCCCCCGCTCCGAAGCACGCGGTCGGGATGATGTCCAGCGGCGTGTCGATCCGCCCCCAGTACGCGTACCACCGCACGCACCGGTGGACGATCCCCGCCGCCACGCACGCCCCGAGCAGGCCCACCGCCGCCCACCGCCCCCGCCGGTCCAGCACCGGCACCGCCGTCGCAGGCCGCACCGGGGCCTGCGACGGAACCCGCCGCAGCGCGCTGCCCACGAACCACACCAGCACCACCAGCGCGACGGCGGAGCCGCCGTACTGCGCGTAGAGGTACAGAGGGAACCCGGCCACCACCGCCCCGAGTGCCGGAAACACCTCCGTGCCCCACCGGCCCGGGTGGGTGAACAGGTCCCATCCGACGTGCGTCGCCGCCCCGAGGACGGCCGAGGCGTAGAACCGGGCCGCCAGTCCCACCGGGTGGCGCCCCTGCCAGGCCTCTCCCCGTACCAGCGTGTGCACCCGCCCCTGCCACCGCGCCGGCACCAGCGCCAGCAGGGGCTCACGCACCATCAGCCACAACGCGACCAGTGCCCCGGCGATCAGGACGTCGACGGTCAGGATCCCCGGCAGACTGTGCGTCACGTCGCCGAAGAGCATCGCGCCCGGGACCACGGTGTCCGCGAAGTACGTCATATCGGGTGAGAACGTCCCCATGACAAGTGCCGACGCGACAAAAGGCCCCCGCGCGGTGCCGGTCCTCCGTATCCCGGGCAGGACCGCCGCGGCATGGCTGAGCGTGAATGGCATGACTGTCGTGCCCCCGTAGCGCGTACCGCCGATCAATGGCGCCCAGTATGCGCGACGTTCCCGGACCGGATCCCGGACGACTTAGAGGTGACGAATACGTGAAAACCGGTCAGGTGACGGTGTGCAGGGGCGTCGAGTTGACGTAGGGTCGCCTGAGTCACCGCGCTGGGGAGCGCGAAGGGCCGCCAACGGGGAGGGACCAGACGTATGGCAGGGCGTATCGGCCGTCGGCTGCGCAAGGGAGCCACCAGCACAGCGGTGGCCGCGGTGGCGGTGGCGGCGCTGTCCGCCTCGCAGGCGCCCGGCGTCACGCCCGCCGCCGCGGACGGAGCCGACCAGCCGATGTCGGACGTGACACCGCCCTCGCCCGACGGCTCGGCGACCGGAAACTCCCCGTACTACACCGACCTGCCGCCCCTCAACACCCCGGCGCCGCCCGGCGGTTCCCCCCAGCCGCCCGTCGTCACGGGTCCCGCGGAGGCGGGTATCCCCGCGACCGTACTCGCCGCCTACAAGCAGGCCGAGCAGCACCTGAAGACCAACGATCCGGGGTGCAACCTGCCCTGGCAGCTCCTCGCCGGCATCGGCAAGGTCGAGTCCGGACAGGCGCGCGGCGGCCGTGTCGACGCCGCCGGCACCACCTTGTCGCCGATCCTCGGTCCCGTCCTCAACGGTGTCGGTTTCGCCAACATCACCGACACCGACAACGGCGCCTACGACGGTGACACGACGCACGACCGCGCGGTCGGCCCGATGCAGTTCATCCCGTCCACCTGGGCGACGTGGGGGCAGGACGCCAGCGGCGACGGCCGCAAGGACCCGAACAACATCTACGACGCCGCCCGGGCGGCGGGCATGTACCTGTGCGCGAACAACCGCGACCTCGCGGTCAAGGCCGACCTGGACAAGGCGATCCTCAGCTACAACCGCTCGACGGAGTACCTGCGCACGGTGCTGTCCTGGTTCGAGTACTACAAGAACAACAGCCACCAGGTGCCGGACGGCGCGGGTGTCCTTCCGGTCGACCGCAGCGTCGTCGGCACGGACCCGACGCACACCCCGGCCCCGAAGCCCACCCCGGCCCCGCCGGCCGCGCCCAAGCCCACCGCGCCCAAGCCGCCCGCCTCGCCGGGCTCCGGCGGCACCACGCCGGCCCCGACCACGCCGGCCCCGAAGCCGCCGATGCCCACCCCCACTCCGACCCCGAAGCCGCCGACGACGAAGCCGCCGACCCCGGCCCCGCCGGTGACGACCCCTCCGGCCAAGCCGACCCCGCCGTCGCCCCAGCCCCCCACGCCCGCCCCCTCGCCTTCCGCGACCGTCACCCGCCTCAAGGACGCCGGTACCGGGCCGCTGACCGCGACGGCCGGCACCCGGTTCGCGGAGCGTCCCGCCGTCACGGCGCTGAACGCGGGCGGCGAGCCGGTGGCCCGGGTCGGTGTACGGTTCGCGATCACCGGCGACACCGACTCCCGCTTCCCGGACGGCGCCACCACCGTCACCGTCCTCACCGGCGCCGACGGCACCGCCACCGCGCCCGCGCTCCAGGCGGGGGACCGGGCAGGCGGGTTCACGGTCCGGGCCACCGTGGCCGGCCGGACGGTCGCCCCCGTCGACTACGCCGCGACCGTGACCGCCCGCCAGGCCGACGCACTGGTCAGGGCGGACGACAAGGAGCTGACGGCCGGGCCCGAGTCGGAGTTCGCGAACCAGGTCCAGGTGAAGGCGACGTACAAGGGTGCTGCCGCCTCCGGGGTCGCTCTGACCGCCACGATGATCAAGGCGGCGGACGACGCGACCGTCAACGACCAGGGGCCCTTCTTCAAGGACGAGCAAGGGAACGCGGTCCGCACCCTCCAGGGCCTCACGACCGACGCGAACGGCATGCTCACGCTCCCGAAGGTCCACGCGGACGGCCGGCCCGGCACGTACCTGCTGCGCCTCACCACCACCGGCGGCGCCACCCTGACCGTCGAGCTCACCGTCGCCTGACCGGGCCCGCCTGACCGACCGCCCGGCCTGACCGCCCGCGCGCTCCCCGGTCGCCCCGCCCGGCGCCCGCCCGGTCCCGAGCCCCGGCGGGCGCCGGGCGAACCGGGCCCGGCGCCTCCCGGCGGTCAGCGACGCGCGTTCGTCCTCCGGGTCGGCCGCGCCGCCGCCGGGTCCTCCGGCCACGGGTGCTTCGGATACCGGCCGCGCAGCTCCGCGCGGACGGAGCGGTATCCGTCGCGCCAGAAGGACGCCAGGTCCGCCGTGACCGCCGCCGGGCGCCCCGCCGGCGACAGCAGGTGCACCAGGACCGGAACGCCCGCTATGGAGGGCGTTTCGGTGAGCCCGAACAACTCCTGGAGCTTCACCGCCAGCACGGGCTGCTCGCCGCCGTACTCGACGCGGATCCGCGACCCGCTCGGCACCTCGATCCGCTCCGGGGCGAGCTCGTCCAGCCGGGCCGCGTCACCGGTGGCCCAGGGCAGCAGCCTCCGCAGGGCGTGACCCGCGTCGATCCGGCCCAGGTCCGCCCGGCGCCGGGCCCGGGAGAGTTCCGGCTCCAGCCACTCCTCCGGGCGCTCGAGCAGCGCGGCGTCCGACACGTCCGGCCACGGCGCCCCCAGCACCCGGTGCAGGAACGCCAGCCGTCGGCGCAGCTCGTCCGACTCCCGCGACCAGCGCAGCAGTCCCGGCCCGTCCCGCCGCAGCCCCTCCAGCAGGGCTTCCCGCACGAGTGCCGGATCGGGGTCCCTCAGCGGGCGTACGACGGTCTCGATCGCGCCCAGCCGCTCCACCGACCGGGCGACCACGTCACCGTCCTCCCACCGCACCTCGTCGCCCGCCACGAGCAGGTGCCTGGCCGCGGCCCGCGCGGTCCCGTCGTCCACCACGGCGGCCAGCCGCACGCGCGCGGAGGCGGCGTGCGACGGCCGGTCCGCGACGGCGACGGCGAGCCACGCCGAGCCCCGCAGCCGGGACTCCGGGGCGAGCTCCGCGCCCGTCCCGGAGGCCATCAGGAACGCCCCGCCACCCTTGCCCCGCGCCACCCGCTCGGGAAAGGCGAGCGCGGCCACCAGCCCGGCGGCGGCGTCGTCCCCCGGCCCGGCCGCCCCGTCCGGGCCACCGCCGTCCCGGGTGCCCCGCGCTCCGGGGCCCCCGCCCTCCCGCGTGCCCCGCCCTGCCGGCGGCCGGTCGCCCGCCTCCGGCGCGTCCAGCTGCCGGGCCAGGCGCCGCGCCTCCTGCCGCCAGCGCGCCCCGTACGCGTCACCACCCCGCCGCGCCGCACGCCACACGGCCGCCAGGTCGTCGCCGTACTCGCGCGGCGGCTCCTCGCTCAGCAGCGCCACCACCTCGGCGGCGCGCCGCGCGCCGACCGCCGGCGCCCCGTCGAGCAGCGCCCGCGCCAGGCGCGGGTGCAGACCCAGGCGGGCCATGGTGGCGCCCCGGTCGGTCACCCGGCCCGCCGCGTCCACCGCGCCGATCGCCGCCAGAACCGACCGCGCCGCGGCCATCGCGCCCGCGGGCGGCGCGTCCAGCAGCGCGAGGCCCGCCGCGTCCGGGTCACCCCAGGCCGCCGCCCGCAGCGCGAACCCCGCCAGATCCGCGACCTGGATCTCGGGCGCCGGGAACCGGGGCAGACGCCCGTCCTCCGCCTCCGTCCAGCACCGGTACACCGCGCCCGGTGCCTCGCGCCCCGCCCGGCCCGCGCGCTGCCGGGCGGCAGCCCTGGACGCCCGTACCGTCGTCAGCGAACCGAGACCCCGCGCGTGGTCCGTGCGCGGCTCGCGGGCCAGCCCCGAGTCCACCACCACCCGCACCCCGGGCACCGTCAGCGACGACTCGGCGACCGACGTCGCCAGGACCACCCGCCGCCCCGTCCCGGGGGAGAGCACCGCGTCCTGTGCGGCCGCCGGCGCCCGCCCGTGCACCTGGAGCACCTCCGCCTCCACCGACGACAACAGCCCCGCCACGCGCGCGATCTCCCCGGCGCCGGGCAGGAAGCACAGGACGTCCCCGGGGCGCTCGGCCAGCGCCCGCCGCACCACCGAGGCCACATGCGCCAGGAGCGCCGGGTCCACCCTCATGCCGTGCGGCGGCCGCACCGTCCCGGGCGGCGGCGCCCACACCACCTCCACCGGATGCGCCACGCCCCGCGCCTCCACCACCGGCGCGCCGCCCAGCAACCGGGCCCAGCCCGCCGCGTCGGTCGTCGCCGAAGCGGCCACCAGCCGCAGTTCGGGCCGCAGGGCCGCCCGTACGTCCAGCAGGAACGCGGCGGCGGTGTCCGCGTCCAGGTGCCGCTCATGGCACTCGTCCAGGATCACCACGTCCACCCCCGCCAGCTCGGGGTCCCGCTGGAGCCGCTGGAGCAGCACGCCCGTCGTCACCACCTCGACGACCGTCCCGTGTGACACCACCCGCTCACCGCGCACCGTGAAGCCCACCCGGCCGCCCACCTGCCCGCCCAGCAGCCACGCCATCCGCCGGGCCGCCGCCCGAGCCGCGATCCGCCGCGGCTCGGCCACGACGACCCGCGCCCCGCGCTCGGCGAGCGCCAGCGGCACCAGCGTCGTCTTGCCGGTCCCGGGCGGCGCGCACAGCACCGCGGAGCCGTGCTCCTCCAGCGCCCGTTCGAGGGCCGACAGGGCGGTGCGTACGGGAAGGCCCAGGGCTTCCTCACGGAGGCGCGTCACGCGCGCTCGCAGACGAAGACCGCCGTGCCGGGGATCAGGTTCCCGCGCAGCGGGGACCAACCGCCCCACTCCTGGGTGTTCCAGGCCGGCCACTCCGGCTCGACCAGGTCCACCAGCCGGAACCCGCCCGCGACCACGTCCCGCACCCGGTCCCCGATCGTCCGGTGGTGCTCGACGTACACGGCGTTCCCCTCCTCGTCCTGCTCCACATAAGGGGTGCGGTCGAAGTAGGAGGCGGCGACGGACAGGCCCTCCGGACCCGGCTCGTCGGGGAAGGCCCACCGGATGGGGTGGGTCACCGAGAACACCCACCGCCCGCCCGGCCGCAGCACCCTGCGCACCTCCCGGAAGACCAGCACCGGATCGGCCACGAAGGGCACCGCCCCGTACGCCGAACACGCCAGATCGAAAGAGCGGTCCCTGAAGGGCAGCGCTGTGGCGTCGGCCTCCACCAGGGGCACGTCCTCGCCGATACGCAGGGCGTGCTGGAGCTGCCGGTGGGACAGGTCGAGTGCGACGGGACGGGCGCCGTGGGCGGCCAGCCAGCGCGAGCACTGGGCGGCGCCCGCACCGATCTCCAGTACGTCGAGCCCGGCGACGTCCCCCAGGAGGCCCGCTTCGGCCTCGTCCAGTCCCTCCGGGCCCCATACGAACCGGTCGTCCCCGAGGAACGCCCCGTGCTCGTCCTGGTACTCGTCCGCGTTCCGGTCCCACCAGCCGCGGTTCGCCCGGCTGCTCTCCTGGTCACCGGCGTGGCGCCGAGTGGCTTCAGGCTCGTACTCTTGGATCATCCCGCCCGCCGTTGTAGGTTGCGCACGGCTCCCGCGCAAGCGGCGGCCGCGGCCACGATGGCCTTGGGAAACTTTAATTGTGCCGGGAATGCGACGTTCTGCCCCGGGTGTGCGCCTTCGCGCATTGACCCTGTCCGGCCGTCCCCGTATGCTAAAGGTTGCGCTGCGGGCCTGCGCGCCTCAGACGGAGCAGGTCGCGCTCGCATCTGTTGTATGTCCCCTCGGTTGTCGAGGCGCCTCCCCTGGCGGGGACAGGCGCTTCCTTGGCTGTCCGGCTTCTTCAGCTGCGATACGGGCTCTCGGCGTAGCAGTACCTACGACTTCAATGTCCGTACCGGAGCCCTTTCCCACATGACGAGCAGCACCGAGACCACCGCCACCACCCCGCAGGTTGCGGTCAACGACATCGGTAACGAGGAAGCTTTCCTCGCCGCGATCGACGAGACGATCAAGTACTTCAACGACGGCGACATCGTCGACGGCGTCATCGTGAAGGTCGACCGGGACGAGGTCCTGCTCGACATCGGTTACAAGACCGAAGGTGTCATCCCGAGCCGCGAGCTCTCGATCAAGCACGACGTCGACCCGAACGAGGTCGTCAAGGTCGGCGACGAGATCGAGGCCCTTGTTCTCCAGAAGGAGGACAAGGAAGGCCGCCTGATCCTCTCGAAGAAGCGCGCCCAGTACGAGCGTGCCTGGGGCACCATCGAGAAGATCAAGGAAGAGGACGGCATCGTCACCGGCACCGTCATCGAGGTCGTCAAGGGTGGTCTCATCCTCGACATCGGCCTCCGTGGCTTCCTGCCGGCCTCCCTCGTCGAGATGCGCCGTGTCCGCGACCTCCAGCCCTACGTGGGCAAGGAGCTCGAGGCGAAGATCATCGAGCTGGACAAGAACCGCAACAACGTGGTCCTGTCCCGCCGCGCCTGGCTCGAGCAGACCCAGTCCGAGGTGCGCCAGACGTTCCTCACCACCCTGCAGAAGGGTCAGGTCCGCTCCGGCGTCGTCTCCTCGATCGTCAACTTCGGTGCGTTCGTCGACCTGGGTGGCGTCGACGGCCTGGTCCACGTCTCCGAGCTGTCCTGGAAGCACATCGACCACCCCTCCGAGGTTGTCGAGGTCGGCCAGGAGGTCACCGTCGAGGTTCTCGACGTGGACATGGACCGCGAGCGTGTCTCCCTGTCGCTGAAGGCGACGCAGGAGGACCCGTGGCAGCAGTTCGCCCGTACGCACCAGATCGGTCAGGTCGTCCCGGGTAAGGTCACCAAGCTGGTTCCGTTCGGTGCGTTCGTCCGCGTGGACGAGGGCATCGAGGGTCTGGTCCACATCTCCGAGCTGGCCGAGCGCCACGTGGAGATCCCGGAGCAGGTCGTCCAGGTCAACGACGAGATCTTCGTCAAGGTCATCGACATCGACCTCGAGCGTCGTCGCATCAGCCTCTCGCTGAAGCAGGCCAACGAGTCCTTCGGTGCCGACCCGGCCTCGGTCGAGTTCGACCCGACCCTGTACGGCATGGCCGCGTCCTACGACGACCAGGGCAACTACATCTACCCCGAGGGCTTCGACCCGGAGACCAACGACTGGCTGCCGGGCTACGAGACCCAGCGCGAGGCGTGGGAGACCCAGTACGCCGAGGCGCAGCAGCGCTTCGAGCAGCACCAGGCCCAGGTCATCAAGTCCCGCGAGGCCGACGAGGCCGCCGCTGCCGAGGGTGGCCCCGCCGCTCCGGCCGGTGCCCCGGCGGGTGTCTCGGGTGGTTCGTACTCCTCGGAGTCGGACGACAACTCCGGCGCCCTGGCGTCGGACGAGGCCCTGGCTGCCCTCCGCGAGAAGCTGGCCGGCGGCCAGAGCTGAATCCCCGGCTCACCGCTGAGCAGTAGCAGCTGAGTATCGAGGCCCGTCCCCGGAAGGGGGCGGGCCTCGGTCGTGTCCCCGTGCTCCTGTGACCCGCCGGAGGACGGTGCCCCGCCCCCAACCGCCCTCCTGGGCATGGGTCTCGCAGCCCTTGCCCAACGGGTTCGCACCGGACCGGAAAGAAGCACTCCGGGGGAATGCCTGTACGGCGAGTGACGTTCTTCCCTACGAACACGAGGAGGAGCGGTAATCGTGCTTGATCCGCAGGATTTGTACGCATGGGAGCCCAAGGGCCTGGCCGTCGTCGATGTGGCGCTGGCGCAGGAGTCGGCCGGCCTGGTCATGCTCTACCACTTCGACGGATACATCGACGCGGGTGAGACCGGCGATCAGATCGTCGACAGCCTGCTGGGCTCGCTGCCCCACCAGGTGGTGGCCCGCTTCGACCACGACCGTCTCGTGGACTACCGGGCGCGCCGTCCGCTGCTCACCTTCCGGCGCGACCGCTGGGCGGCGTACGAGACACCGGCCATCGAGGTCCGCCTCGTGCAGGACGCCACCGGGGCGCCCTTCCTGCTGCTGTCCGGCCCCGAGCCCGACGTGGAGTGGGAGCGGTTCGCGGCGGCCGTACGGCAGATCGTCGAGCGGCTCGGGGTGCGGCTTTCGGTCAACTTCCACGGCATCCCCATGGGCGTGCCGCACACGCGGCCCGTCGGCCTCACCCCGCACGGCAACCGCACCGACCTCATGCCCGCGCACCGCAGCCCGTTCGACGAGGCGCAGGTGCCGGGCAGTGCCGAGGCACTGGTCGAGTACCGGCTGATGGAGGCCGGGCACGACGTCCTCGGCGTCGCCGCCCACGTACCGCACTACGTGGCGCGGTCGGCCTACCCGGACGCGGCGCTGTCCGCCGTGGAGGCCATCACCGCGGCGACCGGGCTCGTCCTGCCCGGCATCGCGCACACGCTGCGGACGCGGGCCCAGCGCACCCAGACCGAGATCGAGCGTCAGATCGCCGAGGGGGACGAAGAACTGACCGCGCTCGTCCAGGGGCTGGAGCACCAGTACGACGCGATGGCGGGTGCGGAGACGCGGGGGAACCTGGTCGCCGAACCGGTGGAGCTGCCGTCGGCGGACGAGCTCGGCCGCGAATTCGAACGGTTCCTCGCGGAGCGGGAGGGCGACCTCTAGGGGCCGCCCGGCAAGGCCTAGGCTTCCGTTCATGCTGAAGGTTGGGTTGACCGGCGGAATCGGCGCCGGAAAGAGCGAGGTGTCACGGCTCCTCTCCTCGTACGGAGCGGTCCTCATCGACGCCGACAAGATCGCACGCGAGGTCGTCGAGCCCGGCACGCCCGGGCTCGCGGCCGTCGTGGCGGCGTTCGGCCCGGAGATCCTCACGGCGGACGGAAGCCTGGACCGCCCCAGGCTCGGTTCGATCGTCTTCTCCGACCCCGAGGCGCTGGCCACGCTGAACGGCATCGTCCACCCCCTGGTAGGCGCCCGCTCGGCGGAGCTCGAGGCGGCGGCGGGGCCGGAGGCCGTCGTCGTCCACGACGTACCGCTGCTCACGGAGAACGGCCTCGCGCCACTGTACGACGTGGTCGTGGTCGTCGACGCGTCCCCCGGGACGCAGCTGGACAGGCTCGTGCGGCTGCGCGGGATGACCGAGGTGGAGGCCCGCTCCCGCATGGCCGCACAGGCGACGCGGGAACAGCGGCGGGCCGTGGCCGACCTGCTCATCGACAACGACGGCCCGCTGGAGGACCTGGAACCCCAGGTGCGGAAGGTCTGGGACCGGCTGACCCGGGGGCGCGGCGGGTCCGCGGGCAGCCCCTGACGTAGGGCGGTGGCGGTGGCGGTACGGAGAAACGCCGGGGTCCGCGCGGCCGAGGGAATACCGGCCCGGCCGCGGATGTTGAACCGCCGGAGCGAGGGAAGGATCCGAGCGTGCCCGAGACCAACCCGGAGACCCACGTCATCGACTACCGCGCGGCGGAGCAGCTGCTCGCGGCGCGGGACCCGCGCGGAGCTGTCAAGCTCCTCGATTCCGTGATCGCGGCCCACCCCGAGAACACCGCCGCGCGCCTGCTGCGCGCCCGTGCGTTCTACGCGGCCGCCCAGCTGCGGCCCGCCGAGCTGGAATTCGAGCTGGTGCTGGAGCGCGAGCCCGACAACGCGTTCGCGCACTTCGCGCTGGCCCGCACCTTCCAGCGCTCGGGCCGCCCCGAGCAGGCGAAGCGCCAT
This sequence comes from Streptomyces gobitricini, assembly GCF_039532985.1. Classification (NCBI taxonomy): domain Bacteria; kingdom Bacillati; phylum Actinomycetota; class Actinomycetes; order Kitasatosporales; family Streptomycetaceae; genus Streptomyces; species Streptomyces gobitricini. The sequence continues at coordinate 205,293 of NZ_BAAASR010000027.1, read as the reverse complement.
TTCCGCCTCGCCGCCGCACTGGACCCCAAGCCGGAGTACCTGGAGGCGGCGCGTTTTCCGGTGGACTTCCCGGCCGACGTGCCCCCCGAGGAGTGACCGCCCCGGAGGAGTGACCGCCCCGCGCCACGGGTGACGGCCCGCGCCACGGGTGATGGCCCGCACCGCCACTACCGTGCGCCGGGGCGCCCGTCGTCCGGGTCGTAAGGGGGGACGTCGCGGCCGGGTTGGTAGTGCGCGCCCTGACGGATGTGGCGCAGGACGACTACGAGGTCGACGATGATGACCGCGGTCAGCAGCCCACAGGCCGCCGCCCAGCCGGGCCGGCCGACCATGGCGAAGGCCACGGTTCCCGCGCCCGCCCAGAGCAGCCCCCACAGACCCAGCCAGAAGCGGATCCGCAGCGGGCTGCGTGCTGTTCTCGGTTCACTGCCGGTACGCATACGCATGGTGATCGCTCTCCCGGTCCGCGAGTACCCGCGCGGCGCCGTTCGATCCCGGCCAAAGGCGAGCGGGAGGGAACGGGACCGTGAGGCCGGCCGTTCAGGGCACATGGACGAAGAGGGCGGACCGATGCGTGAGGGATACCGGGGCACAGGCCCGGGGGCGATCACCCCGGACGGGTGTGCGGTCGATCTGTACAGCAGGCTCGTCGCGGGCACCGAGCCCGACATCGTCGCCGACGCGGTGCCGGCGAACGCGACCCTGCTGGAACTGGGCAGCGGAGCGGGCCGGCTCACCCGGCCGCTGGTCGAGCGGGGCCTGGTGGTCACCGCCGTGGACGAGTCGGCCGAGATGCTGGCACGGGTCCGGGAGCGGGTGCCCGGCGTCAGGACCGTGCGGAGCCCGATAGAGAGCCTGAGCCTGGGGGAGCGGTTCGACGCCGTTCTGCTGGCGTCGTTCCTGGTGCACACGGGCGACCGGCGGGTGCGCGACGGGCTGCTCGCGGCCTGTCGGCGGCACGTCCGGGACGACGGGTGCGTACTGATCCAGCGGGAGGGCGTGGACTGGCACACCCGGGTGCCGCGTGAGCGCGAGGACCCGTCCGGCTGCACGGTGCGGATCGCGTCGGCGCAGCCGGTCGGGGACGGGGTGAACTCGGTGGTCTGCGAGTACGTCTTCCCGGACGCTCGCTGGACACAGACCTTCCTCTCCCGGCCGCTGACGACGAAGGACTTCGAGAGCTGCCTGGCCGCCGCCGGGCTCACCGTCGACACCTGTCTGACCGATGACGGAACGTGGGTGCGGGCGCGGCCGGAACACCGATGAGTTCCGGACGGTTCTCCGGTCTACCTCCCCGACAGCGACACACCGCTCGGGCAACGCCCGCAGGAGGAGACCGACATGACCGCCACCACCGCACCCGCCACCACCGCACCCGCCACCACCGCACCCGCCACCACCGCACCCGCCACCGGCGCCGCCGGCACGACCCGTCGCGCGCACACCGCCGTGTGGGCCCTGCAGATTGTCCTCGCCCTCTTCTTCGCGATTCCGAGCGCCGGGCCGAAGCTGGTCGGGCACTCCGCGGCGGCGACGTCCTTCGACGCGATCGGTCTCGGCGACTGGTTCATGTACCTGGTGGGCGCGCTGGAGCTGGCGGGCGCCGTCGCGCTGGTGGTGCCCGCGCTGTCCGGGGTGGCGGCACTCGCGCTCATCGGTCTGATGGCCGGTGCGCTCGTCACCCAACTGGCCTTCCTGGGCGGGGAGTACTGGTTCACGCCGGTGATCTTCGCGCTGCTGCTGGCCGTCGTCGCCCGGACCCGCCGGAACCGCACCGCCACACTGCTGCGCCGGGTCCGCGGCCGGGTGTGAGCCGGGACACGAGTGGGGGCGAGCCCCTTTACGCCAGGCGGGGCGGCACGGTACGAGAGGGGCAGGCGACGAAGGGACCCCGATGCGACCGGTGTGCATGACCAGGCAGGGCGCGGTACGCGGTGACATCGCGGCCGACGGGACCGCCTCCTTCCTCGGAGTCCCGTACGCCGCCCCGCCCTTCGGCCCCCTGCGCTTCCGGCCACCGTCCCCACCGCGCGCGTGGAGGGGGACACGGGACGCGACGGCCTACGGCCCCACGCCGCCGAAGGCGCCCTACGCCCCGCCCTTCGACGCCCTCCTCCCGGAGACGACGATCCCGGGGGAGGACTGCCTCAACCTCAATGTGTGGACGCCGTCACCGGGCCCCGGCGCCCGGCTGCCGGTCATGGTGTGGCTGTACGGCGGGGCCTTCGCCAACGGGGCGGCGTCGTCCGCGTACGACGGCAGCGCCTTCGCGCGGGACGGCGTCGTCTTCGTCTCGCTCAACTACCGCATCGGGACGGACGGTTTCCTCCACCTGGACGGCGTCCCGGACAACCGGGGCCTGCTCGACCAGATCGCGGCGCTGGAGTGGGTCCGCGACAACATCGCGAACTTCGGCGGCGACCCGGACCGGGTCACCCTCTTCGGCGAGTCGGCCGGAGCGATGAGCATAGGCGTCCTGCTGGGCGAGGCGCGAGCCCGTGGCCTGTTCCACCGGGCCATCCTGCAGAGCGGGGCCGCGCACCACTTCCTCCGCCCCGCGTCGGCCCGGCGGATCACCGCCCGGCTGGCCGAGAAGCTCGCGGTGGAACCGACGGCCGACGCCTTCGCCGCCGTACCGCTCGACCGTCTCCTCACCGCCCAGGCGGAGCTGCGGGGCGAGATCGGCGCCCGCCCCGACCCCGCCCTGTGGGGTGAGGCGGCACTCAACGCGATGCCCTTCGAGCCGGTGACCGAGGGCCCGGCCCTCCCAGGGCCGGACTGCGGCGTCGACCTGCTGGTCGGCAGCAACCGCGAGGAGTACCGGCTCTTCCTCGTCCCCACCGGGCGGCTGCACCTGCTGTCGGAGACCAGGCTCCGGACCACCGCCGAGGCGTACGGCCTCGATCCGCAGGAGGCCCTGCCCGTCTACCGGGACGCGCGGCCCGGCGCCGGGCCGGGGGAGATCTTCGACGCGATGGTGACGGACTGGTTCTACCGGATCCCGGCGATCCGGCTGGCCGAGTCGGTGCCGGGGTCGTACGTGTACGAGTTCGCGCGGCGCTCCTCCGCCTACGACGGCCGGCTCGGGGCCTGCCACGCGGGAGAACTGGCCTACGTCTTCGACCGGCTCGACGACCCCCGGTACGCGCCGATGATCGGTGACGACCCCGCGCAGGCGGTGGCGGACGCGATGCACGGGGCGTGGGTGGCGTTCGCGGCGACCGGCGACCCGGGGTGGCCCGCGTACGATCTCCGGAGCCGGACGACGATGATCTTCGACGACACGAGTCCCGGGCCCGTCGACGACCCGCGTGGCGCGGAGCGGGCCCTGTGGGAGGGCCTGCGCTGACCAGGGCTCGAGCGATGGCCGAAGCCGATTGCCCCGATTGTCAGACCCCCGCCGTAAGGTCGTAGATCCACGACACGACCAGTGTGAGGGGAGGCGACGGACCGATGCCGCAGCGACCGCTGCACACCTGTGCCGCCGTCTTCCTCCCCGCCGCGCTGCCCCGCGAAGGCCGGGTCGCCTTCTGGTCCCCCGACGCCCGGCCCCTGCCCCCGGGGACAGCCGACCCCACCGGGCAGGCCGCCGGCCACGCGACCATCACGGTGGTGCGGGCCCACGGCGGCGGGGTGCGCGGCAGGGGCGTTCCGGCGGTGGTGCTGCCCGTGGCCGACGCCCTGCCCGTGCTGGTCGCCGCGCGGCACGCGCCGGACGCCCACCCGGCGGCGGCCTGCTGGGGCGCGGCCGCCCTGCACGCCCTCCATCTGGCCGGGCGCGGCCGGCTGCTGCCGGGGCTCACCGCCGGCGACCTGGACGCCTGGCGGGCCGGGCCGCTGGACGCGGACGACATCGCCCACCTCCGGGCGGTCGCCGCGGCGATGCCGTACGAAGCCCACGCCGTGCCGGTGCCCGGCGCGCGCCCCCTCCGGCTGCCCGAGCCCGAGGCCCTGGTGCGCGCGTTCCTCGACGCGGTCGCCGACACCCTGCCCCGCACACCGGCCGCCGCCTACGCCGCCGGGCCGCCGTTCGCGGCACGCGCCCCGCAGCACCTGCCCCGCGCGCGTGCCTGGGCCGCCGAGGCGGCGGCGGGCATGGACGCCGGTGTCCGCGTCTCCCTCCGCCTCGACCTGTCCGGGTACGAACTGTTCGACACCCTCGCGGAGGGCGGCGGCGAGCGGGAGGCCGCCGCCGCGCTCGTCCAGGTCCACAGCCTCGCCGACCCCACCCTGGTCGTCGACGCGGCCGCCCTGTGGGCGGGAGAGGGCACCGAGCACTTCGGGCCCCGCGCGAGGATCGACGCCGTGCTGGCGCTGCGGCGCGCGGCACGCGTGTGGGCGCCGCTCGCCCGGCTGCTGGAGCGGGACGTGCCCGACGTCCTGTCGCTCACCGAGGACGAGCTGTACGAGCTGCTGGGCCCGGCGGCGGCGCGGCTCGGCGCGGCCGGCGTGACCGTGCACTGGCCCAGGGAGCTGGCGCGGTCGCTCTCCGCCGCCGCGGTCGTCCGGCCCGCGCCGGGCTCGGCGACCGACGGGACGGCGTTCTTCGACAGCGAGGAGCTTCTGCGGTTCAACTGGCAGCTGGCGCTGGACGGCGACCCGCTGACCGAGCGGGAGATGGACGCCCTCGCCGAGGCGCACCGCCCCGTCGTGCGGCTGCGCGACCAGTGGGTGGTCGTCGACCCCGCGCTCGTGCGGAAGGCCCGCAAGCGGGAGCTGGGCCTGCTGGAGCCGGTCGACGCGCTGGCCGTGGCGCTCACCGGCACCGCCGAGGTGGACGGCGAGACGGTCGAGGCGGTCCCCGTCGGCGCCCTCGCGGCGTTGCGCGACCGGCTGGTGACGGGCCCCGGCACCATCGACCCGCCGCCGGGCCTCGACGCCACCCTGCGCGACTACCAACTGCGCGGCCTGGCCTGGCTGGACCTGATGACGTCCCTGGGCCTCGGCGGCTGCCTCGCGGACGACATGGGCCTCGGCAAGACCGTCACCCTCATCGCCCTCCACCTGCGCCGCGCCCGCCGGGCCCCCACCCTCGTCGTCTGCCCGGCCTCCCTGCTCGGCAACTGGCAGCGCGAGATCGCCCGCTTCGCCCCCGGCGTACCGGTGCGCCGCTTCCACGGCACCGACCGGACCCTGGACGGCCTCGAAGGCGGCTTCGTGATCACCACGTACGGCACGATGCGCACCAGCGCCGAGCAACTGGCCGCGCACGAGTGGGGGATGGTCGTCGCCGACGAGGCGCAGCACGTCAAGAACCCGTTCTCCGCGACCGCCAAGGCGCTGCGCACCATCCCCGCGCCCGCGCGCGTCGCCCTGACCGGCACCCCCGTCGAGAACAACCTCTCCGAGCTGTGGACGCTGCTCGACTGGACCACGCCGGGGCTCCTCGGCCCGCTCAAGGCGTTCCGCGCGCGCCACGCGCGCGCCGTCGAGAACGCCGAGCAGATCGAGAACGACGAGGCGGTCGAGCGTCTCGCCCGGCTCGTCCGTCCCTTCCTGCTGCGCCGCAAGAAGTCCGACCCGGGCATCGTGCCCGAGCTGCCGCCCAAGACGGAGTCCGACCACCCGGTTCCCCTCACCCGCGAACAGGCCTCGCTCTACGAGGCGGTGGTGCGCGAGACGATGGCGCGGATCGAGGCAGCGGAGGGCATTGCACGCCGCGGGCTGGTGATGAAGCTGCTGACGTCCCTGAAGCAGATCTGCAACCACCCGGCCCAGTACCTGAAGGAAGAGCCCGCCCGACTGGCCGGCCGGTCGGGGAAGCTCACGCTCCTCGACGAGCTCCTCGACACGATCCTGTCCGAGGACGGCTCCGTGCTGGTCTTCACCCAGTACGTGACCATGGCACGGCTGCTCACCGCGCACCTGACTGCCCGCGCGGTCCCCTCCCAGCTGCTGCACGGCGGGACGCCGGTGGCGGAGCGGGAGCGGATGGTGGACCGGTTCCAGTCCGGCGAGGTCCCGGTGTTCGTCCTGTCCCTCAAGGCCGCCGGCACCGGGCTCAACCTCACCCGTGCCGGTCATGTCGTGCACTACGACCGCTGGTGGAACCCGGCCGTCGAGGAGCAGGCCACCGACCGGGCGTACCGCATCGGCCAGACCCAGCCGGTCCAGGTCCACCGCCTGATCGCCGAGGGGACGGTGGAGGACCGCATCGCGGAGATGCTGCTGGCCAAGCGCGCGCTGGCCGACGCGGTCCTCGGCTCGGGGGAGTCCGCCCTCACCGAGCTGACCGACCGCGAGCTGGCCGACCTCGTGTCCCTGAGGAGGCTGTCGTGAGCCCGCACCGCCCCGGCACCCGGCGCGCCCCGCTGCACGACGACCGTCGCCGCACGTTCCCGCAGCTCTCCCCCGCCCGGAGCGCCGACGGGAGGTTCGCCGCCACCTGGTGGGGCAACGCCTGGGTGGAGGCCCTGGAGGACACCGCCCTGGACCCGGCGCGCCTGGCACGCGGGCGTGCGTACGCCACCACCGGGCACGTCGACGCGATCACCGTGACACCGGGCCGAGTCACGGCGTACGTCCACGGCAGCCGCCCGCGCCCGTACCGCACGGAGATCCGGCTGCGGGTCCTCGCCGACGACGACTGGGAACGTTTCCTGGACGCCGCGGCCGCCCGCCCCGACCACATCGCCGCTCTCCTCGACAAGGACGTGCCGCACGCCCTGGCCGCGGCGGTGGACCTGCTGCCCGGCCCGGGCGACCTGGTCCCGGACTGCTCCTGCCCCGACCACGGCTACCCCTGCAAGCATGCCGCCGCCCTCTGCTACCAGGCGGCACGGCTCCTCGACGAGGACCCGTTCGTGCTGTTCCTGATGCGTGGCCGGGGCGAACAGGAGATCCTCGCGGCGCTCAGCCACCGCAACGCCGCCCATGAGGCCGCCGAGACCAGTGCCGTGCCCCCGCCCATGCCCACCGTGCCCGCCGGCGCGGTCCTCGCCGCCCCGCCCGCCACGACCCTGCCGCCGCCCCTGCCCGCCCCCGACCGGCCTGGCCGCCCGCCCCTCTACCCCGAGGACCCGGAGGCGCCCGACCCGCTGGCCCTGGAGATGCTGGCCACCGAGGCGGCGGTCCGCGCACACACCATCCTGACCACCGGGCAGGACCCGGTCGCCGCGCTCACCCCCTGGCAGGACGCCGTCCGTCTCGCGGCCGCCCACCCCGGCTCCGGTCTGACCGCCTCCACCCGCGCCCTCTACCGCGACCTCGCCGCCGCCCTGGACCGCACCCCCGCCGACCTCGCCCGCGCCGTCGCCGCCTGGCGCCAGGGCGGACCGGAGGGACTCGCCGTCCTGGAAGAGCCCTGGGACCCGCCCGCCGGCCCCTTCGACCGCGCCCGACCCGCTCTGATCGGCGCCGACCTCCCCCACTTCCGCCCCTGGCGCAACCGTCTCTCCACCCGCTCACTGCAACTGCGCTACGGCCGCGACGGCCTCTGGTACGGGTACGAATCGGACCCCGACCGCGAGGACTGGTGGCCGAGGGGCACCCCTGACGCCGACCCGGTCGGCGCGCTCACCGACCTGCTGGAACGCTGACACGCGGCCCGCACTCCCGGGCGGGTGTTGTCCCGGCCCACGAGGACGACAGGTAAAGAGCCTGTGAGGGTTCGAATGAGCCACCACTCGATGGAGTGAATGGTGGATGCGTCATAACCCGGCTTGGCTGTACGGCGTTAATTCCGGTGCGGGCGGGTGCCCGTGACAGTCTCCGGAAGGCAGGAAGCCATGAGGCACACTCGCCGAAATGGTCTGGTCACACTGATGGCCACGGGCGGCGCGCTCGCTATGGCGGCGGGATACGCGCACGCCGACTCCGAGGCGGCCGGCGTCGCGGCCGAATCGCCGGGGGTGATCTCCGGCAACGCCGTTCAGCTGCCGGTGGACGTCCCGGTCAACGTCTGCGGCAACACCGTCAATGTGGTCGGGCTGCTCAACCCGGCGGCCGGCAACAGGTGTGAGAACAAGGGCGGGGGCCACCAGCACAAGGACCACCACGGTACCTCGCACGGCGGACACGGCGGACACGGCGGACACGGCGGCGGGCACGGAAGCGGCAGTGGCGGCGAGAACGGTGGTGGCGGAGCTTCGGCGGACGGTGCCGCCGTGGAGTCGCCCGGCGTGATCTCCGGCAACGGCATCCAGCTGCCCATCGACCTGCCGGTCAACGTCAGCGGCAACTCCGTCAGCCTGGTCGGCGTCCTCAACCCCACCTTCGGCAACGCGTCCAGCAACGGCGGCAGCAAGCCGCCCGCCACGCCGCCGAAGCCCGCCGAACCCGTCGCGCCCGTCGCGCCGCCCGAGCACGACGAGCCCGCCGCACCGGCTCCGGTGCCCGCACCGGCCGGCCAGGCCCCCGCGCCGCTGCCGCAGACCAGCTCGACGTCGCTGGCCGAGACGGGCTCCGGCGCCGGTCTGCTCGGCGTCGGCGTGCCCGCCGCCATGGGCCTCATGCTCGGCGGAGGGCTCCTCTACCGCCGCTCCCGCCCCGCGGCGGACCGCGCCTGACGATCGGCCGAAGGTCACCGCCGCCAGGCGGCCAGCACCGAGTCGATGACCGGTGCCACGCGGGTACGCGCCTGGCGGCGGGGGACACCGCGCATCAACAGCGCGTCGTACTCGGTGTCCAGGTGCCGCACCGACGCCCGTACCGCCGCGGTGACCGCGCCTTCGTCCAGCGCCCGTCCCGCCGCCGTACGCCCCACCCTGCCGCTCCCGCGCTCCCCGGCGTGCGCCGCGATGCCGGCCGCGCGCTCCGGCGGGCAGCCGGGGAAGAGGCGCAGGATCTCGGCGGCCAGCGCGGCCCGGAACCGCACGTCCTCGGAGGCCCGGCGCGTCGCGTCCCGGGCCCGGCGTCGCGCCCGTGCCTCGGCGTCGGCCAGACACGCCGCCTCCGCCCGCGCGAGGGCGGCCTCCTCCACGAGGATCCCCTGGCGTTCGTACCGCGTGCGGCGCCGGTTGTGGCGTACGACCACCGCCCACAGGCCGCTCGCCTCGCGGGCCCGGCGGGTCAGCGCCGCGTCGCCGCGGGGGAGATGGACCAGGTGGCCGAGGTCGGCGCAGTCCAGGCAGAGCGGCGCGCCGAACTCCAGGACCAGCCGGGGCAGCGGCCCGCCGCCGCATTCCGCGCAGTGGCGGCGCTTGAGCGGCTCGATCACCACCAGCGGTGCCGGCACCCCATGGCCCGCCATGTCAGCGCACGCCCGGGGCCGCGGCCCCGATGAACGCGTCCAGCGCCCCGGCGGCCTCCTCGGAGCGCCGCTCCCGCTCCGTCTCGTCCTTCGCCTCGTGGATGTGGTGCGTCACCTCGAAGGCCCTCCTCGCCAGTTCCACGGTCCGTGAGTCGTCGCACACCAGCTGGACGCGCACCAGCGCCTGCCGGGCGGCGGCGCGCCGCTCGTAGGACTCCAACCGGGTCGATTCGGCCTGCGAGCCGTTGCGGCGGTACACGCGGGCGTTCTGGGCACGCCGGTACTCGATCACCGCGCCCGCGAACAGGGCGTACGTCGTTATCCGCTCCTGGCGCAGTTGTTCGGCACGTGTGAGGGCGGCGGTGCGGTGCGCCGCCCGGCCCTGGAAGAAGTGCGTGACGACCGCGCCGAGCAGCGTGCCGATCACGGCTATGAGCGCCGTCTCCATCGATCCGTACCCCTGAAATCGTTCGGCCGGAGCATGCCTGCGCCGCTTCACTTGCCGCGTGGTAACAACAAGGCTCCATCAGATCAACGCCGTTGAGAAGGGCGTCAAGGCCCAGGCGCAGCAGGACCTGGCGGCGGCGCCCACGGGCCGCGGAAGCCCGTGCTGCTCGCCGGCATCGCCCGTACGGAGCAGCCGGAGGACGAGGAGGGGGCGCAACTGCCGCCCGGGTCCACCCTCGTGCGGGTCACGCCCGAGGACGTGCTGCGGGACACGGCGAAGACACTGACGAGGCGTTCGAGCGCGGTTTTGGTCGCCGCGTACACGGCGTTGCCCGGCCCGGCGCGCTGACCGACCGAGGAGGTCAAGCCGGCTCCGGTCTCGGGCAGCATGAGGGCAATGAAGTTCGAACCGATCACCTGGGAACGCCTGGCCGACGCCCTTGCCGCGCATGTGGACGGTCTGACTCCGGCCGACGGGGGGCCGTGGCTCAAGGTGGCCGTCGACGGGGCGCCCGCCGCCCGGCCCGAGGAGCAGGCCCTGCTGCTGGCGGAGGCGCTGCGGTTGCGCGGCCGGGCGGTGACGACCGTCGGAACGGGCGGGTTCCTACGGCCGGCGTCGCTGCGGTACGAGTACGGCAGGGAGGACCCCGACACCTACTACAGCGGCTGGTTCGACACCGGCGCCCTGTGGCGGGAGGTCTTCGGACCGCTGGAACCGGGCGGCAGCGGGCGGGTGCTGCCCGACCTGTGGGACCCGGCCACGGACCGGGCGACCCGAAGCCCGTACCGGACGCTGGCCCCGGGCGGGGTACTGGTACTGCACGGGCCGTTCCTGCTCGGCCACTGGTTCCCCTTCGACCGGACGGTCCACCTCCGCCTGTCACCCGGCGCGCTGGCCCGCCGCACGGAGCAGCCGTGGACGCTCCCGGCCTTCCGGCGGTACGAGGCCGAGGTCGCCCCGGCCGAAGCCGCCGACGTCGTCGTCCGCGCCGACGACCCTCGGCACCCGGCCTGGACGGGCCTGCCGTAGCCGCACCCGCGCCGGGCCCCAGGCCGTGCGGTGTCGCCCCACCCCTCTCGTGACCTCCTGACCTCGTCGCGCGTCACCCCCTGCCCGTCGCCCCGTGCCTGTCACCCGCTGCCCGTCGCCCGCCGCACCGTCGTAGCCGCAGTACCGGCCCCCGCCGCCGCCCCGCCCCGTCCTCGTCAGCCGGCCGGCGGACGGCCGCCCAGTACGGTGACCGCCGTGGCGCCGGCGCGGCAACCCGCTTCCGCCGCCGCGACCGGGTCGGCGCCGGACAGGCGGGCCGCCAGGAAGGCGCCGGTGAACGCGTCGCCCGCCCCCGTCGAGTCGACCGCGCGGACCGCCGGGGCCACGGCCCGCGCGATGATCCGCCCCGACTCGGCCACCAGGGCACCCGCCGCGCCGGTCGTCACCACGACGAGCGGGAAACGGCGGCTCAGCGCGGCTGCCGCGTCCTCGGGAGCGGCCAGGCCGGTCAGCAGCGCGGCCTCGTCGGCGTTGGGCAGGAGGAGGTCCGCCCCCTCGACCGAGGCCAGGAACGGAGTCACGCCCAGCTCGGAGACGAACCCCGCCGACGCGGGGTCCACGCTCACCGGAACACCCCGCTCACGTGCTGTTGCCAGGGCCAGTCGCGCCGTCTCGCGGCTGGCCCCGGCAAGGAAGAGGTACCCGGACAGATGCAGGTGGGACACCCCGTCCAGCACGGTTGGCGACCAGTCGCCAGGCGCGAGCCGGAGCGCCGCGCCGCTGTCCGTGAGGAACGTCCGCTCGGCGGCCGCGTCGACCAGCGAAACCACCGTCGCGGTCGGCGCGCCCGGGTCCCGTACCAGCGACGGCCGCACCCCGGCGGCCCGCAGCCGCTCCTCGTGCCAGGCCGCCCGGTCGGTGCCCACCCGCCCCAGGATCCGCACGTCCGGGCAGCCGGAACGCGCCGCCCAGCACGCCACGTTCGCCCCCGCCCCTCCCGGCAGCGTCCGGATCTCCGCGGCGGTGTCGGTGGCCGGGGCGAGCGGGGCGCGGTGCCGGGCCACCACGTCGGTGACCACGTCCCCGACCACGAGCAGCGCGCCGCTCACAGCGCGGCCGCGATACGCGCAGCCAGCCGCACATTGCCGCGTACCGCCGCGAGGTTGGCCTCCAGGGACGCCCCGTCGGTGTGCCGCATCAGGTACTCCAGGAGGAACGGCGTCACGGCCTGGCCGGCGATGCCCCGCTCCCGGCACTCGTTCAGTGCCCGCGCGAGCACCCGGTCGTGCAGCGCGGGATCCAGCTGCTCCGCCACCGGCACCGGATTGGCGACGATCAGTGCCGCCTCGGGGCCGCCCAGTGCGTCCTGCGCCCGTATCACCGCCGCCACCTCCTCCGGGGACCGCACCGTCCAGTCGACCGGCTCACCCGACGAGGCCAGATAGAAGCCGGGGAAGTGTTCCGTCCCGTACCCCAGGACGCCCACTCCCAGCGTCTCCAGCCGCTGTAGCGTCGCCGGCACGTCGAGGATGGACTTGACCCCCGCGCACACCACGGCGATCCGGGTCCGGGCCAGCAGCCGGAGGTCGGCCGACTCGTCCTGGGTCTGCGCCCACCCGCGATGGACTCCGCCGAGCCCGCCGGTCGCGAAGACGCGGATGCCCGCCCGCGCCGCCAGGAAGGCGGTCGCGGACACCGTGGTGGCACCGCTCGCCGCGGCGGCCACGGCGGGTGCCAGGTCCCGGTGCCCCAGCTTGCGCACGCCGGACCCGGCCGCGATCCTTTCCAGCTGCTCCGTGTGCAGCCCCACGCGCGCCACGCCGTCCAGCACGGCGACCGTGGCCGGGACGGCCCCGCCGGCACGGACGAGCGCCTCCAACTCCCGCGCCACGGCGAGGTTCCGCGGTCGGGGGAGGCCGTGCGCGATGATCGTCGACTCCAGGGCGACGACGGGCCGGCGCTCGGCCAGCGCCTGCCGTACCTCTTCCGACAACGTCACAGTGGTCTCCGGCATGTCCCATCCCTGGCGCGGCGGCAGCCCGCGCAAACGTCCGGTCGGGATTTCGCGTACGGCACCGCCGTGCGCGTCCCCGTGCCCGCTCGCCCCAGGGCGGGCCGCCCGGAGCCACGTCCTCCCGGCGGACGCGGGGTCGTCCGTCGCGCCCGGGTCCCCGGGCCCCCCGGCGGGGCCGGCCGCAGTGGCGCCGGCCACGTCCGGGCCCGGCGCGGGACACCCGGGCGCGTGAGCCGGGCCTTCCGGGCGCGCCGACCGGGCATGTCACCCGGGCGCGCGAGCCGGCTTGTGCCGCACGACCAGGGCGGCGAGCGGGAGCAACAGCAGCGCTCCGACCGCGTTCAGCCAGCCGTATCCCGCCAGGGCGACGATCAGACCGGCTCCCGCGCCGCCGATGCCCGCCGCCGTGTTCATGGTCAGGTCCGACAGGCCCTGCACCGCGGCTCGGGCGGCCTGCGGCACGGAGTCGGTCAGCAGCGCGGACCCCGAGACCAGCCCCGCGGACCAGCCCAGCCCCAGGACGAAGAGCCCGGCCGCGGTCTGCCCGTGGCTCGCCCCGGCGGTACCCGCGAGGAACGCGGCGAACGCCAGCAGGCCAACCGCCAGCCCGATCACGGACAGCCTCCCCAGCCGGTCCGACAACCAGCCCATCACGGGCGAGAACGCGTACATGCCCGCGATGTGACCGCTGATGACCAGCCCGATCAGCGTGATGTCCGCGCCGTGGTGGCTCAGCGCCACGGGGGTCATCGACATGATCGAGACCATCGCGGTGTGCGAGACCGCCACGGTGACCAGCGCCAGCCGGGCCCGAGGTGACTCCCGCACCGCCCGCACACCCGCCCGCAGCGACCGGCCCTCGGGCCCCGTGGCCTCCTCGGTCCCGTCCGCCAGCGCCCGTGCGGTCAGCAGCGGATCGGGTCGCAGCAGGGCCGCGACCATCACCGCCGATACGAGGAACACCCCGGCCGCCCAGAGGAACGGTCCGGCCGCCGCCGGTATCCCGAGCCCCGACACGCTCCGTCCGGCGGGTGCGGCGATGTTGGGGCCCAGCACCGCCCCGATGGTCGTCGCCCACACCACGGTGGAGATGGCCCGCCCGCGCCGCTCCGGCTCCGCCAGGTCCGCCGCCGCGAAGCGGGCCTGAAGGTTGGCCGACGATCCGGCCCCGAACCCCGCCATACCGGCCAGCAGCAGCGGGAAGTTCCCGAGGACCGAGGCCAGCACCACCACGCCCGCCCCCACCGCCCCGATCAGATACGCCAGGACCAGCCCGGGCCGCCGCCCGCGTGAGGCCATCAGCGCGGCCAGCGGCATGGACAGCAGCGCCGTCCCGGCGACCATGGCGGTCGGGGCCAGTCCGGACAGCGCCTCCGTACCGCTCACCTCCTGCGCCAGTACGGAGGCGAGGGCGACTCCGGTGGCCACCCCCAGCCCGCCCAGGATCTGGCTGGTGATGAGCACGGCCGTGATCCGCCGTCGCAGGGCGGGCAGTTCGGCGGTCATGACGGAGGCCGGGCGCGCGGCCGTGGATCGGGGTCCCGAGGTGGTTGTTCCGACCGGCCCGGACGGCTCCGGTATGTCAGGGTCTGTAGTCACCGCAGCAGTGTGCCACCCCTTACACGCTCAGAACAGGGGCTGCGGCAGCACCCCCTCCAGCGCCAGCAGCCGGCGTTTCGTCTCCAGTCCTCCACCGAACCCGCCGATCCCCCCGTCGCTCTCCACCACCCGGTGGCAGGGCACCACCAGCGGCAGGGGATTGGCGCCCATCGCCGCACCCACCGCCTGTGCCGCACCCGGCTGCCCCACCCGGCGGGCCAGCTCGCCGTACCCGACGACCGTTCCGTACGGCACACCGGACGCCAGCTCGCGCAGCACCTCCCGGTTGAACCCCGCCGTCAGCGACCAGTCCAGAGACAGCCTGAACTCCCGCAGCGCACCCGTGAAGTAGGCCTCCAGCACGCGTATCGGCTCGGCCAGTCGCCCCGCCGCGCTCTCCACGGGCTCGGCACCGAGCTGTCCGCACAGCCGCGCCAACGCCCGGTCGCGCACCGCGTCGTCGGCATGGAACACCACGCTCACCAGTCCCTCGCCCGTCGCGGCGAGCATCAGCGGGCCGATGTCACTGCCGACGACGGCCCACTCCACGAACTGCCCGTTGCTGTCCATGCCGACCACCGTACGACCGGCCACTGACAACACCGCCCGGCACGGCGCGGACCGGGTCGGCGCACCACCTCCCGCACCACGTCAGGACGGTTGACGATGGTCCCGCCCACCCGAGGCTGTCGACCCGCACCGCGCCCGCCGCGTCGTCCACGGTCCCCGCGCTGACGTGCGGCGGCGTGCCGTGCGGGCCCTTCGGCCAGTGCGCGAAACGTGTCCTCGGTCCCGGGGCGGCGCGCGGCGAGCGTGCTCTCCGGCGTACAGAAGAACCGGCGTACAGGAGAAGATGGCCGGAATGTGAACGCCGGGGCCCCGGCCGCACCGGAAGGCGTATGTCGACAAACCCACGTGTGAATGTTTGCTCCGTCATGGACGCGCCATAGCCTCGCGCCCGTACCAGCGGGTACACATGGCACCACCGGCGCCGCGACGCGCGCGAGGCTTCCGGACGGCGGAGCACGAGGAGCGAAGGGCGGGCGTACGGATGCAGGGCACGGTCGACGGTTTCAGCTACGGCTTCGTCACACCCTTGGCCGCCTTTCTCATGGCGTGCCTGGGTGGTGCTCTGGGGCTGCGGTGCACCACCAAGGCGCTGTGCGAGCACGGCGCTCCCCGACTCGGGTGGCTGGCGCTCGGCGCCACCGCCATCGGCTCCGGCATCTGGACCATGCACTTCATCGCGATGCTGGGCTTCACCGTCCGGGAGACGCCGATCGGCTACGACCCCGCCATCACGTTCGCCGGCCTCGCCGTGGCCATCGTGATGGTCGGCATCGGGATCTTCATCGTCGGACACCGGGGTGCCACCGCGATGGCCCTGGTCACCGGCGGCACCATCACAGGCCTCGGCATCGCCACCACGCACTACCTCGGCATGGCCGGAATGCGCCTGCCGGGCACGCTCCAGTACGACACGCCCACCATCGCCCTCTCCGTGGTGATCGCGGTCGTGGCCGCGACCTCGGCCCTGTGGGCGGCCGTCTCGCTCCACGGGTTCCTGCCCAGCCTCGGAGGCAGTATCGGCATGGGCACCGCGGTCACCGGTATGCACTACACGGGCATGGCCGCGGTCAGGGTGCACCTGCACGGCGACGGCGCCACGACGGGCGCCGGTGAGGCCGCGAGTCCGCTCCTCGTCCCCATGCTGGTCGGCCCGGCGGTGTTCCTGCTGCTCGCCGGGCTCATGGTGATGATCGACCCGCTGCTGGTGGCCGGGGACGGCGAGAGACGGCGGCTCGCGGCGCCTCGCCGCCCGGGCGCGCCCATTCCGTGGCAGAGCCATTCCCATGGTGATCCGGCCACGCGCCCGTCCTTCCGAGGGCCCCGCCGCCGCGAGCACACCCACGGTCGCTGACCGCCTCCGGCGCCCGCCGGCGACCGCGTGACCCAGGCTTCCGGCCCCGCTCGGCCCCCCGACTGTCAGTGCCGGGTCGTACGGTGGTTGCATGCGGCCCGTTTCCAAGATCGAACGCTCGGTGGCGCCCTTCGAGGTCGTCAGCCCCTACCAGCCCAGCGGTGACCAGCCGACGGCCATCGCCGACCTGGCCCGGCGCGTGAACGCGGGCGAGAAGGACGTCGTCCTGCTCGGCGCGACCGGCACCGGCAAGTCGGCGACGACGGCCTGGATGATCGAGAAGCTTCAGCGCCCCACCCTGGTGATGGCGCCGAACAAGACGCTGGCCGCCCAGCTGGCCAACGAGTTCCGCGAGCTCCTGCCGAACAACGCGGTCGAGTACTTCGTCTCGTACTACGACTACTACCAGCCCGAGGCGTACGTCCCCCAGTCGGACACCTACATCGAGAAGGACTCCTCGATCAACGAGGAGGTCGAGCGGCTGCGCCACTCCGCCACGAACTCGCTCCTGACCCGGCGGGACGTCGTCGTGGTGGCCTCCGTCTCCTGCATCTACGGCCTCGGCACGCCCCAGGAGTACGTGGACCGGATGGTCCCCCTCAAGGTCGGCGAGGAGTTCGACCGGGACCAGCTGCTGCGCCGCTTCGTCGACATCCAGTACACCCGCAACGACCTGGCCTTCACCCGCGGCACCTTCCGCGTGCGCGGCGACACGATCGAGATCTTCCCGGTGTACGAGGAGCTCGCCGTCCGGATCGAGATGTTCGGCGACGAGATCGAGGCGCTGTCCACGCTCCACCCGCTCACGGGCGAGGTCATCAGCGACGACCAGGAGCTCTACGTCTTCCCGGCCAGCCACTACGTGGCGGGACCGGAGCGTATGGAGAAGGCGGTCAACGGCATCGAGCGGGAGCTGGAGGAGCGCCTGGCCGAGCTGGAGAAGCAGGGCAAGCTGCTGGAGGCCCAGCGGCTGCGGATGCGCACCACGTACGACATCGAGATGATGCGCCAGATCGGTTCCTGCTCCGGTATCGAGAACTACTCGATGCACTTCGACGACCGTGAGCCGGGCTCGCCGCCCAACACCCTCCTCGACTACTTCCCCGAGGACTTCCTGCTCGTCATCGACGAGTCCCACGTCACCGTGCCGCAGATCGGCGCCATGTACGAGGGCGACGCCTCCCGCAAGCGCACCCTCGTCGACCACGGCTTCCGGCTGCCGTCCGCGCTGGACAACCGGCCGCTGAAGTGGGAGGAGTTCCAGCAGCGCATCGGCCAGACCGTCTACCTGTCGGCGACCCCCGGACAGTACGAGCTGTCCCGCTCCGACGGCTTCGTCGAGCAGATCATCCGCCCCACCGGCCTCGTCGACCCCGAGGTCGTCGTCAAGCCCACCGAGGGCCAGATCGACGACCTGGTCCACGAGATCCGGCTGCGCACGGAGCGGGACGAGCGGGTGCTGGTCACCACCCTGACCAAGAAGATGGCCGAGGACCTCACCGACTACTTCCTGGAGCTGGGCATCCAGGTCCGTTACCTGCACAGCGACGTCGACACCCTCCGCAGGATCGAGCTGCTGCGCGAGCTGAGGGCCGGTGAGTACGACGTCCTGGTCGGCATCAACCTGCTCCGCGAGGGCCTCGACCTCCCGGAGGTGTCCCTCGTGGCCATCCTCGACGCCGACAAGCAGGGCTTCCTCCGCTCCGGCACATCGCTGATCCAGACCATCGGCCGTGCGGCGCGCAACGTCTCCGGCCAGGTCCACATGTACGCGGACACCATCACTCCGGCCATGGCGCAGGCCATCGACGAGACCAACCGCCGCCGCGAGAAGCAGGTCGCGTACAACAAGGCCAGGGGCATCGACCCGCAGCCGCTGCGAAAGAAGATCAACGACATCGTCGCGACCATCGCGCGCGAGGAGGTCGACACCGAGCAGCTGCTCGGCACCGGTTACCGCCAGTCCAAGGACGGCAAGGGCGCCAAGGCACCCGTGCCCTCGCTCGGCAAGTCGGCGCAGGCCGGTGCCAAGGCCGGCAAGGCGGGCGGAAAGGGCGCGCTGGTCAGCGATCGGCCGGCGGCCGAACTGGCGGGAATCATCGAGGAGATGACCGAACGGATGCGTGCGGCCGCCGCCGAGCTGCAGTTCGAGGTGGCGGCACGGTTGCGTGACGAGGTGAGCGAGTTGAAGAAGGAGCTGCGGCAGATGAAGGAGGCGGGCATCGCCTGACGCGGGGGCACCGCTGTGTTGCAACACCGCCACAAAAGCGGACCGTGCCTGCTGCCGTCCCATGGCCGCTGCGTAGGGTGCTGGCAACCGCACCCTTCGGATGGTCGCGGGGGTAGGCAACGGAAGGGGACAGCGCGTGACGGTCAACATGACCAAGGGTCAGGCCATCAGCCTGCAGAAGAGCGACGGGGGAACTCTCACCGCGGTGCGGATGGGGCTCGGCTGGCAGGCGGCGCCGCGCCGTGGTCTGTTCGGCTCGCGCACCCGGGAGGTCGACCTGGACGCGTCGGCGGTGCTCTTCGCTGAGAAGCAGCCCGTGGACGTGGTGTTCTTCCGCCACCTGGTCAGCGACGACGGCTCCGTCCGCCACACCGGTGACAACCTGGTGGGCGGCGCGGGACAGGGCGGCGACGACGAGGCGATCCTCGTCGACCTGCAGCGGGTCCCCGTCCACATCGACCAGATCGTCTTCACGGTGAACTCCTTCACCGGACAGACGTTCCAGGAAGTGCAGAACGCCTTCTGCCGCATCGTCGACGAGACGAACGGCCAGGAGCTCGCGCGCTACACCCTTGACGGCGGCGGCCAGTACACCGCGCAGATCATGGCCAAGGTGCACCGGTCCGGTTCCGGCTGGCAGATGACGGCTCTGGGCAGCCCGGCCAACGGCCGTACGTTCCAGGACCTGATGCCGTCGATGCTCCCCCACCTGTAGGTACGGCACACGCACACACACCCGCAGCTCCCGGAGGCCAGGCCGCCGGGAGCTGCGGTCACACCGAGGCACGAGGCCCGCAGCACCGAGGGGACACAGGCATGACGGCCGAGCTGGTCCGGGGGCAGAACCATCCCCTGCCCCACACCCGACTCGAGATCAGGGTGTCGGTCGGCACACCGGTCATCGCCGGCGCCACGCTCGCCGACGACAACGGCAGGGTCAGCGGTGCCGGGATGGTGGCCCATCCCGGCTCGCCCGCGCTGCCGGGACTGGAGGTCTCCCGGCAGGCGGCCGCCGACCACCGGCTCGCCGTGGACCTCGGAGCGCTCCCCGAGACGGTCCATCGGGTGGCGGTGCTCCTCGCCCTTCCCGCCGGTGGTGACGGTCCGAGCCGGTTCGGCGCCGTGGCCCCGCCTTACGCCGCCGTCACCGCGCTCGACGGCACCGAAGTCGTCGGCTACCCCCTCACGGGGCTGGACACCGAGTCCGCCGTGGTCGCCCTGGAGCTGTACCGCCGCCAGGGCGCCTGGAAGATACGGGCCGTCGGCCAGGGGTACGCGGGCGGGCTCGCCGCGATGCTCGCCGACCAGGGCCTCGACCGGGCCGCGGAACTCGCGGCCACCATCCAGCAGGCCGTCGCCCACGGGCTGACCCGGTCGGTCGCCGTCCCGCCGCCGCGTTCCGCCGACGGTGACCGTGCCCGGCACGGCACCTCGCTCACCGCGTCCGGCACGCCCGCCGGCACGGCGCCCGCCGACACGGAGGCCGGCCCCACCGCCGCGCCCGTACCGGCGCACGCCGGGCCCGTGCCGAGCTGCCCGATCAGCTACGCCCACCCGCGCCGGGCGGGCACCGTCCCGCCCCCAGCCCCGGAAGGGGCCGGCGGCGCCCAGGCACGGCCCGCGCAGCAGGCGCAGCCCGGACAGCCCGCCCCGCCCGTCGCCGGAGACGCCATCGGCCGATGCATGGAAGAGCGCCTGTACAACCAGGTCTGGGGCATGTTCGAGGACCTGGCCCGTACCACCGCCGCGTACCGCAGCGCCGTCGACTTCGCGGAGTCCCGCATGGACCAGGATCTCGACCGTGCCCTGGCCGATCCCCGCAGCCGTATCGGGTCCTCCGGGGACACCGCCCGAGCCGCGGCCCGCGCGAAGCGCGACGAGCTGACCGCCCGGGCACGTGAGGCGCTCGACCGGGACCTCGCGCAGCTCACCGCCGAGTCCGAGGTCGTCGAGCCCGCTCTCCCCGTCGCGTACGCCGGCTGGGACCACCCGGCCTGGCACGCGTACCGCGTTCCCCGGGAGGCCCCGATGGCGCTGCGCCTGGGCGACCTGCGCCTGCCCGAGCGCCCCGAGCTGCGCATCCCGATGCTGGTGCGGCTCCCGCTGGAGCGCGGCCTGTGGGTGGACAGCGGCCGTTCCGGCTCGGAGGCGACCGTCGGGATGGACGACGCCGAGCTGCGCCGGCTGGCGGTGGACACGGCGGTCCTGCACGCGACCCGGCTGCTCGCCGTCCATCCGGTGGGGCGGTACGCCGTCCACGTCATCGACCCGGCGGGCGCGGCGGCCGCCTCGCTCGCCCCGCTGACCGGAGCCGGGGTCCTCGCCGCCCCGCCCGCGTCGGGGGCCCAGGGCGTGTCCGACGTCCTCTCCCACCTCACCCAGCGCGTGGAACTGGTGCGGATGGCCGTCAGCGGTGGCGCGACCGACTCCCTCCCGCCCGGCCTGGACACCGCCGGCCAACTGCTGATCGTCAACGACTTCCCGCACGGCTTCGACGACCGCGCCGTCACCCGGCTGCGCTACCTGGCGGACGAGGGCCCCGCGGTCGGCGTCCACCTGCTGCTGGTTGCCGACCGCGAGGACGCCGGTGCGTACGGGCCGGTGCTCGACCCGCTGTGGCGGTCGCTGCTGCGCCTGACGCCCGCTCCGGACGACCACCTCGCCGACCCCTGGGTGGGCCACGCCTGGACGTACGAGCCGCCCCGGTTGCCGACGGGCAGTGGCATCCTGCGGCAGGTCCTGTCCCGGGTGGCCGGGGCCCGTACCCAATGGCGGCCCTGACCTGCTGTTTTGGTCTCCCTTTTACTTTTCTCTTTACCTTTCTTTGGTCATTGCGGTAACGTTCTTGGTGCGGAGGGGAGTACTCCCATGCGCGGCGTGCCCGTCAATACGGATGGTCGGACATAAGACCGGTCCCGGGGCGCCGGCCCGTGGTGCGACCGGCGACGGATGCCGGGCGGCCCGGGTGGAAGAGACCTCCGGCAGCGACGACGCTGATCAGTAGCCGTACGACGCCGGAGGCGCAATGGACGTTTCAATGGGTTTGTGGGTGGCGACCATTCTTGGTCTGTCCGCCCTGATCGCAGTCGACTTCTTCATCGGGCGCAAGCCCCACGACGTGTCGATCAAGGAAGCCGGTACGTGGACGGCCGTCTGGATCGCCCTCGCCGTGATGTTCGGCGTCGGCCTGTGGGTCTTCGGTGAGACGCGGGCGTCGGGTGAGTTCTTCGCCGGTTTCATCACCGAGAAGTCGCTGAGCGTCGACAACCTGTTCGTCTTCGTTCTGATCATGGCGAAGTTCTCGGTACCGAGCCACCTCCAGCAGCGCGTGCTGCTGATCGGCGTGCTGATCGCCCTTGTGCTGCGCGCGATATTCATCGCCGCCGGTGCCGCGATCATCGCCAGCTTCTCGTGGGTCTTCTACATCTTCGGTGCGTTCCTGATCTACACCGCCTGGAAGCTCGTCAAGGAAGCCCGTGCCGACGAGCCGGAGGAGGAGTTCGAGGAGAACCGCCTCCTCAAGTCCATCGAGAACCGCTTCGGCGTCGCCGACAAGTACCACGGCACCAAGCTCTTCATCCGCGTCAACGGCAAGCGCGTGCTGACACCGCTGATGGTGGTCATGCTCGCCATCGGGACCACGGACGTCCTGTTCGCGCTGGACTCCATCCCCGCGATCTTCGGCCTGACGCAGGACCCGTACATCGTGTTCACCGCCAACGCCTTCGCCCTGATGGGACTGCGGCAGCTGTATTTCCTCATCGGCGGTCTGCTGAGGAAGCTGGTCCACCTGAGCTACGGCCTGTCGGTCATCCTCGGCTTCATCGGCGTCAAGCTGGTGCTGCACGCCCTGCACGAGTCCGGGGTCCACGTGCCCGAGATCTCCATCCCGGTCTCGCTCGGGGTCATCTGCGGCGTCCTGATCATCACCACGATCACCAGCCTGATTGCCTCCAAGAAGCAGGCGGAGCGCGAGGCCGCCGAAGGAGCCGAGAAGGCCGCGAAGGACAGCGTCGAGGCCTGACGGCAGACCGGCGCGACGCCGCCGGAGCCACGGCACCGGCCGGATCCGTCCGCATCGCGGGCCGATCCGGCCGGTGTCTGCTTCGACGCGAGCGCCCCGGTGGCCGGGGCACGGCGGCCACCCTGTCGGACCGTACCGGCGGCGGTCCCACCCGGCGCGCCTGCTGCGGAACCGGGACCGGAACCGGAACCGAGACCGAGCCCGGAATCGAGTCGATCCGAACCGCTACGTCATGGTCCTCCAGTCCGACCACCGACTGCGCCCTGGTGTCCCAGGGCACCAGGGCGACCTCCGCTGATCGCGCCGGTGCCTCAGACGGCCGCCGACTCCAGGGCGGGGTCCGCCACCGGCTTGGGCAGCGTCTCCGGCAGCAGGGCGAAGCAGCCGAGACTCAGCAGGGCGATCGCCGTCAGGTAGGCCGCCACGCCCCAGGGCGGCCCCGAGCCGCCCGCCGCGGCCGTCGCCACCATCGGGGTGAGGGCTCCGCCGACAACGCCCGCCAGGTTGTAGCCGACGGCCGCACCGGTGCAGCGCACCCTGGGCTCGTACAGCTCCGGCAGGTACGCGGCCACCACGGCGAACATCGTGATGAACGCCAGCAGCGCCCCGGTGAACCCCAGGAACATCAGCACCGGCCGCGCGGTGTGCAGCAGGCCCACCATCGGGAACATCCACAGCGCGGCGGCCGCGCAGCCCGCCAGACACATCGGCCGCCGCCCGACGCGATCGCCCAGCATGGCGGCGAACGGCGTCACCACCCCCTTGACGGCCACCGCCGCCATGATGCAGACCAGCATCACCGTTCGGCTCACACCGAGCCGGTCGGTGCCGTACGCCAGCGCCCAGGTGGAGACCGCGTAGAAGATCGCGTATCCGACCGCCAGGGCGCCGGCCGTCAGCAGCACCAGCCGCCAGTGACCGCGCGCGACCTCCACCAGCGGGGCGCTCGCGCGCTTGCCGGTCTCGGCCAGCTCCCGGAACTGCGGCGTCTCCGTCAGGGAGGTACGGAGCAGCAGTCCGCCGGCCGCCAGCAGTCCCGCCGCCCAGAACGGCACCCGCCACCCCCACTCCCGGAACTGGGCGTCGCTCAGCCCCGCCGACAGCGCCAGCATCACCCCGTTCGCCAGCAGGAACCCGACCGAGGGGCCGATCTGCGGGAAGCTCGCCCACAGCGCGCGCCGCCGCTCGGGCGCGTGCTCCACGGTCAGCAGCACAGCTCCGCCCCACTCCCCGCCGAGCCCCAGCCCCTGAAGGAACCGCAGTACCAGGAGCAACAGCGGAGCGGTCACGCCGAGCGTCGCGTACGACGGCACGCACCCCACGGCGACGGTCGCGGCACCGGTCAGCGCCAGGGAGGCGAACATGACCGGACGTCGCCCGTACCGATCGCCGATGTGCCCGAAGAGGACAGAACCGAGCGGACGTGAGAGGAAGCCGATCGCGAACGTACCGAAAGCCGCCAGCGTTCCGGCAACCGGCGAAAAGGTCGGGAAGAACAGAGGGCCCAGGACCAGCGCGGCCGCGGTCCCGTAGACGAAGAAGTCGTAGAACTCGATGGCCGTGCCGGCGAGGGATGCGGCGGCGAGCCGCACCATGGAAGGCGGACCCGGTGGCGTGGGCGAGGACGTACGCGGAATGTGACTCTGGCGCATGTCGCGCCCAACCACCCGTGACGCCCTCGGGTCACGGGGCGCGCGGGAGGCGTACGGAGCGACTACCAGCCGCGCTCGCGCCACTCCGGGAGCTTCGGGCGCTCCTCGCCGAGCGTGGTGTCCCTGCCGTGCCCGGGGTAGACCCAGGTCTCGTCCGGCAGCGCGTCGAACAGCTTGGTCTCGACGTCGAGGATCAGACTGGCGAAGGCGTCGGGGTCCTTCCGGGTGTTGCCGACGCCGCCGGGGAAGAGGCAGTCGCCGGTGAACACGTGCGGGTGACCGTGCGGGTCGTCATAGACGAGCACGATGGAACCCGGTGTGTGCCCCACCATCCGGCGGGCGGTGAGCTCCACCCGGCCGACCCGGATCGTGTCCCCGTCCTCGACGGCGACGTCCGTCGTGACGTCGATGCCCTCGGCGTCGTACGTCCCGGCGTAGGTGCGGGCGCCGGTCGCCGTCACGACCTCGGCCAGCGCGTCCCAGTGGTCGCGGTGGCGGTGGGTGGTGACGACGGACGCGATGCCGTCGTCACCGATCAGCCGGAGCAGCGTCGCGGGCTCACTCGCCGCGTCGATCAGCAGCTGCTCGCCGGTGGCCCGGCAGCGCAGCAGATACGCGTTGTTGTCCATCGGCCCGACGGCGACCTTGGAGATCATCAGGTCCGTCAGCTCGTGCACATCGGCGGGCCCGCCCACCTTCACCGCTCCGCTGTACGTCATGGATCCAGCCTATAGCGGGGGCAGAACGGGAAGGGCGCCGCCGGTGACGTCCAGGGCCGCGCCGTCGCGGCGGCCCGCGAGCCAGCCGAGGAGGTCGGGCGCCGGACCGGAGACGGTCACCCCGGGACCCTGGTCGCCGCCCGTGCGCCACTCCTCGCCCGGCGTGACGAGGCGGGTCGGGGGTACGGTGGGATGGCCGGTGAACCGCTCGGCCAGGAAGGCGATCTCGCGCTCGGTGAACTCCCGCGGGAGGTCCTCCAGCTCGTAGCCGACGCCCAGGTCGACGTGGTGCAGTTCCACCTCGACGAGACGGCGGAAGGGCAGCCGTGCGGCCCGGTCGGTCACCCCGTTGCGCAGCTCCACCCGGCGGTCCCAGTCGGCGGGCACCTCGCCCTGCGCCTGGAAGCGGGCGGCGCTGTCGCGCACGTCGTCGAGCTGGACGGCCGTCGGCCGGTGGGCGTCGCGCTCGATGTCGGCGTCGCGCGCCTCGGCGCTGACGTACATCGGACGGCCCTGGAGAACATTTACGAGGGCGTCGGCGTTACGTGAGAGGTGGGCCAGGATGTGGCCGCGGGTCCATCCCGGAAGCCGGGACGGCGCGGCGACGGCGGCGTCGTCCAGAGTGGCGGCAGCGGCCAGCAGCCGGTCGGTCGCCTCACGTACGGAGGCCAGGTCATGCACATGGTCGATCATGCTGCTGACCCTAGCGCCGCCACACGATCGGGTGAAGGTGGCTGAGCGCGGCCGGAAATCGAATGCGCGTGCTATACGCTCGGTGGAGGCATCCTTGAAAGTCAGACATCCATTTGGCGGCCCCCCGTAGGCTTGAACAGCTGGGACGGGGGCTGTGCCCCCGCTTCTCTCAAGAAAGGTGCGGACCGGCGTGGCCGACCGTCTCATCGTCCGTGGCGCGCGCGAGCACAATCTGAAAAACGTCTCGCTCGACCTCCCGCGCGACTCCCTCATCGTCTTCACCGGGCTCTCCGGGTCGGGCAAGTCCTCCCTCGCGTTCGACACGATCTTCGCCGAGGGGCAGCGCCGGTACGTCGAGTCGCTCTCCTCCTACGCCCGGCAGTTCCTCGGCCAGATGGACAAGCCGGACGTCGACTTCATCGAGGGCCTCTCCCCGGCCGTCTCGATCGACCAGAAGTCGACCTCGCGCAACCCGCGCTCCACGGTCGGCACCATCACCGAGGTCTACGACTACCTCCGTCTGCTCTTCGCGCGCATCGGCAAGCCGCACTGCCCCGAATGCCACCGGCCCATCTCCCGCCAGTCGCCGCAGGCCATCGTCGACAAGGTGCTGGAGCTGCCCGAGGGCAGCCGCTTCCAGGTCCTGTCGCCGCTGGTGCGCGAGCGCAAGGGCGAGTTCGTCGACCTGTTCGCCGACCTCCAGACCAAGGGCTACAGCCGGGCGCGGGTGGACGGGAAGACCATCCAGCTCGCCGAGCCGCCCACCCTGAAGAAGCAGGAGAAGCACACCATCGAGGTGGTCGTCGACCGCCTCACGGTCAAGGAGAGCGCCAAGCGTCGGCTGACCGACTCGGTCGAGACCGCGCTGGGCCTGTCCGGCGGCATGGTCGTGCTCGACTTCGTCGACCTCTCCGAGGACGACCCCGAGCGCGAGCGGATGTACTCCGAGCACCTGTACTGCCCGTACGACGACCTGTCCTTCGAGGAGCTGGAGCCCCGTTCCTTCTCCTTCAACTCGCCCTTCGGCGCCTGCCCCGACTGCACCGGCATCGGCACGCGCATGGAGGTCGACCCCGAGCTGGTCGTCCCCGACGAGGAGCGGTCCCTCGACGAGGGTGCGATCCACCCCTGGTCGCACGGCCACACCAAGGAGTACTTCGGGCGGCTGATCGGCGGCCTCTCCCAGGCCCTCGGCTTCCGCACGGACATCCCCTGGGCCGGGCTGCCCGCCCGCGCCAGGAAGGCGCTGCTGTACGGGCACAGGACCCAGGTCGAGGTCCGCTACCGCAACCGGTACGGCCGGGAGCGGGCGTACACCACGCCCGCCTTCGAGGGCGCCGTCTCCTTCGTCAAGCGGCGGCACAGCGAGGCCGAGAGCGACTCCAGCAGGGAGCGCTTCGAGGGCTACATGCGCGAGGTGCCCTGTCCCACCTGTGACGGCACCCGTCTCAAGCCGATCGTCCTCGCGGTCACCGTCATGGAGAAGTCCATCGCGGAGGTCTCCGCGATGTCGATCAGCGAGTGCGCCGACTTCCTCGGCGAGCTGAAGCTGAACGCCCGCGACAAGAAGATCGCGGAGCGGGTGCTCAAGGAGGTCAACGAGCGGCTGCGCTTCCTGGTCGACGTGGGGCTGGACTACCTGTCGCTCAACCGCGCGGCCGGCACGCTCTCCGGCGGCGAGGCGCAGCGCATCCGGCTCGCCACCCAGATCGGCTCCGGCCTGGTCGGTGTGCTCTACGTGCTGGACGAGCCGTCCATCGGCCTGCACCAGCGTGACAACCACCGGCTGATCGAGACCCTGGTGCGACTGCGCGACATGGGCAACACGCTCATCGTCGTCGAGCACGACGAGGACACCATCAAGGTGGCCGACTGGGTCGTCGACATCGGCCCCGGCGCGGGCGAGCACGGCGGCAAGGTCGTCCACTCCGGCCCGTTGAAGCAGCTGCTGGCCAACAAGGACTCCATGACCGGTCAGTACCTGGCCGGGAAGCGGTCCATCCCGACGCCCGACGTCCGCCGCCCGGTGGACCCGGCGCGGCGGCTGACCGTGCACGGCGCCCGTGAGAACAACCTGCGGGACATCGACGTGTCCTTCCCGCTGGGCGTGCTGACGGCGGTCACCGGCGTCTCGGGCTCCGGCAAGTCGACGCTGGTCAACGACATCCTGTACACCCACCTGGCGCGCGAGCTCAACGGCGCCAAGTCCGTGCCCGGGCGGCACACGCGCGTGGACGGTGACGACCTGGTCGACAAGGTCGTCCACGTCGACCAGTCGCCCATCGGCCGGACCCCGAGGTCCAACCCGGCGACGTACACCGGTGTCTTCGACCACGTCCGCAAGCTGTTCGCCGAGACGATGGAGGCGAAGGTCCGGGGATACCTGCCGGGCCGGTTCTCCTTCAACGTCAAGGGCGGCCGGTGCGAGAACTGCGCCGGTGACGGCACCATCAAGATCGAGATGAACTTCCTGCCGGACGTGTACGTCCCGTGCGAGGTCTGCCACGGGGCGCGCTACAACCGGGAGACCCTGGACGTCCACTACAAGGGCAAGTCCATCGCCGAGGTGCTGGACATGCCGATCGAGGAGGCCCTCGACTTCTTCGAGGCCGTCCCGACGATCGCGCGCCACCTGCGCACCCTCACCGAGGTCGGCCTCGGGTACGTCCGGCTCGGCCAGCCCGCGCCGACGCTCTCCGGCGGCGAGGCGCAGCGCGTGAAGCTCGCGTCCGAGCTCCAGAAGCGGTCGACGGGGCGCACCGTGTACGTGCTGGACGAGCCGACCACCGGTCTGCACTTCGAGGACATCTCGAAGCTGATCAAGGTGCTGTCCAACCTGGTCGACAAGGGCAACTCGGTGATCGTCATCGAGCACAACCTGGACGTCATCAAGACGGCCGACTGGGTCGTGGACATGGGCCCCGAAGGAGGCAGCGGCGGTGGCCTGGTCGTCGCCGAAGGCACGCCCGAGCAGGTCGCGGCCGTTCCGGCGAGCCACACCGGCAAGTTCCTCCGCGACCTCCTCGGCGCCGAGCGCGTCAGCGACGCCGCCCCGGCCGTCCCGGCGGCACGGAAGCGGACGGCGAAGAAGACGGTCGCGGCGGCTGACGGCGCGGTCCGCAAGACGGCGACGGCGAAGACCGCGAAGCCGAAGAAGAGCACGGCCCGGTCCGCCACGTCCTGACCCCGGGCCTCGCGCCCGCCGGAAGGCCCCGCCCCGGGTTCACGCCCCGGGGCGGTGCCGCCGTGGGTTCACGCCCCGGGGCGCGGCCGCCCCGGGTTCACGCCCCGGGGCGGTGCCGTCCGTCCGCCGGTCCCGTCGTCCGCACCCGGGCTCCGCCGGTCACGCCCCTGGACCCATGGGCCGCATCGCTCGGTCCGTCGGCCGCAACCTCCTGACCGGCGATCACGCCCCCGGGCCGACGGCCGTGTCGCCGGGTCCCCGTCCGCACCCCTGGTCCCGCCGGTCACGCCCCCGGGTTCGTCGGTCGCATCGCCGGGCCGCCGTCCGTACCCCGCCGCCCCGTCCGCCGCGACCGGGGCCACCGCCGGCGTCGTCGGCTCGGTCCCTCGCTGTACGAGACCGGTCGCGACCCCCGCCGCCCGCAGCCCGTCCAGCAGTGCCTCGCCGAACTCGTCCACGCAGACCCGGGAGCAGAAGGCCGCGTCGGCGCCGAGGCGGCCCAGGTCGACCGCCGTGTTGTACGGACCGCCGCCCCGCCGCGGTACCAGGGCGCACAGCGGTCCGGTCCCGTCCGGGACCAGGTCGATCAGGGACTCCCCGGCGACGACGATCACGCTCCCGAACGTAGTCCGTCGGCCCCGTCCCCCGACAGCCTCGAACCCCCGCGCAGGGCCACCGATCTACCCCGGTATCGTCGGTTCCGTCACCGCGCCCCCCCAGCCCACCGTGGAGCCCCCATGCCCGGCCAGCCGCCCGCCCGCCGTACCGTGCTGAAAGGCGCCGCCCTCGCCGGGGCGGCAGGGGTCGGCGCGGCCGCCTGCTCCACCGAGTCGAAGCTGGGCCACGCCCAGGCGCCCACGCCCACAGCGCCCGTCGACCTGGGCGCGGCGGACGCGGTACCGGTCGGCGGCGCCAAGCTCTACCGCGAACAGCGCCTGGTGGTGAGCTGCCCGGCCAAGGGCCAGTACAAGGCGTTCAGCGCCCAGTGCACCCACGCGGGCTGCGTCTTCGACAAGGTGGAGGGCACCGAGGGCAACTGCCCCTGCCACGGCAGCCGTTTCGACGTGACCACCGGGAAGGCGCTGAAGGGCCCGGCCACCGCCGCGCTGCCCGAGGTCCCGGTGAAGGTCACCGACGGCAAGCTGGTCGCGGGTCCCGACGCGTAGCCCCGCTCACTCACTCCCAGTCCCAGTCGATCCCCAGGATCCCGGGCCGGACCCCCTGCTCCACGAAGTGGACCGTACGGTGCCGCCCGCTCAGCGTCAGGTCGCCGCGGGCACCGCGCGGCGCACCTGCCGTGGTCTGGGCGAAGCGCCGGCACCGTACCGGCAGGGCGTCCTCGTGGAACCGCACCTGCAGGACGTACTGCCCGCCCGCGAAGCTGAACCCGCGTACGTACT
This sequence comes from Streptomyces gobitricini, assembly GCF_039532985.1. Taxonomy (NCBI): domain Bacteria; kingdom Bacillati; phylum Actinomycetota; class Actinomycetes; order Kitasatosporales; family Streptomycetaceae; genus Streptomyces; species Streptomyces gobitricini. Next base: position 175,229 of record NZ_BAAASR010000027.1, on the reverse strand, counting down.
CGCCGCTCACCCCGCCCGTACCGTCCTCGAAGCCGTACCCGAAGAGGTACGTGTCGCCCGCCCGCAGGCGCGCGTCGAACAGCAGCTCCGCGACCACCACCCCGGTGTCACCGTGCCGCCGCACCCGCCCCGTACGGCAGTTCTCACCCGCCCGCACCACCACCCGCTCCGGGTCGCAGCCGGGATCCCCGTGGTGGATGGCCAGGTAACGGTCGACGCCGTCGCGGTGTGCCCGCACCACCTGCTGCGACTTCCGGCCGACCAGCTCCCGCCCCGCCCCGATCCGTACCCGCTCCTGGTGCCCCACCGTGTGGAGCCCGCCGTCCGCCGGCGACTCCAGCTCCGCGATCAGTTGTTCCACCGCGCCGGAAGCCCCCAGCAGCGAGCGGTACGAGCGGCCCGCGGGCCTGGCCGGCACAGGCCCGGACCCGGCCCCGGACCCGGACCCAGGCCCAGGCGCAGGCCCGGCCCCAGGGCCGGCGGCCGACCGCCTTCCCGCCCCGCCCCCGGCCGGGTCGCCGAGCAACCGGATCAGTGACTCACCGGGCAGGTGGAGCAGCTCCTCCAGGGCCCGCACCGCCTTCAGCGACTCCGGCCGCTGCGGACGGCGGGCGCCCTGCTGCCAGTAGCAGAGGCTGGTCACCCCGACCTTGATGCCGCGGTGCGCGAGATGGTGCTGCACCCGCTGGAGCGGCAGCCCGCGCACCGCCAGCGCCGCACGCAACGCCAGGTGGAACGGGCCCGTCCGCAAAATCTGCGCCAGATCGGTCTCGGTGTGTCCCATGGGAGTCCTCAGTGAACGTTCACGACGGGGCGGTGCGACTCCGGGCCGGTGGCGACGGGCGGCAGGTGGGGGAGGGGATCCGTTCACTCGTCGACCAGTGGCGTTCACAGCCCGGTGTCATCCCGCATTGAAGCGTGTTGACCTGCTCCCGACAACGATCGATGCTCCCCTCAGCGTCCGGACGCGATCCTCCCTCCCCACATCCCCACCGGAGGAACGCGATGCGCGAACCCCACAACCTCATGGGCGATCCGGCGGGCAGAGCGAGACGGCTCCTGCTCGCGGTGCTCCTCGCCGCCACGACCACCCTCCTCGGTCCGGTGTCCGCCGCCACCGCCGAGGGCGACTCCACGACCACGCTCGCCGCCAAGCGCCTCGACATCACCATGCAGGCACAGGCGAAGACCAACTGGTGCTGGGCCGCCGGCGGCAACACCATCGCCACCTGGTTCGGCCGCTCCTACTCCCAGAACCAGTTCTGCAACGCCGCCTTCAACCGGCAGCAGGGCTACGACTGCCCCAACTGGCAGGCCACTCTGGGCAATGTGCAGAACGGGCTGCGCTGGGCCGGCGTCAGCCCGGGATCGTACGTCGACGGCTGGCTGCGCTACTCCACCGTCCAGACCGAGATCAACGCGAACCGCCCCATCGAGACCCGTATCCAGTGGGCGAGCGGTGGCGGACACATGCACGTGATCTACGGGTACGACGACGCCAACAGCTGGGTGTACTGGGGGGACCCATGGCCCTCCAGCAACCGCTACAACTGGGCGTCGCACGCCTGGTACGTCGACAACAACTCCTTCTCCTGGACCCATTCGCTCTACCGGACAGGGGCGTGAGCGCCATGACCCCGCACCGTCTCCTGGCAGCGGTCGCCCTCAGCCCCGCGTTGCTGCTTCTCCCCGCCCCCACCGCCACCGCCGCCGACACCCCGGACGCGGCGGTCACCGCCCCCGCCACGCTCGACACGCTCTCCCGGTTCTTCGCACGGGACGGCGCCGTGACGCGGGCCGCCGCAGCCCCTCGTGTCGAAGGCCCCACCGTCCCCGTACGCGTCCTGTCGCCGGACTTCGTGGCGGGCAGGGCGGGAGCGCCGGTCGCCCGCGTCGAGTTCCACGCGGCCGGGGCCGTCTCGTCCGACGGGCGGAAAGCCTCCGTCTGGACCGCCCGCCAGGGCGCGAAGGGCTGGCAGGTGGTGAACATAGCGACCGGTGACGACGAGATCCGGTACACGAAGGAAGGCGCCCGGCGCCTGCCCGGAGGGACGGTCTTCCGGGAGCCCCAGATCGACGCCTGGTACGTCAGCAAGGGCGCCAGGGTGCTTCCCCTGGACGCGGACGCGGTACGCGCGGTGGGGGCCCGTGGCACCACCCTCGCCGCCTACCGGGACCGGGTCGCGGCGGCGTACGGGGACAAGCTGCCCGGCACGGCGTACGCGCACAGGGGAAGCGCCGGCGGCTACGGAAGCCCCGCCGGCCCCGCCCCCGGCGCGCCCGCCCCCGCCGGTCCGGCACCCGCGCGGGACCTCGCCCCAGCGGGGGACCCGTCCGCCGCTTCGGCACCGGCCTCCGGGGCCGCCGGGACGGTCTGGGCGGCCGCCCTCGCCGCCTCGGCCCTCGCCCTGACCGGCGCCGTGCGGCTGCGCCGCCGCCGAGGCTGAGGCCCCGGGCGCCGGCATCCCCCGGGCCCCGGCACCTGCCGGGGCCCGTCCCGCCCCGCCCCCGCCCCGCCCACGGCCGGCCCGCCCTCCCGGCGCGGCCGTCCCGCGGGCCCCGCGGAGC